>DAHVTI010000197.1 GCA_027324255.1 Bryobacterales bacterium | reverse complement strand
ACCCCGTCTACAGTGGAATTTCCAACCATCCGTTCCCTCAAGTGGACATAATAATTGTAAGAAGTCCTTGGATTGAAACCATCCACCAGCCCAACTGATGAAGTGGTCATGACGATGCAGAGTAGGCCGCCATGCTACTCTCCTTTCAACCCCAGCGCCTTGAGAATCCCCTCAACCCTCCCCGTCTTCATCTCCACCGTCATCATCTCCACCGCCGCATGGCGCGGGATCAAGGTGGCGCGGCCCTTCAAAAGGACCTTGGTTTGGCGCTTGCCCTCGACAAACCGGCATCCCTGCTTCTTCAGCCACCGCTTCAACCCGCCGCGGGCCACGCCTCAATGGTAATCTCTTGTGATTGCCTGGTCACCGCAAACGCGGAACAACGCAAGGCTGCGGCCCTCTCTCCAACTTCTCCCCCCTTCCCCCCTTGGTGCGGCCCCCGGCGCGGCAAAAGCCTCAAGCCGCGTCTTCCACGTGGATCACCTGCCTCTTCCCCAGCGCCCGGAAGGCCGCTTCCAGTTGCTCGACGCGCGACGAGCGCGTGAGGTCGAACAGCCGGTCGATGTTCGTTCTGGAGATCCCCATCCGCCGCGCCAGTTCCGCCTTTCGAATCCCCGGCGAGCGCTGCGATTCGTAAAGCTGCAACTTCAAGTCTGCCAGGGCGCAGACCGCCACCGGCACGATGTTCCGGCCGCGGGCGCGGCCCGCCTTGGGCAGCGGTTTCCCCTCGTCCACGTAGAACGATAGGGCGGTCTCCAGTGCATTCGCGGCGCGGACGAAGGCCTCCGCACGGTCTTGACCATAGGTGATGGCCTCCGGGACGTCCGGGAAGGTCACCAGAATCGTCCCGTTGGTGTCGTTTCCCAGTCTTGCCGGATAGAGGTACATAGCGTTTTGTCGATCCAAAGTGATCGTAGCGTCACCGGCCAGGCTCCACCCCATCCTCCACCCGCCCCCCCTCGATCCACACCCACATCAGCCCACCCGCAATAGCCGCCCCCGCCGACACCAGCAGCGCCGCTTCCCACCCCAGCCGCGCCGCCAGCCACGGCGTCAGCGCCGGCGATACCAGCCCGCCCAGGTTGCTGCCCATGTTCATGACGCCCCCCGCCGCCCCGCTCCGCCGCCCCGCAATCGACGTCATCGTCGTCCAGAACGGCCCCTCCACGCTCAGCACCAGTGCCGTCGCCAGTGCCAGGCACGCCGCCGCACCCCACGCGTGCTCCGTCCTCGCCCCCACCGCGATCAGCACGCCGGACCCCGCCAGCCCCGCCATCGGAATTGCCTTCCTCCACCCCGGCAGCCAGTCGAACAACCATCCGCCCAGCGGAATCGACACGATCGATAGCACCCACGGCAGGCTCCCCATCCATGCCCCTTCCAGCACGCTGAAGTGCCGCACCTGCACCAGGTACAGGTAGAACCAGTAAACGAAGATGTACCCCACATAGCCCTGCAGCGTGTAGCTCAGCGTCAGCAGCACAAAGCTCCGCGACCGCGGCAGCCCGCCCGCTTCTCCCTGCCCCGCCGCCCGCTCCGGCGGCACCCGCGCCTTCATCCACACCAGCCCCGCCAGCAGCGCCGGCAGCGCCGACGCGGCCAGCGCCGCCCGCCACCCCCACCTCAGCATCACGAAACTCACCAGCGGCGGCGCGATGGCCGATCCCAGCCCGATCGCCGCCACCACCATCCCGTTCGCCCGCCCCCGCAGCCCCTCCGGCATCCACGACGCAATTGCCCGCGCCGCCGCCGGAAACATCGGCGCCTCCGCCACCCCCAGCACGAACCGCCCCGCCAGCAGCAGCGCCACCACCCCGGCCCCCGCCATCCCCAGCGTCGCCGTCACCCACGCCAGCGCCGCCCACCCCAACACCCGCTTCGCCCCGTAGCGGTCCGCCAGCATCCCCCCCGGCACCTGGCACAGCGCGTAGCCCAGCAGGAATGCGCTGAACACCCGCCCCATCGCCTCCTGCGACAGCCCCAGCTCCCGCATCATCAGCAGGCCCGCCACCGACACGTTCACCCGCGCCAGGTAGCTCGCCGTCGCCGTCGCCGACAGCAGCCCCACCAGCCCCCACTCCCGCTTCATCGCCCGCCCAGCCGCTTCACCATCAGGAACTCCGACGCCCCCTCCATTGCGTAGTCCTTCAGTTCGCCCACCAGCTCATAGCCCAGCCGCTCGTACAGCGCCCGCGCCCGCGGGTTGAAGGAAGAGACGCACAGGAACATGTGCCGCGCTCCTTCGAAGTAGTTCTCCGCGTAATCCAGCAGCGCCGTCCCCGCGCCCTCCCCCCGCGCCTCCGGCGCCACCGCGATCGACGCCACGTAAGGCGACCCCGCCACCCCTCGCGGATGCAGCAGCGCGCACCCCGCGCGCCCCTTCTCTCCCACCTCGATCAGCAGCGTGTACTCCGGATGCCCGCACTTCTCCAGCCGGTCCTCGTAGCTCCGCCCCAGCCGCAGCCACGGATCCATCCCCGCCATCAGCCGCGCGCTCCACTCCCGGTCGTCGCCCTCCGCCACCCGGAACCAGTACTTCATTGCGCCGAGCCTCCTTTGCGTGCCAGCCATCCAGCATATCCGCAAATCGGCGGCCCGCCGCCCCCGGCCCTGACCCGCGCCTCCCTTCAGCGCGCCCCACGCCCGTGCGCGGCCAGCATCTCCAGAAACCGGTCCAGCAGTTCCGGCCCGTGCACCGGTGAAAAGTGCCCCGCGATGATGGCCGTGTAGCCCAGCTTCATCGCCTTCAGCTTCAGCAGCGTCCTGGGATACTCCACGAGATCCGCCGAGTCCAGGTTTCCCAACTGCTCCTTCAGGATGCAGTTGCCGTACAAGACCCGCTCCTCGGGGAAGTACACGAAAATTCCGTCCGGCGTGTGCGCCGGACCCGTGTAGAGGGCCCGCACCCTCCCGCCCTGCAGTTCGTAGTCGCCCTCGTGCACCGTGTCCGGCAGCGCCGCCGCCAGCGCCGGGTACGACGCCTGCCCCGCCCTCACTTCGCGCACCGCCTGGTCCCATCTCTGCTTCAGCAGTTCCACCGTCTGCCGCCGCGAAACCACCTTCGCGCCGATCGAACGGAAGTACGCGCTCCCGCCCGCCCGGTCCGGATGATAGTCCGGCACCACCACCTCGCGAATCGGCTTGGCCGTCACTTTCCTGATCTCCGCCGCCAGCAGCCGCGCCGTCTCCGGCGTCCATGTCGCCCCCACCACCGTCACGCTCTCCGGCCCCACGTACACCACCGAGTTCTCCGCGGCGTAGAAGGTGTCCACGGCGATGTAGACGCCGCCCCGGAAATGCGTCAGCGTCACCGCCGGCGGCGCGCCGGCCGCGCCACACGCCGCCGCGGCCAACAGCGCCGCAAGAAATCTCTTCATCCCTGCCTCCTCTTCGGCCCCCGCTCCCTAGCCCAGCCGCAGCACCTCTTCGCCTTCCGCCGCGGGAACTTCGTCCCGGAAGGCGTAGGAGATTAGCGGCGGCGCCAGCAGCGTCGTGGCGGCGGCCATCAGCACGACCGCCGAATAGGCGGCGTTGCTCAACGCCCCCAGCGCCAGGCCCATCTGCGCCACAATCATCCCCACCTCCCCCCGCGGCACCATCCCCACCCCTATCTGGAACGCTTCCTGCCTGCCCAGCGGCAGCGCGGCCAGCCCGCACGCCACCACCTTCGACGCCGCCGCAATCACGATCAATCCCAGCGTCGCCAGCAGCAGCCTGGAGTCCGCGAACACGTGCAGATTCACCTTCAGCCCGATCGAGACCAGAAAGAAAGGAACCAGCAGCTCCGTCGTGCCGTGGCAGATGTCGCGGATTCTGCGGCTCGCGCTCTCGGCGAACATTGAGCCGGCCAGGAAGGCTCCGACGATCGCCGCTACCCCGGTGTACTCAGCCAGCACGCCCAGTGCGAACAGCACCACCATCGCCACCGCCAGTTCGCTCTCCCCGGCGCGCAGCGTCCGCGTCAGCCGCGGCGCCAGGCGCTTCATCGCCGGCGCCCCCAGGAACAGCGCCGCCAGCACGAACGACACCGACAGGCCGCCGGTAATCGCCAGCCTCTCCCAATCGATCGCCCCCCTGGCGCCGCTGCCCACCACCGCCAGCACCAGCAGCCCCAGAATGTCGTCCACCACCGCCGCCGCCAGGATCAATTGACTCGCCCGCCTGTCCAGCACGCCCCGCGCCGCCAGCACCTGTGCCGTGATGCCGACGCTCGTCGCCACCAGGGAGGCCCCGATGAAAATCGCCTCCACGGAGGGGCTCCCCCCCGCCGACGCCGCCGCCCACCCCACGATGAACGGCAGGACCACCCCCGCGGTCGCGATCAGCGACGCCCTTCCGCCCAGCCGCAGCAGTTCCGTAGGCTTCATCTCCATCCCCACTCGAAACAGCAGGAACATCGCGCCCAGCTCGGCCAGCGTGTGCAGCGTTGCGTCCGGATGAATCGCGTTCAGCAGGCTCGGGCCCAGCAGGATCCCCGCCAGAATCTCGCCCACAATGCCGGGTTGCCCCAGCCACTCGAATGCCTCCGATAGCAGCTTGGCCGTTCCGAACACCAGCAGCAGCGTTACCGAAACCGGCAGGTCGCCCTGGCTCGGGCCGGGCATGGAAAGCAGAAAGGCTGGAATGGTGTGCATGGTATGAGCTTTTTCAAAGGATCTGATCCGGCCCGCCGCGGCGCTACTCCGCGGCCGGCCCCGCCATCACAATGCGGCGGAACAGCGCCTCCCGCCGCTCGGGATCGGCGGCTGCCTGCGCCCTCCGCCGGCTTTGCGCCGCTACCGCCTGCTCCAGCCGCTGCAGGCAATCCGCCAGGGCGCGCTCCGTGTCGGATCCGTAGCGGCGGCCCCACAGGCCCCTCCCCAGCGGCTCCGCCACCAGCGCCGAGCCCTCCTCCGATTCCAGCCGCAGCCAAAGCCGCGATTCCGTCGTGGATTCGATCCGCTCCAGTTTCAACAGGACGCCGTTCATCCGGGCTGTGTACCCCACGCCGCCTTCGTCCCGCGCGCAGCGCCACCGGACCGTCTCTCTCCGCGTTTCCTGTAGCAGGTAGCTGACGAGGTACTCATCGCTGATCGGCATGCGTTTTCTCGCTGGAGTGGGGCCGCGGCTCCATGCCCCGGCCCGGTTCTCATCCCTCGCGGGCTCAGGTTTCGGGCCGGTAGCCCAGGGGCTCCGGATGATCCCCGCCGAAGGCCCCCGTCGTCGCCCGCGCGAAAGCGGGGTACGGTTCCGCCCCGCACTCGCTGTGGTCCAGCCCTTCCATCTCCCCTTCCCGGCTCGCGCGAAGTCCGGCCGCCGGCGGCATCTCTTCGCACCCCCCCTGCACCGAAATCGTCCCCACCGCATCTTCGATCTTCACCCTGTCGAAGAGCGGCGCCGCGAAGACCGCCAGGATGCCCGCCCGGAATCCCGGAATCAAGCTGCCCGGCGGCGGAAGCGCCACCAGCTCTCCCGGCACTCCCTCGGACGTCGTGCCGGAGTCCGGCTGCCCGAACTTCATTCCCTAGATGCTCGCAGCCCCCAGCGCCGCCCGCCGCGGACAGCTTGCCCCATGCCCAGCCGCCGTAGTTCGGAGACGTCGCGGGCGGGATCGGAAAGCGGCAAACCAGGTGGGAGGAAGACTCCGTCCGTTCCGCCGTCGCCGCAAACACCATCTGGAGGAACCGGAACGTGTGCCCCCACTGCCCGTCCAGCGTCGAGTTGTCGGAGCGGGAGGCGCAATTCGATGCTCTGTTGCTCACCCCGAACATCGGGGTGAACCTCGCGGCGCGGTACGCCGCCCCGCCCACACAGAATGCCGGCAGGTTCTTCATCATCATGCTGCCCGGGTTCCTGGCGCGGGCGAATCCGCTTGCCGCCATCGCGCAGCCGGCCCGCATGAGAATCCCGGCGCGCCGCCAACCATCGTCCGGAGGATGTCGGTCTGTTTCCGTGGAGTCGCCTTGGCGGCCCGCGGTTCCGTCTTCGTGGGGAGGGCGCCGGCCGCGCTGCCGCCGAGCCCTGTCGCCAGCGCAATCAGACCGGCACTCCGGCTCTCCTTCACCATGACCAGCACTGTTCCTTTCCTGCGTTTCCGTTCGAGCGTGGGCACACAATCCGCCTCCTGTCGCGCAGTTCAGGCTGCTTCACCGGCGGGGTGGGGAGTAAACCAGGGCGGAACGGAGCCCATGGAAAGGCGGATGACTCAGAGTGTAAGGGATCCGAGGGCCGCCTCGCCAATTCAATTTTTTGATAAGGCGTAAAACGACTCCCCCGTTCAAGCTCTCCCCACCGCTTCCTCTCCCCTCACTCCGGCTCAGGCCCCTCCCCGCTCTCGTCCCGTTCCCCCCGGACGTCCCGCTTCATCTCGATCACGTGCCGCTTCTCCGGTTCCAGCAACCCCTGCACCTCCAGCAGCGCATTCCCCGCCCGCGTCGAATGCCCCCCCGACCGTGTCCAGTAAATCCACCCCCGCCTCTCCATCCACAGCGCCACCCGATGCAGCAGCCACACCCCGACCCCGGCCGCCAGCACCATCAGGAACGTGCTCATGCTCCCAATTTTCCCCCTCGCCCCACAGCGTGTCCAGGCCGCCGTCCCCCGCCCCGCCACCCCCAGCCTCCTCGGAAAGCCATCCGGTCTTGAGATCCGTGGCTTTCCATCCAGGTGCTCCCCCCGGGACGGACAAAGTGACGTCATCCTGGAGACGATCCCTACTGCTTGAAGAGCCTTCCTCCCTGCCGGCGGCCCTGCGTCGAATCTTCCCGGCCGCGATGCCGGAAGCTGCCGCGCCCATAGGTGGGACGTCCGGATCTGTTCATCGAAAGGGCGTAGGCGGCAGCACAGTGGAGAGTGAATCTCGACGCAGCTTTCGCCTGTCCGGCATGGCGGTGCCAACCGCCGGCCTGACATCCATTCCATCCGGCCCTGCCCGCTCCGCTCCGGCTCCTCTGTTGGCGGCCCGTCGAAGGTGGCCGATCGCACCCTCGGCAAAACGGGATTGAAGGTCTCCACCGTCGGCTGCGGCTGCATGATCACCTCGGATCCCGCGGTCATCGCCCGGCATGTCGACCTGGGCATCGGCTACTTCGACACCTCCCGCGGTTACCAGAACGGCCAGACCGAGCGCATGGTGGGAGTGGCGCTTGGCGCCCGCGCAAGGTCATCTTCCTGTCCACCACGGAAGACGCCCGGCACAAAGCGGGCGCCCTCGCTGAGCTCGACATCAGCCTCGAGAAACTCAATACCGATTACCTCGACGTCCGGCTTCTCCACGGCAAGAGCAGCGCGCAGGAAATCACCGGGGAGTTGCTCCATACCCTCCACACCGCCCGCCGGCAGGGCAAGGTCCGCTTCAACGGCGTCAGCGCCCACAATCTGCCTGTCATCCCGGACCGCGTGATTGAGACGAAGCTCGACGTGGTTCAGGCCCAGGACAATTTCGCCTCCGACCCCAGCTACGGCCCGGCCATCGAAAAACTCGCCCAGGCCGGCGTCGGGCTGGTGGCCATGAAGGTGATGGCCCGCGCCCGCCGCGGCCGTGGCGCCGCGGCGCAGCCGCAACCCCAGCGGCCGGCCGCTTTCCCGGAAGCCGCGCTCAAGTGGGCCCTGAAAAGCCCGGCCATCGCCACCACCGTGCCCAGCATGACCGACATGGACCAACTCGAGCAGGACTTCCGCGCCATGACCGGACCTTTCACCGACGCCGATGCCCGCATTCTCGCCGCCCGGCTGGAAGAGATCCGTCCCTACTTCTGCCGCCTGTGCGGCCGCTGCGAGGCCCAGGGTCTGCCGGTCTCCGACATGGTGCGATTCGTCATGTACGCCGACGGCTACGGCCAGTTCGCTCTCGGCCGCGACCATTTCCATCGCCTGCCCGCGGAATTCCAGCACGTGCGCTGCGC
>DAHVTI010000010.1 GCA_027324255.1 Bryobacterales bacterium | reverse complement strand
CACGCTCTCCGGCGGCGAGGCCCAGCGCCTCAAGCTGGCGTCCCACCTCACCCATGCCGACTCCAAGGGCGTGCTCTATCTCTTCGACGAGCCCACCACCGGCCTCCACTTCGACGACATAGCCAAGCTCCTGGACGCCTTCGAGCGCCTGGTCCACAACGGCGCCAGCCTCCTCATCATCGAGCACAACCTCGAAGTCATCCGCCACGCTGACTGGGTCATCGACCTCGGCCCCGAGGGCGGCGACGCCGGCGGCCTTGTCGTCGCCACCGGCACCCCCGAACAGATCGCCGCCTGCCCCGCCTCCCACACCGGCCGCTTCCTCCGCCAGATGGTCGGCTAGCCGCGGCGGGCCGCGCGCGGCCATTCCGGCCGTTCCAGGCAGACGTATCGGCCCAAGACCGTGGTCCCTATCGCTGATCCTATTGGAACGGAGCTTTCCGGGCTCTGTGGCACAACTCGGTTGGGTTAGCTTTGAACGCGGGGAAGGCCACTTGCGGGAACCACTCGTCAGCAGATAGACAACCAGCCAGGCGCCTCGGGAGTTGGCCGACCAGCACTTGGTAGCCAGCATCCTCCTCCGAGACGATTATGCGCGCCCGACCAATGTCGATGCTGTCGCACGCCTCTGGCACCTCCATGTCGTCCTGACGTTGCCTTTTCGTCCCGAAGCCGCCTCGTCGGACACTGCGCCGATAGAAAGCGATCGCACCCTCTCGCTAAAATGATCGGCACAGTTGAATCGCCCAGTTCCGTCACTCATGGCGTCCATTGCCATCGCACCCATGGCGATGGATAATACTCAAGCGGCTTCAATATCAACGCGCACCCGGCACCCCAGCGCGGCCGAGATGTTCACCAGTGCGTCCAGGGAGAAGCGCGAAACCCGGCCGCGCAGCAAATCGTTGATCCTTGGCTGCGTGACTCCGCAGTGCTGCGCCGCCTCCACTTGCGTCCAGCCCTGCCGCTTCACGAAAGCAGTGATCTGCCGCATCAGCTCAGCCCTCGCCCGAAGATTGGCCGCCTGCCCGGGCGTGTCCGCCAAGGCGTCCCAAACGCTGGAATAGCTCTCAGGTTTGCTCATCTTCCACCTCTCGGCAGTTCTGCGAATCTCATTCTGGCCGTGTCGAGATCACGCTTCGAAGTCGCCCGTGTCTTCTTCTGGAAGGCGTGCAGGACGTAGACGGCCTCCTCACGCCGGGCGACGTAAATAACCCGGTAGGCGCCGCTCTCTTCCGTGATGCGAATCTCCTCGACGCCCTTGCCAATCGCGGTCATCGGCTTGAAGTCGTCAGGCTGATCTCCTTGCTGCACCTTGTGCAACTGGTACCCGGCGTCCTGTCGAGCATCCTCGGGGAACTCCCGCAGCGCCTTCAGCGAGTCTCCGAGGAAACGCACCGGCCTCATCTCTTCAGTATATCCATGTGGATATAAGAAACAAACGGTCTCGTCGGAAACCATGCGGATTCCGACGGAGCACAGCGACTCGAGGCGAGCGTCCCTCAAAACTCCGCGCCGCTACAATAAAGGCGTGCTCCTCCTCGAGGCCTTCCTGGTCTTCGCCCTCCTGCCCGCGCAGCAGGATCCGCTCGCCGAGGCCTCCGCCCACCTCGACGCCGGGCGCTACGACCAGGCTGTAGCCGTATTGAAGCCCCTCGCCGAAAAGGACCCCGAGAGCGTCCCCATCCAGTTCAACCTCGCCCTCGCCAACTCCCTCGCCGGCAACGACGCCGACGCCATCCAGGGCTTCCGGAAAACCCTCGCCCTGAAAGAGGACCTCTACGAGGCCCGTCTCAACCTCGCCCAACTCCTCGTCAAGACCGCCCAGTTCCCCGAAGCCTCCACCCTCCTCGACGCCTGCCTCGTCCAGAAGCCGCAGGACCCCAAGGCCGCCTACCTCGCCGCCCGCGCGCTCGCCGGCCGCGAAGACTGGAAACAGGCCGCCGCCGCGTTCGCCAAGGCCGCCGAACTCTCCCCCCAGGACAACTCGCTCGCCCTCGAACTCGCCACCGCTTACGAAAACGCCAAAATGCCCGCCGAAGCCGCCGCCGTTTACGCCCGCTTCCCCGGCGACCCCGCCGCCCAGGAGCGCCGCGGCGTCATCCTCCTCGCCCAGGGCGACTTCCCCGGCGCCATTTCCAGCCTCGAACTCGCCCGCTCGAAGAGTCCCACCCCCGCCGTCCTCTACGCCCTCGCCACCGCCTACCTCCGCAACAAGCAGCCCGATAACGCCCTCGCCATCGCCGCCAAACTCGTCGAGGCCGAGCCCTCCAACTTCGACATGGTGGTCTTCTACGGCCGCCTCCTCCGCGACCGCAAGGACTACGACGCCGCCGCCCGCCAGTTCCTCTCCGGTGTCAAGCTCAAGCCCGGCTCCGGCGAAGCCTGGAACGAGCTCACCGCCATGCTGCTTCTCCTGAAGCACTACGAGCCCGCCCTCGCCGCTCTCGAAAAGGCCCGATCCCTCAACGGCGAGACCCCGGCATATCATTATTTTCGAGCCACCATGCTCGACGCCCTTAATCAGCCCAAGCTCGCGCTCGAAAGCTACCGGAAGTTCCTCGCGGTGAGCGGAGGCAAGTTTCCCGACGAGGAATGGAAGGCCCGCCACCGCGCCAAGGCCCTCGAAAAGGCGGTGCGGTGATGACATTCGCCGGCGCCCTCCTCGCACTCCTGATCGCCGCTCCCCCCGCCGCCCCCCCGTCGCTCGATGACGTCCGCCGCGAGCCCGACCCCAAGCGCCGCTTCGAGCGCGCCATCTCCCTCGCCGACGCCCAGGCCCAGGCCGCCCGACAGATCG
>DAHVTI010000180.1 GCA_027324255.1 Bryobacterales bacterium | reverse complement strand
TGGCCAAGCTGCTGCCGGTGAATGCGGCGCATGGCAAGATGGTGGACTCGAAGCAGCGCATGGATCTGCGCCGGAGTGCGCTGGAGGAGTTGGTGGTGCGGAAACTGGCCCTCCAATACGCCAATGCACGGGCCATCAGCGTACCGGCGGTCGAGGTTCAGGCGGGAGTGGCACGCATCCGGCGGCGGTACCGCAGCGCCATGAGTTTTCGGGAAGCGCTGCGGGTGGAAGGGTTGACGCCGGCGGGACTAGAGAAGCGGGTGCGGGAAGAACTTGTCCTGAAGAGAGTGTACAGGCAGGAGGTGGAGAACCGGGCCAAAGTGACGGCGACGGAGGTATGGGCGCATTACGAAGCGAACCGCGCCCGCTATCTGCTGCCGGAGACGTTGAGGCTGCACGCGATCTTCGTGAAGGATGGTCCGGAGGCGAAGAAGAAGGCAGAGCAGGCGCTGGCGGCGGTGGTGAAGGCCAAGGGGGAGTTTGACGAAGCGGCCCGGCGTTACTCGGATGACGACTACCGGGTGATGGGTGGAGACTACGGCGCGGTGCACCGGGGGCAATTGCCGGCGGCGGCGGAGAGGGCGGTCTTCGGCGCTCCGGCCGGAAGGCTTTCGGGGCCGGAGAAGGTGGAGCAAGGGTGGCTGGTCTTCCGGGCCGGCGGGCGTCAGGCGGCGCGACAGATGACCCTGGAAGAGATGCGCGGTAGAATCAACCAGGAGTTAAGCGGGCAGAAGCGGAGGGCGGCGCGAACGGCATTCCGGGAGAAGCTGAAGAAAGGCGCCTCGATCAAGTACCTCGTGCAACAGAGCGCCTCAGGCCGATGAAGCCCGGCAGGCTGAAGGCTGGCCGGGGACTGCTGTCGGCGATGGCGGCGGCCGGGGTGGGAGTGTGCGCGCTGGGCCAGGAAAGGCCGCTGACGCTGAACGGCAACGCCTTTGCCTCCTACTCGAACGTGCGCTCGCGGATGGACACTCTGGGAACGGGCACGGCGGGGATGAGGACGACGGATTTTCCATGGGGTTTCGATCTGAACGCGAGGTCGTACCTATTCGATCCGCGGTTCCTGAGCTTCACGGGAGAGATGAACCTGCTGCGGGGCACCCTGACGCAGAACGGCGCGGAGACGAAGCAGCAGAACCTGGGGTGGGGTCTGGGCGTGGAATTCCTGCGGCAGTCGGCCTATCCGCTGAGAGTGCGCTACGTTTCCTACAACAGTGATTTCCTACAGCGGCGGCTGCAGACCATAACGTCATTCAGGAAGTCTTTTGGCGTGGACTGGAGCTACCGGAAGGCTGGCAAGCCGACGGTGGACGTCGGCTACGACAATTCGCAATACGACTACGGCTCCGTGGTGTCTGAGCCGGCCAGTGCGGTGCTGAGGCGCCCGAATCGGTCACGGCTGCTGACGAGCGGGGTGGGCTATGCATGGCGAGGGTGGCAGAACTCAGTGCGGTATTCGCTGGGGCGGATGGACGACTGGGGTACGCAGGCGGTGGTGGACCAGGAGTTCGCGCAGGCGACGACGCAGCGGAACTTCTCGGGGATGCGGATGTTGACGTTGCTGGGGACCTACCAGGCCCAGGAATACGCGAACCAGGGGCTGGGGCTGAAGCAACGCTTTCCGCTGACAAACCTGCGGGCCGAATTCACAGGCAGGCCCAGTGAAAAACACAACTACCAACTGTTTCATGAGTACTTCCGGTCGGATTTCAGGACAGCGCGGCTGGGCCTGACGGCCGCGGAGGCGCCAGCGGAGACGGCGGCGGCAGGCGGGGGCAATTCGTTCCAGAGAACGGGCGGGGCGGAGACTTACCGGCCAGTGCCCTCGCTGGAGGTCGGGGTGATGGCGGACGTGGCGCGGCTGAGCCCATGGGCGATCGCAACCGGAGCCACCTCGAAGATGGCGAACGTGAGCGGGCGGGCGGCGTGGCACAAGCGGTTTTGGATCGTGGAGCCGCGGGCGAGCGTGACGAGAGGGATCGGCTTCGCGGCGATGCAGTCGGGCGAGTCCCGGCAGGTTCCGATTACGGGGTATTCGGCGGGTCTGCAGGTGGGAAGCCTGTCGAAGCTGGCACTGAGCGGGGACTACTCGGTGTACCGGCGTCCGGAGATCTACCAGATCGGCGGAGAGACGACGACGCGGCTCACGAACCTGCGGCTGGACAGCCGGGCCATGCGGGGCTTGAGCGTCAGCGCGGAGGCGAACCGCAACGAGATGGACATCCTGGCGGCGCGGGGCCGGGAACGGATGAAGGTGGACACGATGAGCGCGTCGGTGATCCAGCGCTGGGTGTCGTTGCAGGGAATCCGGACAGTGACGAAAGGGGAGCGGAGCTACCTGTACGGCGCCGTGGGCGGATTGGGCAGCGGTATTGTGACGATTCCAGTGGAAGAGATCCTGCGGTCGCCACTGATTCCGAACCGGGGCGCGCAGACCAGCGCGGCGATGACGCTGCGGCCGTGGCGAAGCCTGGAGTTGCAGGGGCGGTACACGCAGCAGCGGTATGTATTCCGCTTGGGGAGCCAGGATTCGCGGCTGGAGCAGTACGAAGCGTTTCTCACCTACAGGCTTGGGAAGTTCCAGGTGACGGCGGGAGTGCTCCACGCGGAAGGGGTGGCGAACTTCACCATCCAGAACAACTGGAACTCGTATTTCATCCGGGTGTCGCGTGCGTTTCACATTTTGTAACGAGAGGACCGGAAACCACCGATTAATGGAGTCAGGAATGATAACAACCGGCAGGAAGCGAAACTGGCTATCGGCGGCGGTCGTGACTGGGTGCGCCATGTTGCTGCTGGTGGCATCGCGTCCGCGGGACGTACGCTATCAGGTATTCGCGGCGCCGAAGCAAGAGTTGTTCTGGCCGCCGCTGAAGCAGGAGGCGCGAATTCAATACCTGGCGGAGTTTCAGACGGCGAAGGATCTGAAGCTGAAACGGCATTCGGCGCTCGCCGCTGTATTGAGGAAGATCATCGGGCTGGAAGATGGCGAACCGCGAATGGTGGCGCCCTACGGGATGGCGTCCGACAGCCAGGGACGGCTGATTGTGGCCGACACGCGGCTAAGAGCGGTGCACGTTTTCGATTTCGCGCGGCGCCGGTACGAGTTACTGAGAACGAAAGGGCGTGAGGCGATGGTCTCGCCGGTCGGGGTGGCGGTGGACGGGGCGGACACGATCTACGTTTCGGACAGCTACCTGGGGAAGGTCTTCGTTTTCAGAGCGGACGGGCGCCTGAAGAAGGTTCTGGGCGAACCCGAAGGCCAATACAAGCGGCCGACGGGGATCGCCATCGACAAGGCAGCGGGGCGGCTCTACGTGGTGGAAACCCTGCGAAACAACGTGCTGGCGCTGGATCTGGAAGGACGGGAGCAGTTCCGGTTCGGCGGACGCGGAGAAGGCGAAGGGGAATTCAACGCACCGACCCAGATCTGCGTAGCGGGCGGGCAGGTGCTGGTGACGGACACGCTGAACGGAAGAGTGCAGCGGTTCAGCATGGAGGGCAAGTATCTTGGCCGGGTGGGACGGTTCGGCAACGGGCCGGGCTTACTCGACAAGCCGAAGGGGATTTCGTTGGATAGCGAGGGGCACATTTACGTCGTGGAGGGACTGCACGACGTGGTGCAGGTGTTCGACCGGGAAGGACGGTTCCTGCTGGATTTCGGCTCAACGGGTTCAGGGCCAGGGCAGTTTTATCTGGCCACGGGGATTCACATCGACGCGAGCAACCGGATTTTCGTGGCGGATGCGAGGCGGATTCAAGTATTCCAGTATCTGGCGCGAAGCGGTGAGGCTGGAGACTAGGCCATGCGCCGGGATTTTAAGACGGTGTTGTGCACAGGGATGCTGGCAGCGGTGTGCGGACCCGCGGGAGCGCAGTACTTCAAGAACCGGATCCTGACGTCGAAGCACAATTTCGGTGCATCGAGCACAGCGGCAATTCGCGCCTCGACCGAGCAGCAGGTCTGCGTCTTTTGCCATGCGCCGCACAACGCCAGCCCGCAGGTTCCGCTGTGGAATCACCGGCAGCCGGCCGTGGCCGCGTACGGGCTGTACAGCAGCACGACGCTGAGATCGACGGTGACCCAGCCAGGGGCGGCGGACTCGTCGAAGTTGTGCCTATCGTGTCACGACGGGACAGTGGCGCTGGGAGACACAATGAACGACGGGCTGCTGGCGTTCCAGGACGGGGCGGGGGTGCAGAATCCGAACTACATGCTTCCGCCGGGATCGGCGTCGAACTTGCACAAGGGGACCGGTTTTGGGGATGACCATCCCTTCGCGTTCACGCCGATGACCGGAACGGAGGTCATGAATCCGCCGGCGAACGACCGGGTGCGGCTGGATGGATCAGGGAAGGTGCAGTGCGTGACGTGCCACGACCCGCACGTGGAAGACCTGGATCCGACGGCGAGGAAGTTCCTGGTGAAGGTCAACGCCGCGTCGGCGCTATGCCTGACCTGCCACACGAAGGCGGGCTGGAATACCAGTTCGCACAAACAGCCGGCCAACGGGACAAATAACGCACGGTATACCAGCGTGCAGGGAGCACACACGGGCTACACGGGGGTGAGCCAGAACGGGTGCGAAAGCTGCCACCGGCCGCACACGCCGGCGGTGGGTCAGCGGCTGGTGAAGTTCATCGGCGCGGCGACGTGCTACCAGTGCCACAACGGGACGGTTGCGGCGGCATCGCTGAACATCCAGACCGAATTCGCGAAACCGTACAAGCATCCGGTGCTGACGACGGCATCTGTCCACGATGCCTCCGAGGGGCCGGCGTCGGCGGTCCGCTTGCCGGAGATCAGTTCGACGGCGGCGAGGCATGCGGAATGCCCAGACTGCCACAACGGGCACGCGGCGAATCCGGCCACGGCGCCGGCGCCGGCGGTCAGCGGGGCCTTGAGCCGGGTTTGGGGCATCCAGACGGGTGGCGGGCAGGCCAATCCAGCGGCGAACCAGTACGAGATCTGCTACAAGTGCCATGCGGACAGCGCCAACAAGCCCTACGTTGTGAATGCGGGCACGGACTCCCTGGGATTCGGGAGGCTGCCGATCCGGCAGTTTGACACGGGGGTGGACCGCTACAACAAGCGCGTGGAGTTCAACTCGGTGGTCGCCTATCATCCGGTTGCTAAAGCGCGCAACCTGGTGGTGACGACGGACGTACGGAGCCTGCGAACGTACATGATCACGCCGGGCGGGACGAACATTCTGACCAGGCCGCTGAATGCGGGTACGATCATCTACTGCACGGACTGCCACAACAATGACACGGGCTGGAACCTGGATCCGGCGGCGACACCAAAGAACGGAGCGGCGGGGCCGCACGGGTCGAACATTGTGCACCTGCTGGAGCGAAGCTACATGTACAACACGCCGCCGGGGACGCCTGGCAATTCCATGACGCTCACGCAGATCCAGACGGGGGCCGCGGCTGCGGCCGCAAACAGGCTCTGCGACAAGTGCCACGACGTGGCGGCCAGTGTCTGGTCGAACCAGAGCTTCCGGTATCACCATTTGCATATCCAACTCGGGGCGGCGTGTTCGACCTGCCATGCGTCGCACGGGATTGTAACGGGCAGCGGCGCGGCCATGCTGGTGAACTTCGACACGAAGATCGTTGGGCCGTCCTACGGGGTGCTGCGATACACGCGGACGGGGACGCGGACGGGCAACTGCACGCTGCGCTGCCACAGCGAGAATCACACAAACTGGTGGTACTGAGCAAAGGAAGCTAATAGGCCGGCATTCAACGCCGATAAGACCACGCAGGTACTCCCCATGAATATCCTGCTGTGGACGATGATGATGGGCCTGCCCGCCATGGAGGCGCAGCGCGAGATGACGAAGTGCGCCGAGCAGTTGAACCGGATCCACACGATCCGGACGCGGACGGGCGAATTCATGCTGTACGGGGACGCGGCGCTGGCGAGCTATCTGCAGCGGCTTCCGGGCACGCAAGTCAACGGCCCGGTGATTCCTGTGTACTACGACGAACCGTTTGCAGTGCACGAGTCCGGGCGGCTAGTGGTGTCGACGGGATTGCTGCTGTCGATGGGAAGCGAGGAGGAGTTGCGGGCCGCGCTGGCCCAGGCGCGGCGGAGCCCGCGGTGGTGGCAGCGATTCGTGCCCCAGCCCGAGCCGCCCGAGGCGGTGTGCGCTGGAGCGCGAACGCTGGCGGGATTTGCAGAACACCGGGCAAGGATGGCTCGCGACATCCAGCGGTACAAGGAATGGACAGCGCCGCGGCTGAAGCCGCGGCCGATGGTGGCCGCCGCGGAAGATAGAACGCGGCTACTGCCGGGCGAGCCAGTGGGCAGCCCAGCGGGCGATCTCGGCGGAATGGCGCGGGGTGTCGAGCGTGGCGGAGGCCGCGCCGGCGCGCCCGGCCCCGATGCGCTCGCGGCGGGCTCGCAGAAGAGCCGCGGCGTAGGCGGGGTCCCATTCGGGGTGGCCCTGGATGCCGAGCAGCGTGCCGCAGCGGTACAGGGCCACGGGGCAGTGGTTGTTGGAAGCGAGAACCACGGAGTCCGGGGGCAACTCCTCCACCTGGTCCTGGCAGCTCATCAGTACGGACACGGAGTCCAGCGGCGGGTCCATCCAGGGCTCTTTGTGGAGGACCCGGAAGTTGTGCACTCCGACGCCCCAGCCGCGGGGGCCGCGGGCCACCTTGCCGCCGAGGGCGTGGGCCATCATCTGGTGGCCGAAACAGACGCCGAGAAACGGGCGGCGGGCGGCGTGGATCTCTCGTACGAACTCCGCGAAGGCGTGGATCCAGGGCACGTCGTCGTAGACCGAGAAGCGGGAGCCGGTGGCGACCCAGGCATCGCAATCCCGCGCCGCGGGGCGTTGGCCGGCAGTGAGGTCGTAGACGCGCCAGGCGCCGGGCAGCCAGCGGCGGAACATGGCGTCGAGGCCGCCGGCGATGGGGAGGAATTCGCCGGCGGCGTGATCGCACTGGAGCAGACCGAGGGTCATGCGGTGCCAATCGTCATGCGGTGACGGTCCGGAGGTGGAACGACTTGGGCCGGGTGAACTGGTCGAAGCCGAGGACGCTGAGGGCGCAGCCTCGGCCGGAGTCCTTGACGCCGGTCCAAGCCAGGGCGGGGTCGAGGTAGTCGCAGCGATTCATGAACCAGGTGCCGGTCTCGATGGAGTCGCCGATGCGAAGGGCCGCGTCGGCGTCGCAGGTCCAGATCGCCGCGGTGAGGCCGTAGGCCGAGTCGTTCATCAGGTCAATGGCTTCGTCATCGGTTTCGACGGAGACGATGGGGGCGACCGGGCCGAAGGTCTCCTCGGACATGACGCGCATCGAGTGGTTCACGCCGGTGAGGATTTGCGGCGCGAGATAGGGCGAACCGGGTGCGTCGGCGGGGAAGTCCCGCGGATCGAGGTGGGCCTGCGCGCCTTGGGCAACGGCTTCGGCCACCTGGGCGCGCACGAATTCGGCGGCGGAGGCGCGGACCATGGGGCCGAGGGTGGTGGCGGCATCCAGCGGATTGCCGAGGACGTAGGTGCGGGTGAGCTCGACGGCGCGGCGGACGAACTCGGGGTAGAGGTCGCGGTGGACGTAGATCCGCTCGATGCCGCAGCAGGACTGGCCGGAGTTGAACATGGCGCCGTCGACGAGGTTTTCGACGGCGTGGGCGAGGTCGGCGTCGGCGCGGACGTAGGCGGGGTCCTTGCCGCCGAGTTCGAGGCCGGTGGCGATGAAGCGGCCGGCGGCGGCGGCCTGCACGGCGTGGCCGCCCGGGACGGAGCCGGTGAAGGCGACGAAGCCGATGCGGGGATCGCCGATGACGCGCTCGACGTCGGAGTGGCTGAGGTGGAGGAACTGGAAGACACCGGCGGGCAGTCCCGCGTCGTCGAACGCCTGCTCGTAGCGCTCCGCACAGAGGGGCGTCTGGGCGGAGTGCTTCAGGACGGCGGCATTGCCGGCCAGCAGGGCCGGGACGATGGAATTGACCGAGGTGAGGTAAGGGTAGTTCCAGGGCGCGACGGTGAAGACCACGCCGGCGGGCTCGCGGCGGATGAAGCGAGTGAAGCCGGGCGCGGGGCTGACGGGGATGTCGGCGAGCGCCGCGGGCGAAGCGGAGATCATGTAGCGGGCGCGCTCGGCAAAGCCGCGGCGGATCTCCGTGGGGGCGTAGCGAATGGGGCGGCCCATCTGCCAGGCGAGCTCTTCGCCGATCTCATCGGCGCGGCTCTCCATAATCTCGACGAAGCGCGTGAGGATAGCGCTGCGCTCAGCCAGAGGCGTGGCGCGCCAAAGGCGCTGGGCGGCGACGGCAGCGTCGAGGGTGGCGTCGATGCGGGCGCCGGAGGCAAGCTCGCGCTCCACGAAGACGCGGCCGTCGACGGGGGAGATGGTCTTCTGGAGGCTCATAGCGGTGTGGTGTAAGCGGCGGTGATGCCGCCATCGACGAGGAACTCGGAGCCGGTGACGAAGGACGATTCGGAAGAGGCGAGGTAGAGGGCGGCCTTGGCGATTTCGGCGGCCTCGCCGAAGCGGCCCATGGGGATGTGGACCAGGCGGCGCTGCTTCTTCTCTTCGGTGTTGAGGTACTTCATGAGGAGTTCGGTGCGGAGCGGCCCGGGACAGAGGGCGTTGACGCGGATGTTTTCGCGGGCGTGGATGCAGGCCAGCTCTCGGGTCATGGAGAGGACGGCGCCCTTGCTGGAGGTGTAGGCAAGCTGCGGCGTCGCGGCGCCGACGATGGCGACAAAGGAGGCGGTGTTGATGATGGAGCCGCCGCCCGCGCGGCGCAGGGCGGGGACGCCGTACTTGCAGCCGAGGAAGACGCCCTTGACGTTGATGGCGAAGGTGAGGTCCCAGACATCCTCGGTGGTGGCGATGGAATCGTCGTCGTCGGCGTGGGAGATGCCGGCGTTGTTGAAGAGCACGGTGAGCTTGCCGTACTCCTTCTCAGCGGCGGCGACCATGGCCGCGCAGTCGGCGGCCTGGGAGACGTCGGCTTTCACGGCGAGCGCCTGCCCGCCGGCGGCGCGGATGGCGGCGGCGGTCTCTTCCGCCGCGGCCAGGTTGATGTCGGCGGCAACGACGGAGGCGCCCTCGGCGGCGAAGAGGAGGGCGGATTCACGCCCGATGCCGCTGCCGGCGCCGGTGATGAGGGCCACCTGGTTCTGGAGTCGCATGAGTGGAGCCTGGGATCCTTTCTGCCCGGATGACTGTCGATCAGATTTTCTCAAAATAGCGGCGCCGCTCCCAATCGGTAACGGCGCGGTCGAAGGCGCGCTGCTCGCTGCGGAAGAAGTGCGCGTAGTGGGCGGCGGCTTCCGCGCCGAGGGATTCCTTGACGAATTCGCTGGCCTCGAAGCGTTCCACCGCTTCGGCCAGGGTGTAGGGCACGCGCGGCAGGGTGCGCGCGGCGTAGACGTCGCCTTCAAAGACGGCGGGGGGCTCAATGCGGTTGGCGATGCCGTCGAGGCCGGAGGCGAGGGAAGCGGCAAAGGCGAGGTAGGGATTGACGTCGGCGCCGGGGATGCGGCACTCGATGCGCAGAGACTGGCCTTTGCCGACGACGCGGAAGCCGGCGGTGCGGTTGTCGTGGCTCCAGGCCAGGCGCGTGGGCGCCCAGGAGAGGTCCTCGTAGCGCTTGTAGGAGTTGACGGTGGGCGCGTAGAAGACCATGAAGTCGGGGACGTGGGCCAGCCAGCCGCCCAGGAACCAGCGGAAGGCGTCGGAGCCGCTCACGGGGCCAAGCTGCTTGTTGCCGGCGAAGGCGTTCTTGCCGCCCTTCCAGAGACTGAAGTGGATGTGGCAGCCGGAGCCGGCCTGGCCGGAGGCCTGCTTGGCCATGAACGTGACGCTGACGCCGCACTGGTCGGCGATCTCCTTGAGGCACTGCTTGTAGAGGGCGTGGTCGTCGGCCATCTGCAGGGCGGGGGCGTACCTGACGTTGATCTCGTGCTGGCCCCGGCCCCATTCGCCCTTGGAGTTCTCCACCTCGATGCCGGAGGCCTTGAGGTGGCGGCGGACTTCGGCGGTGTAAAACTCTTCGCGGGTGCCCTGGAGGATGTTGTAGTCCTCGAGGTACCAGCCGAGGGGCTCCATGTTCTGATAGCCCTGTTTGGCGGCATCACGGTAGGAGTTGCGGAAGACGTAGTATTCGAGCTCCGAGGCGGCCCTGGGCTGATAGCCGAGCGAGGCGGCGCGCTCCATCTGGCGGCGCAGGATGGCGCGGGGGGCGAGGCCGACGTGATCCACGTCGCAGTGCACGAAAGCGGTGCGGTCCAGCCAACTGAGGCGGCGGAGAGTGGAGAGGTCGGGGACGAGGTGGAAGTCGCCGTAGCCGAGTTCCCAGTTGGCGAAGGTGTAGCCGGGGACAGGGTCCATTTCGGCGTCGGTGGTGAGGAGGTAATTGCAGGCGTGGGTGCCCTCGCGGGCGGCGTGTTCGAGAAAGAAACCGGCTTCGAA
>DAHVTI010000499.1 GCA_027324255.1 Bryobacterales bacterium | reverse complement strand
CACACTCCGTCCCAACTGGCAGTACACGCAGTTCCAATTGCAGGTCTTGAGCGGAATCGGGTCTACCCCCAGCGACCGCCCCAGTCGCCGCGATGGCACCGGCCCGAATACGTATTGCATCAGCGCGCGCTCCGGATTGATTGGTGCAATTGGACGGCCGCCGGGGCTGAGCAGGTTGCCTGAGCCGCGAGACACGGCAATCGGGCCGGGCAGCGGCTGGGCGGTTCCTGGAATGAGCCCTGTCTCGAGCCGGAATCCACGTGGAGACCGTTTGGACGATGAAATGCTTGATGCTTACCGCAGAGGTGAGGATGGTGCGTTGGTTGAGGGACTTCTTTCCGTGCCCCCGAGGAAGGAAGCGGTGGGCAGTACGGCCGGGGGAGGAAATCCAGACCACTGACCGCAAGCCGCGGAAACCGGAAAGGAGACTGGAACGACTTCGCCTATGAGGGGCGCCTGGCGAGCTACGCCGGCATCGTGCCCCGCGTGTCAAACTCGAACGAAACCGAACGCAGCGGCCGGATCCACAAGCGGGGGCCAAAGCTGGGGCGAAGGGCGCTGGTGCAGTGGGCCTGATCGCGGCCAACCGCAGTCCATGTCTCAAGCGGTTCCACGAACAAGCCGGGGCGCGGCGCGGAGCCGGCAAGGCCATCATCGTGCTGGCCAGGAAGTTCTTGGGCATCATTTATCGGACCTGGAAGAACACGTGGATGATGGAGGACTTTCCGAACTTCATGTTGGCGGAGGAGTCATAAGGCGGCCCGGGAACTCACCACCGGGAACCAGCTATAGAGCAGTATCTTGGCTCGCCAAATATGCAAATCAGGTTGGAGTTAAAAGAACATCATGGGAGGGGCCATGAAGAGTGAATCCGCCGCCGCCAGGCGTTTGCCTCAAACGGCGCAGCACAAGGCCGCGATGGGGAAGCCGTCGTGTAGCACTACTTCGAAAGCGGGCGCCGATCTCTGGCGTCTCATCCGAAACGATTCAGGCAGCGTACTCGCCGTCTGCCCTTTGGCCGAGGATCTCGCGGCTTTGCGTCGGATTCTTGGCCGAACCCGCTGGAACACCCGCGAAGCAGATTCCTGCCGCGAGGCTTGCACGAAGATCGTGGAGGATCCGCCGGATGTGATCCTCTGCGACGATCACCTGCCGGACGGCGACTGGACGAAGCTGCTCGCCGAGGTTTCTGACTCTGCCAATCACCCCTCTCTGATTGTGGCTTCGCGCCTGGCCGAAGACGGCATGTGGGCCGAAGTTCTCAATCTGGGCGCATACGACCTCCTGGTCAAGCCATTCGAAGCGATGGAAGTATACCGCGTGCTGGGTACCGCCCTTCAGCGCCGCCGTCAGCGCCGCTGCCCGGCTGTGGGCGCCTGAGGGAGAGACGAGAACCGGAGCTTTTCACTCTCCGCCGAAGTTGAGGAAGTCACTCTCTCCACGTGTGCCGGGCCGACCCCCGCGCCGGAAGACCCTGGACCGGGTACCGTCACCGGCCGGGTGATGCCGCCCCGAACGGATGACGGTCCACGCACCCGAGGCGGCAACTATCGCGGCCAACCCCAGCAGAATCCAAGCAGTTGCCATGTTACTCCCTCCTCGAATTTGTCTTTTCGGTCTGCCCGGGTGTCCCTGACCGGCCCCGCTCCCGGCCGGAGCCCTCGACTCGCCAAGGGCGACGTTTCACCGGCCGAGGCGGATTGCGGAAGTCTCACCTCGAAATCCCACCTGCCGCAGCGCGAGATTACCGTCATCTCCACTGCCAGCCGGCAGGCGCACCGCACCCGCACCAGCCATGCCGCGGATGCCAAAGATCTCCAGGGCCGGGACGTCCGGGCCCGCGCTGCCACTAGTCCTTTTTCCGTCTTGCCTTCCAAGCTCTCGATTCGCTTGTGCATGTACTCCAGCGTGCGCTCGAATAGGCCGGCGTGGTATTTCAGGTCTTCCAGTTCCTCGTCGTGGGATGGCGCCGCTCCGGAGGAAGAACCGCCACCGCCCACGCCGGGCGGCCAATCTGCAGCGCGCGGTCCCCCAAGCGGTAGCGCCGAGTGGAACCAGTTCCGCCAGCCCCGGCCTCCACCGCCGAGTCTTCGACCCCAACCGCTCCAAGCGTCTCCCCAGTTCATTGAACCGGGCACTCCGAATCTGTTGCAATAGCCGGCGCCGCGCCCCGTTCTGGGACCCCGCCCGGCTGGACCTGTTCGATCTCCGAATGGCATTGTAGTCGCTCCTTAACTATTGCTCCGTCAATCTTGCGGACCGGAGCCCCGCACTCAGGGCTCTCGATTGGCCTGCGTCGCCCGCCTACGCCGTGCGAAGTGCTTGTCCCACGCCCTGGGCACCCGCAATCTCCCGCGCCGCGCCCACCACCGGAACTCCGAACCTTCGTTGCCTGCCTGCTCCGCTGACGCCGCGTCCCAGGCATTTCAAAAGCCGGATTGGCCAACTCTCCGCTCAAGTACGCTGCCAAGATCTCTTCCACCGGCCCACAGAGGAATCCGTTCACCTCCACATGGGCGGAAGACAGTGCGAATTCCAAAGGCGCTGAAATCGCACCACAAATCAGAACGTCGGCCCCCATTGCCAGGAGTTCCCCAGCCCTGGCGACTGCGTCCGTTCGTGTCAGTGTCCTGTGCTTGCGGCATTTTTCCCGTCCATCTTCGATTTCGATCAACAGCACCCTGCCCGACCTGTCGAAGACCGGGGAAATGCGCTCCCGCCAGCAGGGGATGGCTACTTTCATCACAATTCCATCCGGCACACCTCACTCCAACCGCGAACTCCCCGTTTCGGAACATCTTTGACGCGGCCGCGCTGGGCAGTGAAGTGCAGCTTGCATGATTGTCTTCACACCTTCTCATGCAGAATGCACGCAAGGGCAGCAGCGAAGAAGCTCACCCCGCCCCTAGGCAGGATTCCGCAGCGGCTGCTGACAAGCCCTTCGGGGAGGTGTACCTTCCAATGGCATCCTGCCTGCGGGTGTATCTAATCGCTGAACGTAACGCTATCCGCGGCAGCCCGTTGCTCCGGAGGATGGTGTACCGTTCCGAGGCTGGATAGTGCGAGGTCATCATGGCTGAAGATCTGAAGCCCGGATGCGCCCGGCCCATCAGCGGTCCTGTTGCTGAAACGGCTGGCGCGGTGGGAGAGGAAGTTGCCAGACAGGAATCGGCCAAGGAGGATTCACAAGTGATCTTGATCGGCAGGAAAGCTCCGGATTTTGTCGCGCCAGGGTATCACCAGGGCAAATTCGTCAACGTCAAGCTCTCCGAGTATCTCGGCAAGTGGGTGCTGCTCTGTTTCTACCCCGGCGATTTCACCTTTGTTTGAAGCACGGAGATCTCGGCGGTCGCCGAGAAGTATCCCGAGTTTCAGAAGCTCGGCGTGGAAGTGTTGTCGGTGAGCGTCGATAGCATGTTTGTTCACAAGATGTGGAACGACCAGGAACTCTCCAGGATGGTGGAGGGCGGCGTTCCTTTTCCCATGCTGTCGGACGGTGGAGGCAAGGTAGGAAAGATCTACGGGATCTACGATGAAGAGGCCGGCGTGGAGACACGGGGGCGTTTCATCATCGATCCGGACGGGGTGATCCAGGGCTATGAGGTTCTCACGCCGCCGGTGGGCCGGAACGTGTCCGAATCCATCCGCCAGGTCCAGGCATTCCAACTCGTCCGCGAGTCCAAAGGGACGGAGGCCACACCCTCCGGCTGGCGGCCAGGGAAGCCCACGCTCAAACCCGGCGTCGACCTGGTCGGTAACGTCTGGAGGGAATGGAAAACGTCGTCGGCGTTCGACTGATCCCCCCGGAGCCTAAGTCGGGGGTGGAAGATGGCAGGGCCTTCCGGCGGGGTTGATGAGGCGCGAACCGGCGGGGGGGGTGTGCGTGCATTTTGCACGCACTTACGTATGTTCAGGATGCATTTTGCCGCAAGCTGAGCCAAACTGAAGGCGTGCCGGAAGATCCATGCAGGGATCCGATTCTGGACTCGATTAACGAGGGCGTCTTCACCGTGGACGCGGGGTGGCGTATCACGGCCTTCAATCGCGCCGCGGAGCGGATCACCGGCGTGGGGCGGCAGGACGCAATCGGGCGGCAGTGTTGCGAGGTTTTCCGCGCCAGCATCTGCGAGCACGCCTGCGCCCTCAAGCGTACGATCGAAACCGGCAAACCTGTTGTCAACGCCACCGCCGAAATCTATACCGCCAGCAGGCAACGGATCCCGATTCGCATCTCCGCGGCGCTGCTGAAAGATGAGAACGGCCAGGTCATCGGCGGCGTGGAGACCTTTCAGGATCTCAGCAACATCGAACAACTCCGCAAGGAACTGGAGTCGCGGTACACCTTCGAGGACATCGTGGGGAGAAGTGCCGTCATGAGGCAACTGTTCGGGACGCTCCCCGACATCGCCGAATCGAGCAGCACGGTGCTACTGGAGGGGGCGAGTGGAACAGGCAAGGAACTGTTCGCGCGCGCGCTGCACAATCTCTCGCCCCGGAAGCGGAGGCGGTTCATCGCCGTGAACTGTGCGGCATTGCCCGATACTCTGCTGGAGTCCGAACTGTTCGGCTACAAGGCTGGCGCATTCACAGATGCGCGCCGGGACAAAGCGGGACGCTTCGAGCTGGCTTCCGGCGGCACGATTTTTCTGGATGAGATCGGCGACATTTCACCCGCCATGCAGGTCCGCCTGCTCCGCGTGCTGCAGGAACGCACAATCGAGCCCCTGGGCTCGGTGGAGGCCGTGAAGGTGGATGTTCGCGTGGTTGCAGCGACGAACAGGGACCTGACGGAGCTCGTGCGCCAGAAGAAGTTCCGCGAAGATCTCTATTACCGCATTCGCGTGATCCACCTGAGAATACCTCAGCTCCGGGAAAGACGCGAAGATATCCCGTTGCTGATCGATCACCTGATCGCCAAATTCAACCGGCTCCAGGGGAAAGAGATCGCCGGCGTCTCCGAACAGGTGATGGCATGCCTGATGAAGCACGACTACCCGGGCAACGTGCGCGAGTTGGAGAACGTGATCGAGCAGGCCTTTGTGTTGTGCCGCGGCGGTTGGATTGAGCTGAACCACCTGCCACCCGAATTGAGGCCGGCCGCCGATCAGGCTGGCACCGGGGGGCCAATGACAATTCGGGCCATGGAGGAGGTTCTCATCCAGGAGGCGCTGGAGCGGCACGGAGGCAACCAAACGAAGGCGGCGCGCGAACTGGGGATCAACCCGAGCACCCTGTACCGCAAGCTGAGAAGCGCAACTGCTTCCCGCGGATCCGGTCCTGATGAGAGGTGACTGCGGCGTTCCCGGCGTCCGCGAAGATCGCGGCCGGCGCGAAGTCAACTCCGCGCCAAGGCGGCACCTGGCCCCGGCAGGTGGGCAGCGTCCGGCCGAAAGCGCTCAGGCGAGGTAGGACGCTGTCGGGGCTTGTCTTCGCAGGACCTTCCTCAGCGGCACGAACACGCAGACCTCCCAGTGCGTTCAGGCTTTCCGGCGACACGGCGCGGCGAGCTGCCGCGATCACCCGGCTCCTTGAGAGGCAGCGCTCCACCACCAGCGATGCCTAACCAATGTGATTTGCATCTTGATGTACTATGCAGCCACTGCTCAGTTGATGCGAGCCATCGCGCAGGAGTTGCGCGCCCGTGCGCCGCCTGGCTCCGGAAGTTATTGAATCCCAGGGGGTGGGGCAGTGGTCAGCGTTTTGCAATAGACCCGCCAGGAGGCCAGATGAAGTACATTTCGATCATCACGATGGGGCTGCTGTTCGGGACGGCCGCGCTCCTGATGGGGCAATCCGCCACCTCCACCAGCGGCCAGACAATGGGCCGCGGCCGAGGAGGGGCGCCCTATGCCTGGAACGACAAGAACAAGGATGGCATCTGCGATCTGACAGGACGGCCTGTCGGTCAGGGCCGGGCAGCCGGCGCCATGCGAGCAGGCCGTGGCGGTTGGGCGGCGGGCATCGGAGTGGGGCGAGGCATGGGCCGCGGCTTTCGCGGCCAGCAGCGGCAGAATGTAGCGCCGCCGCCTCAACAGTAGGGAACTGCAGGGCGCCACGCGGTTCCGGCCTGGCATTAGCTCCGACCTCAGGTCCCAGCTCCCTGGAGTTCGCGCATGAAACCCACAGGATGAAGTCCCGCTCTCCGCGGAACACGAGAGCTTCCTGCGAAGCCTCCATATGGAGCTTTGAGATGCAGCGGAACGCCGGAGGAGCGCCGGCCGCCATCCTGACCGGCCGGCGCGCCTCTCGACGGGCAGAGTGGCGACTGGCCCTGCAGGCAAAGCCGTCGAGCGATGGCGGATTGCCAGGCGCGCGCTTGAAGGGGCGTGGCAATCGCGGCCTGAATGAGGCGGCGGCGGGACGATCCGATTCCCCCTCGCCGCGACCGCTCAAATCCATCTGAGTGAGGGAGCATGCAGCGGAAGTTGGGAATTCCAGGGGGGAGAGCCCGGAGTCCACGCTTCGGCGACGAAGGGTATGCGGCAATCCTGGTCTGCGGCGTGAATTTCCGGTGGTTCGCCGGCTGGCAGCGCGCAGGGCGTTGGACGGACGCCGCCGCAGCGCGGGCCCAGGCGCTGGAAGGGCCTCGCATGGCAGGTGCCGGCTTCGGCCTGATTGCGATGAACAGCGTGCACATCGTCTACGATGAGGCGCAGCGAGCGGTTGGGATGGCTCTCGTCAGCATCGTCTACGCCACAGCCGAAGCCATGGTGTCCGCAGATCTTCAATGAGCGGGCCTGATGGACACACATTGTTTGGGACGCGGGAGCCATTGTTTCGCCACCGCCTGGCCCAGGCGGGGATCGAAGTGGGGGTGCCGGAGCCAGCCGATCCGGATCGCTGGAATGAGGTGACCTATCAGGAACTGGGCGGCGGCCGAATCCTGCCCGTGTCCCACAGCGTGTCCCTGGAGATCATCGACGGATTGGAGCTTCGTCTCGCATAAGGCACGTGCCCGGATGCGCTGAGATTCCGCTGCCGGGTGCGGCCCCAGGACAGCGCCTTGCCATGGTTGAACACGGCTTTGCCGGGCGCCGGAAGGGCGCTGGACCTCGCCGCACAGGCCGCGAGGCGACCCTGCGCCGCCGGCCTGCGTGGCCGGGCAGGCGCTACCAGGACGCGCCGATTGCCCGAATCGGCAAAGGTCACCGGAGATTCCAACCGGCGGATGGCCGAAGCGGCGGGAGCATGCAAAAGACCGCCACCCCGCGGCCACCCGAGCAGCGGTGGGCCAGCACACGATTTCGGGACAGAAGCAGCGGAATCCAGGGCCCCGGCGCCTGCCCGCGCCGCGCCTTGCGCCAGAGGATGCGCGGCATGCGGAAAGTAGATGTAACTGCCATCTATGTTAAACTTGCCCTGTAGGAGGCAACTCCTGCCAGGAAGCTCTCCGCAGGCCTCGCGGCGTTTCAGGAGTGTGTGGGGGCTGGCGTCCCCGAGGCGCCCGCCGGGCAGAGGCGGGAGGTGGTATTGATGCGCAAAGAGTTCACATTACTTCACCTTCTTCTGTTCCTCAGTGCGGCCTCGTGCGCGGGCCAGGTATCGGCCATCTACGGCAGCCTGCGGGTATCGGTGGTAGACGCATCGGGAGCGCACGTGCCGGACGCTTCGGTGGAAGTGAGGATGGCGGCAAGGCAGTGGAGCCGCAGCTTGAAGGTGACCGGCGAGTTTGTCTACGTGGCGGGCCTTGCCCCCGGCGACTACACCGTGACAGTCAGCGCTGAGGGCTTCGATGCGCAGCAGGCCGCCGCGACGGTCTTGCTGGGGCATGAAGCGGCGCTGCGGTTTGTCCTGCATCCCGGCACTCATCGCGAGCAAATCACCGTGGAGGCGACGGCCGGGGAGGTGGATTCGTACACGATTCCGGTTCATACCCACGTAAACTCCACGGAGATTCACGGCCTCCCCATCAACCAGCGCACTTTCCTGGACCTTGCGCTGCTGGACGCGGGGCTACAGCGCGACAATCTCCGCGTGCACGCGGTCGCGGTGTCATCGGGCTTCAACGTAATGGGACAGCGCCCCAGGTCGAACTCGCTGCAGATGGATGGCGCGGACCTGAACGACGAGACGACCGGCGGCGTGCGCGGCAGCGTGCCGATGGAGTCCGTGCAGGAGTTCCAGGTGTTGACCAGCGGATACCAGGCCGAATATGGCCGAGCCTCGGGCGCCGTGGTCAATGTCGTGACCAGGGCAGGCAGCAACAGCTTCCACGGCACTCTCTTCGGATTCCTCCGCCATCGGAGCCTCGATGCCACCAACGCCTTCTCCACGGTGGGCGACCCGCCGTACACGCGCGTGCAGTACGGTGCGAGCCTCGGCGGACCGCTGCGCAGGGACCGCACGTTCTTTTTCCTCTCTTTCGAGCAACTGCGGCGCCAGGAGAGCGGTTTTTCGCGGATCGGAGTCGACGCCAGGGATCTCGGCCTTACGCCGGCACAACAGGCGCTCGCGGCCACACAGCCATCACACCCGGCGGTTCGGTCGGCCGTGCGGGGTTCCGTCCTTGCCCAGACTGGCATCGATCCCGATTCGAATGCGCCGCCGCTCTACCGGATCACCCCGCTCGCCGGCCTCGGAGGCATCTATCCGGTCAGCCAGCGCACGGGCACCTATCTGGCCCGGCTGGATCATGAACTCGCCGGCGCCCACCGGCTTTCGGCGCGCTTGAATTACTCGCACGACCGGCTGAGTTCATTCGAGGCTCAGAACAACGACCAGATTTCCGGCCTGTCTTCCTTCGAGAGAACGGCCGCCCTTACGGTTCTGGATCCGACGGCCGTGCTCTCCGTGAATTCCATGTTGAGCCCGAGGGGGCTGAACGATCTGCGCTTTTCCTGGGGGCAACGCAAGTTTGAAATGACTCCGAACGGCCTGGGCGCGCCGGTGAACATCCCCGGGGTCGCTTTCGTGGGCCGGGAGAATATCCTGCCGCACTACCGCAAAGAGAATCACGTTCATTTCGACGACGCCGTGACCCTTTCGATCGCCAACCATACGATGAAGGCCGGGGGCGACGTGATGCTATGCCCCACCTCCGTGGACTACCACCGGTTGACGAACGGGCTTTTCACCTTCGCATCCCTGCCGGCGCCGGGAGCGCCCGCGGGCTCCCCGTCGCTGACCGCCGCGCAGGCTTACGGCCTCGGCCTGGCTTCGAATTTCGTTCAACAGTTCGGCAACCCGCAGGCCGACGCAGGCAAGGTGAGTCTCGGCATCTTCGTCCAGGACAGTTGGCGGGCTCGACCCAGGTTGACGCTGGACTTCGGGCTGCGCTACGACCTCGAGCGGACGGATGCGCTGATGCCCGGCTCGCAGTCCATGCAGCAGGTGTTTTCCGCCCTGTCGCTGCGCCGTTCTCCCCCGCTGGACTCGAACAACGTGCAGCCGCGGGTGGGCTTCGCCTACCAGGCGTTGGCCGACGGAAAGCTGACGGTCCGCGCGTCCTACGGGCTGTTCTACGACCGCCTGCTCAACCTGGCGACCTATCTGGCGGCAGTGGGCGACGGCGCGCAGATGACGCGCATCATCCTGCCGGGAGCAGCCGCGGCAGCGGTCTTTCAATCCGATGCGCAGAAGCTATCCGCTCAGTCTGGCGCCGCCCTACGCAGCGGCTTGGTGGCCTTCTCGGCCGGGTGGGGCATGGGCAACACCCAGCAGGCCAACTTCGTGATCAGCAGCCAACTCCGGCCGGGCCTGACACTCGATGCGGGCTACGTCTGGGTGAAAGGGACGCACCTGCCGCGGTCGCGAGATTTCAACCCGACCGATTCGGGGCGCGCGGCGGCATTCCTGGCGGCCGGCCGCACTCCAGCGGAACTGCTTGCCATGAACTATTTCCGTCCCGTGGCCGAGGTCTCTGAAACGATGGTTTTCGAAGGCAGCGCGTGCAGCTCGTACAACGGCCTGCGGCTGGCGCTGCGAGGCCGTCTCGGGGCATCCCTGACGCTGAACGGTTCCTACGCTTTTTCAAAGGCGATTGACGACGCGGAGGAGATCTTCCCACATACGCGCGCGCAGGACATGCGAAATTTCCGCGCGGAAAAGGGGCTCTCTCTCTTCGACCAACGCCAGCGGTTCGTGCTGGCGGCGGTTTATCAGAGGCGGTCGCCGGGGCCAGCGAAGAACTTCTCCTCCTGGCTGCTGAAGGACTGGCTGCTGTCGCCCTACCTGGAGCTGGCCAGCGGCCGTCCGGTGAACGTGCTGCTCGGCCTGGATAACAACTTGGACCAGGAACCCGGCAGCGACCGGCCGGACGCTGTCCCGGCGGGCACGGCCGGCAGCCTTGAGACGCGCTTCGGATGGTTCCGCGTTCCGGCAGCGGGCACCCCTGGGAATCTGGGACGGAACGCCTTTACGGGTCCCGGCTACGCGTCCTTCAACCTACGGCTCCAGAGAACCGTGCCATTCTCCAGGTCTCTCCAATGTGAGTTGGTCGCAGAGGCGTTCAACCTCTGCAACCGGACGAATGTGCGGGCCGTGAACCCGAACTACCTGAAGGCGGGGGAGCCATTGTCGGCCTTCGATCCCAGGCAGATCCAGTTCGGCCTGCGGCTGCGTTTCTGAGGCCAAGCCCGTTTGGCGCGAGAAGTCGATCGGCCCAGTCCCAATGCGGGCAGCATCGCAGTTCGAAGCCTCGGAACATGAGCCGGAGGGGTCCCTGGAGAGTCCTCAGGGCAGGCGGGAGATGCCCCCGCCATGGCCGCGGCCGCACACCTCCGGCGCTCGCCGTCGCTCAGAAGTGACGCCATGCCTTGCCGCAAGCACTACGCTGCCGAGCCGGGCAGCGGCTCGGCAGTGGTAGTTCAGCAGGCCGCCCTCTGGACTATCGCGGCGGTGAGGCGGATCCAGCACCCACCGGCTGCTGCAGCGGCTTGGGTTGGGTTGCCGGCGTCCACTGCACCGGGCTTGCGAACAGGATGCGGCGCGGGTCAAACGCTGGAAGAAAGCAGAGTATCCACAGATCCGGCAGATGGCCAGGCAGGCTGGTGCGGAGACCTGGTACAGCGGCGAATGCGGTGGGCGAGGCGAACACAGCACGAAGAGCACGGGGCGCGGTTTCGCTTCAGCCCGAGCTCCGCGATCAAGAGCCTCGGCCAGATACGTTTCATGCTGACCGGCAAGCACGTCAACCACGAGGTCTACGTCGCGGTTCTCCGTCGTCTGCCGGCCGGGGCCGCGCAGCCGGTCTCTCTGGTGATGGATGGCCATTCAGTCCATCGCTCCGGCGCCGTGAAGCCCTTCGTGATCTACACCCAGGAGCGGCGCCGCATGTTCTTTCTCTCGCCCTGCCCGTCCGAAGGCAACCCCGGCGAGCAGGTGTGGAACGACGTCTGGAATCAACGCGCAGGCCATGCCGCACCGCGATCGAGTGCCGAGTAGAGGAGCCTGCCGGTCCCGGCCCTCTTTGCTGTTCAGAAGCTGACTCATGAGATCAGGAGCTTCTTCGAACATCCCGGCACGCGCTCCGCTTCGGGCGAGGCGCAGGAGCACATCCTTTCGGGAACCTTAGTAAGATGGACCGCATGACGCGCCAGATTGTGGTTTGCAGCCTGTTTGCTTCGTTTTGCACGGCTCAGACGCCCGAGTTGCCGGTGCTGAAGCAGGCGGCGCGGGAGATGGTGGAGGGGCGCCGGCAGTTGACGCAGCAGATGGTGGACTCCATCTTCAGTTTTAGCGAACTGGGCTATGAAGAGGTGGAGACGTCGAAGTACGTGACGGGGATCCTCGAAAAGAACGGTTTCCGGGTGACGCGGGGCGTGGCCGGGCTGCCGACGTCGTGGGTGGCGGAGTGGGGCGCGGGCAAGCCGGTGATCGGGTTCATGGCGGACATCGACGGGTTGCCGGAGACTTCGCAGACGCCCGGCACGGCGTGGCACAAGCCGCTGATCGAGGGCGGGCCGGGGCATGGCGAGGGGCACAACGCGGGGCAGGCGGTGAACGTGACGGCGGCGCTGGTGGTGAAGGAGTTGATGGCGAAGCACAAGATTGCGGGGACGCTGCGCGTGTACCCGGGCGTGGCGGAGGAGTTGATCGGCAGCCGGACCTACATGGTGAACGCGGGGCTCTTCAAGGATCTGGACGCGATGCTCTCGACACACATCGCGTCGGAGTTCGGCACGGGGTACGGGCCGAGCGGCACGGGGCTGGTGTCGGTGGAGTACACGTTTCACGGGCGGAGCGCGCACTCGGCGGGTTCTCCGTGGTCGGGCCGCAGCGCGCTGGACGCGGTGGAGCTGATGGATATCGGGTGGAACTTCCGGCGCGAGCATCTGCGGCCGGAGCACCGCTCGCACTACGTGATCACGCAGGGCGGGGACCAGCCGAACGTGGT
>DAHVTI010000175.1 GCA_027324255.1 Bryobacterales bacterium | reverse complement strand
CGCGGCCAAGGGGTTCGAGTCGTGCTTCCTGCGGTTCGAGGGCGGGGCGCGGATGGAGGTGATGACGACTGCGACGCTGGCTCCGGTGTTGCTGGAGGCGGGGGCGCAGCGGATGGGGCTGACGCATTTGGCGTTCGCGGCGGGGGCGGTGGAACGGGTGGACGAGTTGAGGGGGCGGCTGCGGGAGGAGGGGTTTGCGGTGGTGGATGGGCCACGGCGAACTGGAGATGGCTGCTACGAGAGCGTCGTGCTGGATCCGGATGGGAACCGGGTGGAGATCACGGCATAACGACCCTCGGGCAGGACTGGGGGTGGCATGGCTGCCGTCGGGGATCAGGCGGAAAGCCGGTCACTCCGGCTTCCTGATGGGCGTTTCAGTTTCTTGCCGGGAACCTGAGCCAACCTACCAGAGTGAGCCCCCGCCGCCTACCTGCAACTCAGGCAGGTGGCAGGAGCTAATTTGCACGGGACTGACTGCTTACAGCGCCGCAACCGTACACGCAAATGCCACTGTGCAATATGGACAACCGTGCGGCCCTGAGAGTCGTTTCGCACCTGCGGTATTCCCGAGCCGGGGAGGCCAATGTGGACGCGGGGCGCGGGCCACGTGCGCCGCGAAGCGATTGATCTGGAGACCATGATCATGCGTGTTTCCAAGAAGGTGCCGGCCCGAATGCTCATCAGGACCTTCGCCGCGTCACCAGCCAAGAACCTGAGCACAGCGTCCGGCCGAGACCCGGCGAGATTGAGCGCGCAGCGCGGGTTTTCAGTGCACAATGGAATTGGATGACGCAGGACCAAGCCATCACGGAGATTACGCGCCGCCTGGTGGACTACTACCACCCGGAGCGCATCTATCTGTTCGGCTCAGCCGCCCGGGGGGACGGTGGTCCCGATAGCGATCTCGATTTCTGCGTGGTCCTGCCGGATGATGCGCCCCAGGATCTCTACCGGCCCGGAGTGCACCGGGCTCTATGGGGCGTCGGCACGGCTGCCGATGTGGTCCGATGGCCGGCAAGCGACTTCGACATGCGCGCCACGCACGTGAAGGCGTCCCTGCCGGCGACGATCATGCGAGAGGGGAGAGTGCTCTATGACGCCCGAAGAGTCGCGGCGTGATGAGGCAGCGCGGTGGCTTGCGCAGGCATGGAAGGACCTCAACGCCGCCCGCTTGCTGGCATCGGCTGAGCCATCCCGCTCGGTCTTTCATAGCCAGCAGGCCGCCGAGAAGGCCGCCAAAGCTTTTCTCACATTTCACGACGTGACCTTCCGCAAGACGCACGACTTGAATGAACTGGGTGGCCAGTTCGCCGCGTTGAATCCGTCCCTTGTCCCGCTGTTCAAAGACGCTTCGGACCTGACCGACTACGCCGTGGTGTTCCGTTACCTGGATGCGCCGCGCGAGCCGGACGAAAGTGAAGCGATGGCAGCGCTGGAGACCGCCGGGCGCGTTGTCGGGGCAGTGAGTACTTTCGTGGCGCCGCATTGATTTCACGTCCATGGCGGCCACCAGGGAGCCAGCGGGGCCTGCCGCCATATCAGAGCTCCCTATTCTTCGTCCTGCACAAGGATTCGGCAGGGCGGCTTCGGCGGCGCGGGTGCGCGTGAAAGCACGGGGAATGCCACGGTCACTGCGCGGGAAGAGGGAGGTCCAAACGCTGACGCCGCTGGCCGAGAACCCGGCTCAATATGAGGTCCGAACTCGCATGGAACAGCGCATGAAGTCCCAATGAGGTCCAAATCGCCGTTGCGCACCCGGCTTGTTTCCGGTCACATTTTCTGTCAGCGAATGAGTTTGAGGCCATGGCATGGAACAGGCCGTCGAAATCAACCAGTCTGAGGCGGCTTCAGATGCGAATCGATCACGTTGCCCTTTGGACCAGCGACCTGGAGCGGAGCGTGCGATTTTACGTTTCTTATTTTGGGGCGGTGGCGGGGGAGAGGTATGTCAACGCGGCCAAGGGGTTCGAGTCGTGCTTCCTGCGGTTCGAGGGCGGGGCGCGGATGGAGGTGATGACGACTGCGACGCTGGCTCCGGTGTTGCTGGAGGCCGGGGCGCAGCGGATGGGGCTGACGCATTTGGCGTTCGCGGCGGGGTCGGCGGAACGGGTGGACGAGATGACGGGGCGGCTGCGGGAGGACGGGTTCTCCGTGGTGGACGGGCCGCGGCGCACGGGCGACGGATGCTACGAGAGCGTCGTGCTCGATCCGGATGGGAACCGGGTGGAGATTACGGCATAAAGACGGGGCGACAGGCCGGGGCGTCATGGGGTTTTCGAGGAACAGGCAGGATGACGGCTCGGGCGAAGCCGGCATGGGTGACTGTCGCTCTTGAGGGAACGGGCGAGAGCCCCTCGCTGCGCTCGGGGACTGGGGGCGGAATCGTTATTCAGACTATACAGTCCTGTTCGCAAAGGGCCGATAGGGGGGCAGGGAGACGGCCAATCATCATGCCCGAAAAGCTCATGCGCGGGGAGATCATGCTGAAGGTGCATCGCTCAGGCCTCGGCATCACGACTCACCGGCTGCTGCTGGGGGGCCAGGCGGGCTCCGATGGTTCGTTCTCCGCGCCGCTTTCCGAGATTGGCCCTTGCGAAGTGCGGTTCCGGCCGAAGCCGTGGCTGCTCGGGCTGGCCGGGCTGGCGCTGCTCTCCGGCTTCCTGCCCGATCTGGTCTTCGTCGCGGAGCGGACGCGGGCCGGCATGGTCGGCCGGGCGCTGTTGTTCGGTTCGCTGCCGGCCGCGGCCCTGGTGTTCCTTTACCACCGCTCACGGAGCGCGGTGCTGACCATCTGGATTGGCGCGGCGCACAGGACGTTGCGATTTCCCGGCGGCGAGGTTCCGTGGCTGCGGGAGTTCATCCGCAGCCTGCATCAGGCCAGAGAAGACCACCTGCGGCCGGCGGCGCCGCGGGGCAACGCCCCCGCGCCCAGCCAGCAGCCCGACAGCGCCAGCCTGGGACGGCTGGGCAGCGCGACGGCCGGGGTGGGGCATACCCGAGGTCTTTGGCAGGTCCCTGGCACTGGGGGGCGGGATCCGCAACCGCGCCCGGTCAGCGGCCAGCAGGACCGCGGGAGCGCAGGCAGGTGCTGAACCGGACGGCGCGCCGGCTCCGGGACCGATCACGGACAATGGCGGCCGCGGGCTAAGCGGCTCCGCCGCGCTGCGACTCCAGGCTCCACGAGCCTTCGGCCGTTCCAAGGCTGTGCCGCAGCACGTAGATTTCCCCGTCGTCCGCCCGCACCTTGAAGAAGGCATCCTCAGGCCCGTACCACTGGTCGAGCACCTGCTCCACCAAGTGGTCCGCCGCCCCCAGGCGGAAGCGAATGGGCCGTTCGTCGCCCTTGTGTCCGGAGTAGCAGACGACGTGGAGCGACTGGAGGGCTGGGTCCGAGCCGGCCATGATCGAATCCAGCATACCTGAGCAGCCGAAGACGGTCCAGCCAGGGGTGCCGGTTCCAGGTTGGGGATTGCAGACCGAGGAATGAAGAATGAGGATGAACGCAAGGGCGTCACGGACTCGGGAGCTGCGTTGGGGTGGGGCCGAACGGTATCTCGAAGAGGCGGCGGGGAGCCCGGCCGGTCCGGTTTGAAACCGGAGTAAGAAGCTGGGGATTTATTTTGCGACTTTCCGCTAAACGAAATGGGTAGCTGCGGCGTCTAATGTGGGGAATAGAGGAGGTTCCTATCCAAAACGCACGGGTAAGCCGCGGGGTGGCGGCGCTGGCGTGTTTTTCGGCGCTGATCTGCGGCGGGTGCCGGGAGGGTACGGGACGCGTGGAGGCTGCGCCGGCGCCGCAGACGCAGGCGGCGGGGGTGGGGCGGGCGGAGGTTTCGCGGATTACGGGGGTGGTGCAGGCGCTGGAGTCGTTTTTACTGCGGGTGCCGCAGATCAGCGGGCAGAACAGCCGGGTGACGCTGGCGCGGCTGATTCCGAACGGCAGCCGGGTGAAAAAAGACGATGTCGTGGCGGAGTTCGACCAGACGACGTTCCGGGACCAGGAGCGGGAGGCGCTAGCGAAGCTGGACGATTTAACGCACCAGTTGGAGCAGAAACGGGCGCAGAACCGGAGTGACGCGGAGAACCGGGAGTCGCAACTGGGGGAGGCGGAGGCGGATCTGCAGAAGGCGCGGATCGAGCTGAAGAAGGGGCCGATTCTGAGCGAGATCGACCGGTTAAAGAACGAAGAACGGGAGCGGAGCGCGGTGGCGCGGGTGGCGAGCCTGAAGAAGTCGGGCGGGCACCGGCGGGAGGCGGAGGGGGCGGCGGCGCGGGTGCTGGAGCTGAAAGTGGAGCGGCAGCGGCTGGCGCTGGAGCGGATCCGGAACAACATGGAGCGGCTGGTGCTGAAGGCGCCGGGGGACGGGATGGTGGCGCTGGAGAACACGTGGCGGAACGGGTCCATGGGGCCGCCGCAGGAGGGGGACCAGCTTTGGCCGGGGCAGCCGGTGGTGCGGGTGTTCAACCCGACGAGGATGGTGGTGGACGCGCTGGTGAACGAGCCGGACTTTGCGGTGATGGCGGCGGGGGCGAGGGCGAAGGTGTACCTGGACGCGTATCCGGGGGCGGCGTTCGACGCGGAGCTGGACGCGGCGAGCCCGGTGGCGACGCCGGGGCTGGATTCGCCGGTGCGAACGTTTTCGGCGCGGTTCCGGCTGGGGCAGATCGACCCGCGGCTGCTGCCGGACCTGTCGGCTTCCCTGGAGGTGAAGGTGCGATGAGCCTGGGGCGAGGGCAGAAGCCGCGGTGGTGGTGGATGGGGGCGCTGGCGGGGGTGTGCGCGACGGGGGCGGCGGCGTGGGTGATGTGGGGCAAGACGGGGACGGGATTCACGACGGACCTGCCGACGGCGACGGCGCGGCGGGGGGAGTTCCTGGTGACGGTGTCGTGCCGGGGGGAGCTGGTGGCGGGGCGGTCGGTGCAGATCACAGCTCCGCTGAACGTGCCGGACCTGCGGATTATCTGGATGATGGCGGCGGGGGCGCCGGTGAAGGCGGGGGAGGTGATCCTGCGGTTTGACGGGAGCACGGCGCAGAGGCAACTGAGCGAGAAAGAGGCGGAGATGAAGCAGGCGCAGGCGACGCTGGAGCAGGCGGCGGCGGAGGCGCGGATCAGCCTGGAGCAGGACCGGCTGGAGGTGGCGGCGCAACGGTCGGCGGTGGAGCGGGCGCGGCTGGAGGTGAGCAAGAAAGACCTGCTGAGCACGCTGGACGCGGAGGTGGCGAAGGTAGACCTGGCGCTGGCGGAGCAGAAGCTGAAGGCGCAGCAGGCGAAGCTGGAGCTGAACCAGACGTCGTCGAAAGCGAAGGTCGCGTCGCTGACGAGCCAGATGAACAAAGTGAAGGCGGAGGCGGAGCTGACGCGGCAGCGGATTGCGCAGATGGAGGTGAAGGCGCCTTCGGAGGGGGTGGTGAACTTCCTGATGAACTATTCGCAGGGGTGGGTGAACGCGAGGCCGTTCCGGGTGGGGGACGGGGTTTGGCCGGGGAGCGGGATTGCGGAGATTCCGGATTTGAAGAGCCTGCAACTGAAGGCGAAGGTGGAGGAGATCGAGCGGGGGCGGATCCAGGCGGAGCAGGTGGCGAAGATTGTGCTGGATCCGTTTCCGGAGAAGCCGTTCGAGGCGAAGCTCAAGTCGATTTCGCCGTTGACGGAGCAGAATTTCGAATGGCCGCCGAGCCGGAATTTCCGGGCGTATGCGGACTTTGCGGAGCTCGACGGGCGGCTGAGGCCGGGCATGAACGGGCGGCTGGACATCGTGGTGGACCGGATTGCGGACGCGATCAGCGTGCCGGCGCGGGCGGTGGTGACGAGGGACGGCAAGCCGATGGTGGTGACGGTGACGGAGCGGGGGTTGCGGCCGGCGGGGGTGGAGGTGGTGGCGCGGAATCCGGACGAGGTGGCGGTGCGGGGGATTCAGGCGGGGACGAAGGTGACGCTGGCGGAGGAGGAAGAGAAGGGCGGGGCGAAGCGGGGCGCGGGAGGGAAGCGATGAAGTGGGCGAAGAGGGCGGCCCTGGCGGCGGCACTGGCGCTGGCGGGGTATGGAGTGTGGCGGGGGCGGGCGTCGCTGCCGGAGTTGAGGAAGGCGGAGAAGGTGGAGGTGCCGACGACGCGCGTGCGGCGCGGGGAGGTGCGGCTGACGGTGACGGCGAAGGGGGCGCTGCAGGGGGGCAACTCGAAGATGCTGCTGGCGCCGAGCACGGGGAACCCGCAGTTGACGCTGACGTCGCTGCGGCGGTCGGGGGAGGTGGTGGAGAAGGACGAGGTGGTGGCGGAGTTCGACACGACGGAGGAGCTGTACAAGCTGAGGGAGGCGGAATCGGACCTGGCGGAGGCGCAGCAGGCGGTGGCGCAGGCGTCGCAGGAGTCGCTGGCGAAGGAGGAGGAGCTGGAGTACGAGCTGATCAAGGCGCGGGCGGACGTGAAGCTGGCGGAGCTGGAGACGCGGCGGAATCCGCTGGTGGCGGGGATCACGGCGAAGCAGAACGACCTGACGCTGGCGGACGCGAAGGACCGGCTGCGGCGGATCGAAAGGGATTACGCGGAGCGGAAGGCGGCGGCGAAGGCGTCGGTGGCGGTGCAGGAAGCGGCGCGGAAGAAGGCGGAGATCCAGGCGACGACGGCGCGGGGCAACATCGAGAAGATGACGCTGAAGGCGCCGGCGGCGGGCTACGTGAACGTGGAGCGGAACACTAACAGCAACTTCTTTTTCGCCGGGATGCAGTTTCCGCTGTTCCAGGTGGGCGACCAGGTGAGGGCGGGGATGGCGGTGGCGCAGATCCCGGACATGGAGCAATGGGAGGCGACGGCGCAGATTGCGGAGAGCGACCGCGGGCACCTGGCGGCGGGGCAGGGGGCGGAAGTGCGGGTGGTGGCGCTGGCGGGGCGGCTGCTGCGGGCGAAGGTGGTGGACCTGGGGGGGACGACGGGGCCGCCGTGGAACCGGCGCTTCGAGTGCAAGCTGAAGGTGGAGGCGGCGGTGCCGGAGCTGAGGCCGGGGATGAGCGCGGTGATCGTGATCAGTACGGACACGCTGAAAGACGTGGTGTGGGTGCCGGCGCAGGCGGTGTTCGAGCGCGGGGGCAAGAGTTTCGTCTACGTGGCTACGAGGCAGGGGTTCCAGGCACGCGACGTGAAGCTGGTGCGGCGCAGCGAGAGCCAGGTGGTGGTGGAAGGGGTGCAGGAAGGAGAGCGGGTGGCGCTGGCGAATCCGGAGGATCGCGAGAGCGGGGCGGAGAGCGGCGGGGGCGGAGCGATGAAGGCGATGGGGAAGGGATAAGGAGAGCGACAGGACGATGAAGCGGCCGGCGGCAGTGACGCGGAACGTGCTGGTGGACCTGGCGGAGGCGCTGGCGAACCTGCGGGCGCAGAAGACGCGGACGTTCCTGACGGCGCTGGGGATTGTGTTCGGGGTAGGCTCGGTGATCGGGATGCTGTCGATCGGGGCGGGGGCGCGGGCGGAATCGCTGGAGTTCATCGAGCAACTGGGGGTGAGGAACATCCTGGTGGATTCGCGTCCGGCGAGGAGCAACGAGGAGCTGCAGCAGCGGCGGCGGTCGTCGCCGGGGCTGACGGAGCGGGACGCGCGGGTGCTGGAGGCGAACGTGGAGGGGCTGGAGGCGATGTCGCCGCGGAAGGCGCTGCACCCGGCGCGAGTGCTGCCCAAGCCGGCGGGGGCGATGCCGGAGATGGTGGGGGTGAGGCCGACGTTCGCGGGGATCCACAACCAGAGGGCGATGGAGGGGCGGCTGCTGATGGACGCCGACAACGAGGCGAGCGCGGCGGTGTGCGTGCTGGGGGAGGCGGCGAAGGTGGGGCTGCTGGGGTACGATCCGGCGGAGGGCAAGTACGTGAAGGTGAACGACACGTGGCTGCGGGTGGTGGGGGTGCTGGAGGAGCAGATCGCGTCGGCGGGGGGCGAGGGCAAGGCGTTCGACCGGAATAACGCGATATATATTCCGATTAACACGTTTTCCTATCGTTTTTGGGACACGAGCAGTTTTTTGAAAGATGAACTGGACGGGATCGATTTGCGGCTGAAGCCGGAGGCCAACAGCCTGCAGACGGCGAAGGTGGTAACGGCGATTCTGAACTCGACGCACCGCAACACGGAGGATTTCAGCGTGACGATTCCGGCGGCGCTGCTGGAGCAGCAGAAGCGGACGCAGGCGATATTCACCTACGTGATGGTGGCGATCGCGGCGATTTCGCTGCTGGTGGGCGGGATCGGGATCATGAACATCGTGCTGGCGACGGTGATGGAACGGACGAGGGAGATCGGGATCCGGCGGGCGATGGGGGCGCGGCGGAGCGACATTGTGCGGCAGTTTCTGACGGAATCGATGCTGATCTCGATGGGGGGCGGGGTGCTGGGGGTGGTGTTCGGGGTGGCGCTGAGCTGGACGATTGCGACGGTGGCGGAATGGCGGACGATTGTGACGACGCTGTCGGTGGCGGTGGCGTTCGGGGTGTCGGTGGCGGTGGGGGTGCTGTTCGGGATTTACCCGGCGATGAAGGCGGCCGAGATCGATCCGATTGAAGCGCTGCGCTATGAATGACGGGCGGGCGGAGGGGCGGCGGCCTTACGGCCGGCAGGGCGCGTGAGCGAGCGGACCGGGCTTTCGCGAGGCGGCGACGGGACGCGAGGGTCAGGCGGCGCGGGCCTGGTTTCTGACGGCGAGGGCGAGGGCGAAGGGGATAAGGAGGACAGGGAGGGCGCTGGTCCAGCCGGGGAAGCGATTCGAGAGGGCGCCGGCGAGGGCGATGAGAATCGCGCCGAGGAGCCAGAGCAGGCCGGAGCGGCGAAGGACGGGGCGGGGGGACCTGGCGAGGGTGTGGACGATGGCGGCCAGGATCAGCAGGCAGTAGAGGAGCATGAGGGGGTAGGCTACGGAGCCGGTGGTGTAGTAGAACGCCGGATGGGTGATCAGCTCGGCGGCGAGGAAGGCCAGGAATGCGGCCCAGAGGCCGTAGAGCGACCCCCAGAGGAGGCGGCTGGCGGCCAGGGGCTTGGGTTCTGGAAAGAGCAGGAAGAAGCGGAGCAGGAGAAGGAACAGGAGGGCCGCGGCGGCGGTGGAGAGGTGGCCCTGGAGACCGTTCCAGGAGCCGAGGTTCGGCCCGAGGCCGGTGGCCATGGAGACACCGGCGCAGAGGCCGGTGTGGAGCAGGGCGAGCGCGGCAGGGGTGCCGGCGGTGAAGAAACCCCAGAGGCCGAAGAGGAGGAAGCCGAGGCCGATGAGGGCGCTGCGGATGCGATTGTCAACGGCGGCGCGGGAAGGGGCGGGATAGACGAAGTCGATGTTGACCCGCTGTCCGCCTCGCTCGACGACGAAGCGGTGAGACTGGCCGGGCTGCGGGGCCAGGGAACGCGGCCAGCGGGACTCCATGCCTAATTGCTCTACCGGCTTTCCTTCGACGCTGACGATGCGGTCGCCGGGCTGGAAGCCGGCTGTTGCGGCAGGGCTGGCGGGGCGGACGCCGGGGACGCGATACCCGGGGTCATAGAGACCTCCGGAGAAGCCGGTGTGGAGGCCCTGCCAGAGGCCGAAGCCGCCCCAGGCGACGAGGGCGGCGGCGGCCAACAGCAAGGAGAGGCGGCGCTTGAACAGGACGGCGATCATCGCAAGAACCCTCCCAATACGCGTATTCGGACGTGGTTGACTGCGGCCGCCCGGGGGCCGGCGGGCGCGGAGATGAGACACGCTGCTGAGGACAGGATAGACGAACTGTGGGTCGGCGTCGATGGGGGCGGAAGGGGGTCTGCCGGCGGGGCGGTGACGAAAATGGGGGAGGAAATATCCGGCGGATTTTCAGGGGATGGGGGGATGGGGACGGATTGGGCTTGGCGGGGTGTGGGAGAATGCGCGGCTGGTGGGGAGGATTATGCCGGAATTCAGATCGTTGACGAGGTGGCGGAGGACGCCGAGGGCGGAGGGTGTCCCGCGAGTTTCGGAGTGGGCGCGGGCGGCGCTGGGGTTTGAGGCGGACGAGACGCAACGGGCGGTGCTGGATTGTGAGGCCGAACAACTGCTGCTGTGCTGCACGCGGCAGTGGGGGAAGTCGACGGTGGCGGCCATCAAGGCGCTGCACACGGCGACATTCCGGGCGGGGTCGCGGGTTCTGGTGGTGGCGCCGGGGGAACGGCAGGGACACCTGTTCCTGGAGGCGGTGGAGCCGTTCGCGAAGAAACTGGGGGTCGCGGTGCGGACGGGCAGGCGGCACCGGGTTTCGATCGCGCTGCCGAACGG
>DAHVTI010000484.1 GCA_027324255.1 Bryobacterales bacterium | reverse complement strand
CGGCGCGCGGCGCGGCGCCGAAAAAGCCGGTCGCGCCGGCGGGCCCGAACGTGCAGGAGTCCTCCGGCCGGGCCGGCCCGGTGCGCACGTATCAGGACATGCTGACCAGCCCGTACGACGAGAAGCTGTTCGACTACTACTGCACGTCGCAACTGGCGTCGATCGACGCAGCCACGCTGCAGGTGACGCCCATCGGCAAGCCGGGCGTGGTGACCTCGGCCGAGCCTTCGCCGGACGGGAAGTACCTGCTGGTCTCGACGGTGCACAAGCCCTACTCCTACCTGCACGCCTACATGAGCTTCCCGCATGAGGTGGAGATCTGGGACCGCGCCGGCAGAATGGCGCACAAGGTTCACTCCGCGCCGCTGGAGGACCGCGTCCCCATCGAAGGCGTCCCAACGGGGCCGCGGAACCTGGACTGGCGGCCGACGGAAGGCGCGGCGCTGATGTGGTGGGAGGCGCTGGACGGCGGCAACCCGCGCACCAAGGCGCCCTTCCGCGACCGGCTGATGATGCTGCGCGCTCCGTTCGCCGCGGCGCCCGTCGAGATCTACAAGACCAGGCACCGCGCCCGCGGCGTCATCTACGGCGAATCCGGCGGCCTGGCCCTGGTCTCCGACTACGACCGCGACCGCCGCTGGACCGAGACCGTGCGCATCTTCCTGGACGACCCCTCGGCGCAGCCGCGCCTGCTGTGGTCGCGCAACGTGCAGGACCGCTACAAGGACCCCGGCTCGCCGCTGATGAAGCGCATGCCCAGCGGCGAATCCGTGCTGGATCAGACCGGCGACTTCATCTTCCTGGCCGGGGACGGCGCCACGCCGCGGGGCGACCGCCCCTTCCTCACGCGCTACAACCTGGCCAGCGGCGAGACGGAAGAGATCTTCCGCGCCGGCGAGCGCGGCTATGAGACCGTGGTGGCGCTGCTGGCGAACGACGGCTCGAAATTCATCACGCGCTACGAAACGCCCGACACGCCGCCGAACCTCTTTCTGCGCACGCGCGGCAGCGACACGCGCACGGCGCTGACCTCGTTCACCGACCCCACACCGCAACTGCGCGGTATCCACCGCGAACTGGTCACCTATAAGCGGAAGGACGGCGTGCAGCTTTCTTTCACGCTGTTCCTGCCGCCCGGCTACAAGCAGGGCGAACGGCTGCCGACGATTCTGTGGGCCTATCCGCTGGAGTACAACGACGCCGACACGGCGGGCCAGGTGGAAGGCTCCACCCAGCGCTACGTGGCGATGCGCGGCGCCTCGCATCTGTTCCTGCTGCTGGCCGGCTACGCCATCCTCAACAACGCCACCATCCCGATCATCGGCGACCCGGAAACGGTCAACAACACCTACATCGAGCAGCTAACCATGGGCGCGGAAGCGGCCATCGACAAGGCCGTGGAGATGGGCGTGACGGACCGCAACCGGGTGGGCGTCTCCGGCCACTCCTACGGCGCGTTCATGACGGGAAACCTGCTGGCCCACACGCGGCTATTCAAGGCCGGCGTGGCGCGCAGCGGCGCCTACAACCGCACGCTGACGCCGTTCGGATTCCAGTCCGAGCGGCGCACGTTCTGGCAGGCGCGCGACACGTACATGAAGATGTCGCCGTTCACCTACGCCGACCAGATCAAGGACCCGATCCTGCTGATCCACGGCGAAGCGGACAACAACCCCGGCACGTTCCCCATCAATAGCGACCGGCTGTACCAGGCGGTGCGCGGCAACGGCGGCACGGTGCGGCTGGTGATGCTGCCGTTCGAGAGCCACGGCTACGCGGGCAAAGAAAGCGTGGAGCACGCCATCTGGGAGATGCTGAGCTGGTTCGACAAGTACGTGAAAAACGCGCCGGCGGCGGCTAAGCCATCGGGAATGTAACCCGGAGGTGGGCCGGCTACGTCGTTTTGGCAGGGGCTGAAATACTGCCCCGCACCTCCGGCCCCGGCGAGTTGTACGGCGCGGCCGGACGCGCACTTTGGAGGCTCGGATGAACATGCGGCTTCTTTGCTGCCTGGTTTTGTCGTGCGCCTTCGCCGGGGCCCAAACGCGCCCGGCAGCGGCAGGCGCCTCGTCCATGGCAAGCGGGATCTTCCAACAACTCGGCCAGGTGCAGGCCACCAATCGCGCCATTCTGGAGGAACTCTCCAAAACGCCGCCGGCCACCCAGGCGGCGGCCAGGCTGGCGGTGCAGGCGGCGGACCAGGCCCGGACCATCCGGCAGGGGGTGGAGGACATGGACCAGCACTACGACTCGATGACGCCGCAACGCCAGGAGGCTCTGCGCCGTGCGTGGTCGATCGCGGTAATCATGGACGCCTGCTCGTCTTCGGCGCGCGACTCCGCCAAGATTGAATCCGGCGGCGCGGCCGAAATGCGCACCGGCGCCGATTGCGCGCTGCGCCGCTCGGGGCAACTGGACGAAACACTGGCGCCGTTCAAGGAAGGCTACGTCCCTCCGGCGCCGGCGCCTGCCAAGCAAAGCTCCTCGCCGCGCCGGGCCCCTAGATCGAATTGAGAATGCCGCGGATGTAGCCCAGCGCGAAGGCCATGCCCGCGTGCCACGGCGCCGCGCAGGCCATCTGCGGCGTGTGGTCCGGGATGACGACGCCGTCGTAGCCGTTGCGCCGGTAAATGCGCAGCGCCCGCACGATGTCCACGTCGCCTTCGTCGAGAAAGACCTCGTGGTAACGGGGCACCTTGCCCTTCACGTTGCGCAGGTGCACGTAAGCGATGCGGCCGGTGCGCGAGTATTCGTCGATGGCGTCGTAGACGTCGCCGCCCTGCATCTCGGCGATGGTGCCCTGGCAGAACTCCATGCAGTTGGACGGGCTCGGCACAAGGCCCAGCAGGCGGCGGTAGAGCTGCGGCTGGTAGACGAGCCGGGCGGTGCCGCGGATGACGGGCATCGGCGGGTCGTCGGGATGGGCGGCCAGCTTCACGCCGGCCTCCTCGGCGACGGGGATCACATCCTTCAGGAAGCGCTCCATGCGGTCCCAAATCTGCTCCGCCGTCACCTCGCCCACGGTGCCCGAACCGGCCTGCGGGTCGTAAATCATGTTCCAAACCCGGCCGGCAGGGATGGGCTTTTCCGCGGGCCCGCCGGGGCCGAGAAATGCGACCGATTCGGCGCCGCCGCGCGCCCACGGCCCAACGACGTGGCCCCACACGCCGGCGATGGAAAAGTTGTAGCCCATCACGGGAACGCCCACTCTGCCCAGCGTGCGGATCAGTGTTTTGACATCCTCGATCTGCTCAGCGCGCCGCGGCCCATCCAGCAGGACGTCGTGCCAGTGCGAGGGGTCGAAGTTCTCTATGGCGTGCAGTTCCAGGCCTTCGGCGTTCACGGCGCGCTTCAGTTCGCGCAGCTCGTCTTCCCGCCACAGCCTGCCGCGGTTGTCGCTGATGCCCCAGCAGTTGTCGCTGTCGGTGGCGGGAATGTTCGGCGAGTCGTGGAAGTAATCCACCCAGTGGGCCACGATGTGCGTGGCGCCGGCCTGGCGCGCGAAGCGGAAGTTCTCCGCCGTGAGCATGTGGCGGTAGAGGCCGAGGCCGAGCTTCATGATTGCGGGGATCCCAGGCGGCGGATGATCTCGTCGGGGTCGAAGACGCAGCCGCCCCAGGTGCCGCCGCTGGCCTCCTGGAGCGCCGCCCAGAGCCGTGTGTCGGCGGGCAGCTCGGGGTCGGGCGAGAGGTCGGCGCGCGGCTGGCGGGCGTCGAGGTCCACGTCCACCACGTTGAGGGCGCCTTCGAGCGTGTTGCGGTCGATGACGATTTCGACGATGTCGCCGTCCTGGAGCCGGCCCACGGGACCGCCGGCCAGCGCCTCCGGCGTCACGTGGCCGATGCAGGCGCCGGTGGAGACGCCGCTGAAGCGGGCGTCGGTGATCAGCGCCACGTGCTTGCCGTAGGAGAGGTGCTTCAACGCGGAGGTGAGCTGGTAGACCTCCTCCATGCCGGAGCCCATGGGCCCGCGGCAGATGAGCACCAGGATGTCTCCGGGCTGAATGGAGCCGCTCTTCACGGCCTCGATGGCGTCGGTCTCGCGAACGAAGACGCGCGCCGGCCCGCGCTTGCGGTAGACGCCATCGGGGTCGATCACGGACGGGTCGATGGAGGTGGATTTGATCACGGAGCCGCGCGGCGCGAGGTTGCCCTTGGGGAAGCAGACGGTGGCGGTGAGGCCGCGCGAGCGGGCCGTGTCCGGGCTCATGATGACGTCGGCGGGATCGACGCCGTCGCGTTCCTGCAGCGTACGGCGCAGGGCGGCGCGGCGCTCGCTGTGCTCCCACCAGTCGAGGTTCGCGCCCAGCGTTTCGCCGGAGGCCGTCAGCACGGAGAGATCGAGCAGGCCGGCGCGCCGCAGGTGGAGCATCACCTCGGGCACGCCGCCGGCCATGAAGACCTGCACGGTGGGGTGGTTCCGCGGGCCGTTGGGCAGCGCGTCGACGAGGCGCGGCACCTGGCGGTTGGCGCGCAGCCAGTCGTCCACCGCCGGCCGGCGCAGCCCGCCTGAGAACGCCACCGCCGCCAGGTGCATGATGAGGTTCATCGAGCCGCCGAAAGCGGCGTGGAGTACCAGAGCGTTTTCGACGGCGCCGGGCGTGAGGATGCGCGCCATGCTGACGCCGCGCGTGTCCAGCGTGCGCAGCGCCCGCGCCGAGCGCCGCGCCATGTCCAGCCACACGGCCTGGCCGGAGGGCGCCAGCGCGGCGTGGGGCAGCGTCATGCCCAGCGCTTCAGCCACCACCTGCGACGTGGCCGCGGTGCCCAGGAACTGGCAGCCGCCGCCGGGCGAGGCGCAGGTGTGGCAGAGCGCGTCGGCAGCTTCTTCCAGCGTCACCTCGCCGCGCGCGAAGCGCGTGTTGATGGACTGGATTTTGCCGGCGTCCTCGCCCTTTTCCGGCATCAGCGTGACGCCGCCGGGCACCAGGATGGACGGCAGCGTGCCGCAGCCGGCCAGCGCCATCATCATGGCCGGCAGGCCCTTGTCGCAGGTGGCCACGCCCACCACGCCGCGCCGCGTGGGCAGGCAGCGGATGAGGCGGCGGAAGACGGTGGCGGCGTCGTTGCGGTAGGCGAGCGAATCGAACATTCCGGTGGTGCCCTGCATGCGGCCGTCGCACGGGTCGGAGCAGTAGCCGGCGAAGGGGATGGCGCCGCCCGAGTCCAGCTCGCGCGCCGCGGCGTCCACCAGCAGGCTCACCTCCCAGTGGCCGGTGTGATAGCCGAGAGCGATGGGCGTGCCGTCGGCGGCGCGGAGGCCGCCGTGTGTCGAAAGGATCAGGTACTCGGGCGAGCCGAGCTTGGCGGGGTCCAGCCCCATGCCGGCGTTCAGCGCCCAGCCGAACAGGTGCCCCGACGGCCAGCGCCGCAACTGCTCCGCCGTCACCGGCAGAGAGCCGGCCGGCCCGGCGGCGTGCGAAGGAAAGCCATAGAGCGACGCGTCGCCCGAATCGAAGATCCGTTGGTCTGCCATTGCCGACGACGATACCGGAACGGCCGGGCGGGGGTCAATGCGTTTGTGACTAAAGTCCTCGCGGCGCCGGGCCCGGCTCCGCTAGGCTCGGAGTGAGGATTGAATTCTTGAGCGAACTCATCGACAACCGGGCGCACCGCATCCGCGCCCTGAAGGACATCATCACGCGCCTGCACGCAGGCGAGGCGCCCGACGCGGTGCGCGACAGCCTGCGGACCATCGTGCGCGAGACCGACTATTCCGAGATCGTCGCCATGGAGCAGGAGCTGATGGCCGGCGGCATGCCGGTGGAGCAGATCATGTCGATGTGCGACCTGCACTCGCAGGTGACGCGCGAGGTGCTGGTACAGCTACCGCCGAAGCACGTCGCGCCGGGCCATCCCGCGGACACGATGCGGCGGGAGAACGAAGCCCTGCGCGGCGCGCTGCTGAACATGCGCGTGGCGATGCGCGAAATCCGCACGGCGCCCGCCGGCGCGGACATCGCGGCCCCGCTGCTGCAATGGCGGCAGGCCTACAACGACCTGATGGACGTCGAGAAGCACTACCAGCGCAAGGAAAACCTTCTGTTCACCGCGCTGGAGGCGCACGGCATCACCGGGCCGTCGAAGGTGATGTGGGGCAAGGACGACGAGATCCGCGGGCTGTTGAAGGACCTGGGGGCGGCGCTCCACCAGCAGGCCTCCGCCGAAGAGTGGGCGCTGGTGGCGGCGACGCTGGGGGAAACGGTGCTGGCCTCCGTCGAGGAGATGATCTACAAGGAGGAAAACATTCTCCTCCCGATGTGTTTGGACAGCTTCACCGAAGAGGAATGGGCGCGCATCTGGCTGGATTCGCCGCGCTACGGCTGGTGCCTGGTGGAGCCGCTGGACGGCTACCGGCCGCCGGAAAGCGTGGTCAGAGAAGGTCTGAAGCTCGCCTCGTCGGAGGCGGTGCAACTGCCCACCGGCAACCTGACGCTGGACCAGCTCACGGCCCTCTTCTCCGCCCTGCCCGTCGATATCACCTTCGTGGACGCCGACGACCGCGTCGCGTTTTTCTCCGAAGGCCCGGACCGCATCTTCGCCCGCAGCCGCGCCATCATCGGACGCAAGGTGCAGAACTGCCACCCGCCGCGCAGCGTGGAAGTGGTGGACCGCATCCTCGCCGACTTCCGCGCCGGCCGCCAGAACGTGGCCGAGTTCTGGATCGAACTCCACGGCCGCTTCGTCCACATCCGTTACTTCGCCGTGCGCGGCGACGCAGGCGCCTACCTGGGCACGCTGGAGGTGACGCAGGACGCCACGCACATCCGGGCGCTGAGCGGCGAGCGCCGCCTGCTCGCCTACGACGAAAACCACACCATGGGAGCCGCAGAATGAGCCTCTCCATCCAACCCGACACCCGCCTGGGAGATCTCTTCGAAGCCTATCCGGTCCTGGAGGAGCCGCTGCTCCAGGCCATCCCCTCGCTGGCGAAGCTGACGAACCCGGTGTTGCGGGAGACGGTGCTGAAAACCGCTAGCGTTGAGCAGGCCGCGCAACTGGCCGGGGTCTCCGCGCAGGACCTGACGGCAGGGCTGCGGCGGTTGGCCAGCCAGAAAGCCGAGGCGTCCTGCGGCGGCGGCTGCGCGCACGACTATGGTCCGGCGCGCGTCGGCACCGGCCCCGAGCCGGAGTGGGCGCGCAGCTATGCCGTGAAGCACTCGATCGACGCCGACGCCATGCTGTCCACCGGCGTCCACCCCATCGGCAAGGTGCGGGAGTGCGCGGCTTCGCTGAGCCCCGGCGAGATGGTCGTCATGACGGTGTCTTTCCGTCCCGAGCCGCTGCTGGAGAATCTGCGGCAGGCAGGCTTCGTCGTGTGGTGCGGCGAGCGCGAGCCGGGCCGGCACACGGCCTGCTTCGGGCGCCACGCGGCTTAGAGCGATTTGAGCCAGGAGTGCGTCGCCGCCAGGTCCGCGCTGCCGCAGAGCAGCGAGCCGGGCACGATGCCGTCCGCGCCCGAGGCGCGGAGCAGCGGCACGGTTTGCTCGCGGATCCCTCCGTCGGCCACCAGGCGCACGGGTGAGCCGTGGAGCAGGGCGTGCATTTCGGAGATACGGTCACAGGCGCGGTCGTCCAGGCCGCAGCCCTTCACGCCCATCTGCGTGCCCATCAGCACCACGGTGTCCACGCGCGAGCGGAGCGGCTTCACCGCTTCCAGCGGCGTGTCCAACTCCAGCGACACGCCCGCCGCCTTGCCGCGGCTCCTGACGCGGTCGATGGCGGGCCAGACGCGCTTGCCCACTTCCAGCGGGAAGGTGACGCGGTCCACGCCCGCGTCGAGAAATGCGTCCAGCAGATCGAGGGGCCGCGTGGCCAGCAGGTGCAAGTGGAAAGGCACGGACGTCAACGGCCGCAGCCGGGCCACCAGATCCGGGAAGAACAGCAGAGTCGGAACGTAGTGGCCGTCGGCCGCGTCCAGGTGGAAGGAGTCGGCAAACGGCTCCAACCGCCGGATGTCCCGTTCCAGGTTGGCGAGGTCCGCCGACCAGAGGGAGACGTCCAGCCAGAGAGGTTGAGTTGAAATCAAGGTTATGCCCGCCGGGCGGCCTTTGGAGGGCCGCATGCTACATTCAAATTATCACGATGAACCGCCTGATTCTGTCTTTCTGCGCCACGGCCGCGCTGGCTCTGGCTCAGCCGCCCGCCGCCCCCGCGCCCGCTTCCGCCGGCACTGACCCGGTGGTCGCCGTCATCGAGGGCCAGCCCTGGAAGAAGTCTGAGCTCGAACGCCTGGTCCGGGTCCTGCCGGCCAACGCCCAGCGCAACTACTACGCCGACAAGCGCGCTTTCCTGCGCACCTTTGCCGTCATGACGAAGCTCGCCAAAATGGCCGAAGCGGAGGGCTTGGAAAAGCGCGACCCGCACTACTTCCGCCTGCTCTACAACCGCAGTCTCTACCTGGCCCAGGCGCGCATCGAGGCTCAGAATTCGCACGAAACGGTGATGCCGGAGGACCAGAAAAAATACTACGAGGAGCACCAGTCGGAGTACTCGCAGGCCCAGGTGAAGGTGATCTTTCTGGGCTTCAACGACAACCCGCTGCCCGCTTCCGACCCGAAGGCCAGGAAGCCCATGACCAGCGCCGAGGCCGAAAAGCTGGCCGCCTTTATCACGGCCCAGGCACGCTCCGGCGCGGACTTCGTCGCGCTGGTGAAAAAGTATTCGCAGGACAACGACTCCAAGGCGAAGGACGGGGATTTCCCGGCCATTAAGCCGTCCGACAACGCGCTGCCTGCGCAGATCCGCTCCGCCGTCTTCGCGCTGAAGCCCGGCCAGGTGTCCGACCCCATCCGCCAGCCCGGCGGCTTTTGGGTGATCCGGATGATGAACTTCGTGACGGCCCCATACGAAGAAGTGAAAGACCAGATCTTCAACACTATTCAGGAGGGTCGGGTCCGCCAATGGATGGACAAGGTTCAAAAGGACGTGGCGGTCGAGTTCAAGGATCAGAAGTATTTGGACGACAAGTCCCCCGCGAAATAGCCGCCGCCCTCGCCCGCCTGCCGCCTCTGGCCGGCCAGCGCATCCGCCTCTCGTGGCGCACCAGCATGCGCGCACACCGCGGTCGCTTGCTCTCCGGCGCCGGACCCGGCATGGAGGTCCACGCCGCCAGCTTCATCCGCCAGCGCCGCATGGTGCTGGACCGGGCCCTGCTGGCCCATCCGCCGGAACTGGCGCGCATCCTCATTCACGAGCTCTTCCACTTCGCGTGGGTGCGCCTGTCCAACGCCGACCGCCTCAATTGGGAGAGTGTGCTGGCCCGCGAGTTCGAGCGGCGCGCCCGCGGCGAGCTGGGCTGGTCCTCCGAGCTGCGCAAGTCCGAACTCGCCGCCGATGCCGCCCGGGTCCGCTCCAGGGCGTGGCGCGACTATGCGTGTGAGAGCTTCTGCGACACCGCCGCGTTCCTGCTGGCGGGGCTCTACCGGCACCCTGAGTTCAACCTCAAGCCCGCCTTTCGCCGGGGACGGGAGGCGTGGTTTGCCGGATTCTTCCGTCACCGCGAAGGCGGCCTGCGCATCTGAATTGATAGAATCCTCTTAGGACCATCCCGCACATGCTTCTCCCTTCCCCCCGTGCCGCCGCCGCTGCAGCCGTGCTCATGCTGAGCCTGGCCGGCTGCGCCCCCAAGTCCGCGTCCACGGCCTCCGCGCAGGAATCCGAATCGCAAGCCAACGTGAAGGAAACCGGCAAACGCAACCCGGCGCCGCCCTTTGAGCTGAAGGATGCTTCCGGCAAGCTCGTCCGCCTGGAGGATTACAAGGGCAAGGTCGTCCTGCTGAACTTCTGGGCCACTTGGTGCGGCCCCTGCAAGATCGAGATCCCCTGGTTCGTGGACTTCCAGAAGACTTACAAGGACCGCGGCTTCACCGTCATCGGCGTGGCCCTGGACGACGAAGGCTGGGAAGTGGTCCGGCCCTACATCGAAGGCAGGCAGGTGAACTATCCCATCGTCGTGGGCTCCGAGGAAGTGGACCAGAAGTACGGCGGCATCGAAGCCCTGCCCACCTCGTTCATCCTCGACCGCGAAGGCCGCATCGCCACCACTCACGTCGGCCTCGTCAGCAAGCAACAGTATGAAGACGATATCAAACAGCTTCTTGAGTAGCGCCGCGCTGCTGCTATTGGCGGGCTGCGCCCAGGCGCAGTCCAGCACCGTGCTCACCGTGCAGGACCCGGCCAAGCTCGTGGTCAAGCGGGGCGAGAATCCGTCGTTCACCTTGAGGGCCTCCATCCGCGCCGGCTATCACGCTAACTCCAACACGCCCAGCGAAGAGTACCTGATCCCCATGAAACTGACCTGGGACGCCGCCGGCCCGCTGCGCGCCCAGGATGTGGACTACCCCAAGCCTAAGAAAGAGAAGTTCCCGTTTGCCGAAGCGCCGCTGTCGGTTTTCGACGGCGACTTCGAAATCGTCACCCGCTTCCAGCGCGCGGCCAATCCGCAGCTCGGCCCTGGCTTTGTCACCGGCAAGCTCCGCTACCAGGCCTGCAACGACAAGATGTGCCTGCCGCCGAAGACCGTCGACATCAGGCTGCCCGTGTTGATGCAGTAGTGCGACGCCTCGTCATCCGCCCCGGCGCCATCGGCGACGCGGTGGTGTCGCTGCCCGCCGTCGAGCATCTCCAGCCGACCGAGATCTGGTGTCCCGCGCAGAACGTGCCGCTGTTCGCGCACCTGGCGCCGGCGCGCTCCCTGGTGGCCGAAGGGCTGGACGCGCTCACGCTTCCGCCGCGCACAGTGGAGCGGCTGGCATCATTCGACGAGATCGTCTCCTGGTACGCGGCAGCCCGCCCCGACTTTCAGCAGCAGGTCCGCCACCTGCCTTTCCGTTTCCTCCCCGCCCTTCCGCCGGCGCAGACGCAGCTTCACGCGGCGGACTTCTACTTGCAGCAGGTGGGGGCGCCGGCGGGCGCCGTCCCGCGCCTGCCCGCGGCCCGCGGCAACGGCGGCTTCGCGGTGATCCATCCCTTCTCCGGCAGCGCGAAGAAGAACTGGCCGCTGGAGCGGTTCCGCGCAGTGGCCGCGCGGCTGGCCGCGCAACTGCCGGTGCTGTGGTGCGCCGGCCCGCAGGAGCCGCTGGACGAGGCGGTGCGCTTCCCTTCCCTGGCGGAGCTGATCCCGTGGCTGGCTTCGGCCGCGGTATATATCGGCAACGACTCCGGCATCTCGCATCTGGCCGCGGCCTGTGGCGTGCCCGTGGTGGCGCTGTTCGGGCCTGCCGGCTCGCGCGTGTGGGCACCGCGCGGCAACGTCCGCGTGCTGCCTTTCTCCGTGTCTCCCGAAGAGGTCACTCGGGCGGCGCGAAGCCTGCTCCGGTAAGGATCATGCCGAGCTTGCGGTCGTCGCCCGGCGCCTGGAACTCCTTGTCGATGGCCAGCGTCAACGAAGCTGACGGGCCGGCGGGCTGCAGCGGCGCGCTCTGGATGCGGTAGGTCTTGCCGGGCTCCACGTTCAGCCTTGCCACTTCTTTCCCGTCGACGGCCAGCGTCACCACTCGCCCCGGCGCCATGTCGGGGATGTAGATGTCGGCCGCGGCGGGCCGTGGTTGGGCAGGCGATTTCAGCAGTAGCACGGCCCGCGGGCCCATCCACCGCCACTGCCCGTTTTCAAGCGTGTAGACGCCGCTCACCATCTGCCACTCCGTCGCCCGCGACGTCATCGGCAGCCACTCCAGTTCCGGCGCGCGCTCGACGATGACGGAGAGCGTGACGACGTCGGCCGGCGCGGTGGAGATGTCGAACGGCCGCAGCCCGAAGCCGACCGAAGAGTAGCCGGACTTCACGTCCAGCCCGATGAGGCGCAACGGCAGCCGCGGCGTGATCTCGCGCCGCAGTTGTTCCACCAGTTGCCCGCCGCCGGTGGTGAACGGGATGCGCTCAGCCAGCGCGCTGTCGATCAGGAAATCCCCCGGCCGCAGCACCTGCCCGCGCACTACGGGCAGCGCGCCTTCTGCTTCGGCGTAGTAGCGCAGGCCCCACTCGCCGTTCACCCACACGCGCCGGCCGGCGGTGGTATTGCGCGCCTCCGCCACAAAGCGCCGGTAGCCGTCCCAGTGATCGTAATTGGCCCAGGCCAGGCCGAGGCCCAGCGCGAGCTGCAGCGCGACGCAGGTCCAGAGGAGCGCGGGGCGGTCTTTGTAATGCAGCGCGACGATCAGCGCGAACGGCGCCGCCAGCGGCAGCAGGTAGCGCGCCGACCCGGCGAAGAACAGCACCAGCGCCGCGGCGAAGAACACCGCCACCCACGCCGTCAGAAACCAGTGGCGCCGGCGGAAGAGCGCCCACAGTCCGAGCGGCGTGAACATCACGGCCAGGTGGCCGCACAGCGCGGCGGCGCTTTTCAGCTTCATCTCCACGCGCTGCAACCCGTAGGTCTGGAAGTGCTGGTTGAGCACGGCCACGGGCATCGC
>DAHVTI010000442.1 GCA_027324255.1 Bryobacterales bacterium | reverse complement strand
CTGAGAAATGACGAAGGCCCTGGCGCGGTTCGTGGAGGCGCACGGGCGCGCGATGCTGCTCGTGGTGCTGAGCTTTGCCATCGCGGGCGGGGTTTTTCTGTTCCGGCTCCCGGTGGCCATCTTTCCGCAGACGGATTTCCCGCGCGTGGTGGTGCTGGTGGACAACGGCATCGCCCCGGTGGACGTGCAGATGCTGACCGTGACGCGGCCCATCGAGGAAGCGGTGCGGATTGTGCCGGGCATCAGCATGCTGCGCTCCACGACGGCGCGCGGCTCCACCGAGATCAGCGTCTTCTTCAACTGGAACGTGGACATCCACGACGCCCAGCACCTGGTGCAGGGCCGGATTGCGCAGATCACGCCGTCGCTGCCGCCGGGCTGCCGCTTCTACATCAACCGCCTGACCTTTGCCGTGTTCCCGATGCTGGGCTTCAGCGTCACATCGCCCACGCGCAAGCTGACGGACCTGTGGGAGCTGGCCTACTACAAGCTGGCGCCGCGCATGTACGGGATTCCGGGCGTGGCGGAGACGCGCATCGTGGGCGGCCGGCGGCCCGAGTTCCACGTGCTGGTGGACCCGCGGAAGCTGAACAGCTACGGCCTGCCGCTGACGAAGGTGGTGGAGGCGGTGCGGAGCTCCAACATCATCGTGAGCGCCGGCATGGTGCAGGAAAACTACCACCTCTACCTGACCACGGTGACGGGGCTGCTGCAGGAGCGGGAGCAGATCGAGAACCTGGTGGTGGACATGGCGCGCGACACGCCGGTGCTGGTGAAGAACGTGGCGCGGGTGGAGCCGGGCGAGGAGCCCGTCTACAACATCGTGACGGCGGAAGGCCGCCGCGCCGTGCTCGTCAACGTGCTGCAGCAGCCGGACGGCAATGCCGTGCAGATCGCCGACGGAGTGAAGCGGGAGCTGGCCAGGATCAGCCGGGAACTGCCGCCGGACATTCACCTGGCGACGTTCTACGACCAGTCGCAACTGGTGCTGGACTCGATTGGCGGCGTGGCGGAGAGCATCCTGATCGGGCTGGGCTTGTCGGTGGCCGTGCTGGTGGGGTTCCTCAAGAACTGGCGGACCACGCTGGTGGCGTCGCTGGTGATCCCGGTTGCCGTGCTGATCGCCATCGTGTGCATGAAGTTCTTCGACATGAGCCTGAACCTGATGACGCTGGGCGGGCTGGCGGCATGCATCGGGGTGGTGATCGACGACGCGATCGTGATGGTGGAAAACATCATGGTGCACCTGTCGCTGGGACAGGCGCCGAAAGAGGCTGCCCGTAGCGCCATCGAAGAGCTGACGCCGGCGCTGATCGGCTCCACGCTCACGCCGATCATGGTGTTCGTGCCGCTGGTGTTTCTGGGCGGCATCACGGCCGTCTTCTTCCGCGCGCTGGCCATGACGATGGTCACCGCCCTGCTGGCGTCGCTGTTGCTGGCCATCTTCTTCACGCCGGTGCTGGCCACCTGGTTTCTGAAGCCACGCACGGAGCCGGCGGAGACGGACATGGCGCGGGCCGAGCAGTCCGGCGAAGGCCGCGTGCTGCGCTGGCTGACGGAACGCTATGAAGGCGCACTGCACTGGTCGCTGAACCATTCGAAAGTGGTACTGGGCGCGGCGGCGCTGGTGCTGAGCGGGTCCGTGGGGCTCTACTATCAGCTCGGCAGCGGCTTCCTGCCGGAGATGGACGAAGGCGCGTTCGTGCTGGACTACATCACACCGGCCGGTACTTCGCTCGAGGAGACCGACCGCATCCTGAAGCACATCGAGCAGTTCATCCAGGAGACGCCCGAAATCGAGAGCTACTCCAGAAGGACGGGGGCGCGGCTGGCGCTGGCCATCGCGGAGCCCAACACGGGCGATTTCCTGATCCGGTTGAAGCGCGACCGCAAGCGCTCGATCGAGGAAGTGACCTCCGAGCTGCGGCACAAGATCACGTCGTCGGAGCCGGCCATCGAGGTGGAGTTCCCCCACATTCTCGAGGACCTGGTGGGCGACCTCGCCTGGTCCCCGCAGCCGATCGAGATCAAGATCCACCACGACGACGCTGCCGTGTACCTGGCGGCGGCCAAGGCCGTGGAAGAGTGGCTGCCGAAGGTGAAGGGTGTGGTGGACATCGTCAACCAGAGCATCCCCATCGGTCCGTCGGTGAACTTCCGGGTGGATCTGGAGAAGGCGCAGAAGGCGGGCTTCAAAGTGCAGGACGTAGCGGACCTGGAGGCGGCGATCCTGGACGGTACCGTGGCGTCGAACATGATCCGCGGTGAGCGGATGCTGGGCATCCGCGTGAGATACCCGCTGGAGTTCCGGCAGACGACCGAATCGCTGGGCTCGCTGATCCTCACCTCGCCGGCGGGGCAGAGCGTGCCGCTTTCCAGTGTGGCGCACGTGGAGATGGAGCCGGAGACGCACGAGATCCGGCGAGAAAACCTGCGCAACCTGGCCGCCGTCACCGCGCGGCTGGAGGGCCGGGACCTGGGCTCGGCGATGGACGAGATCCAGCGGCGGCTGCCGCAGGAGGTGAAGCTGCCGCCGGGGGTCGAGGTGGAATACGGCGGGCTGTACCAGGTGCAGCGCGAATCCTTCCTCGGCTTGACGCAGGTGCTGGTGGCCTCCATTCTGCTGATCTTCATCATCCTGGTATTCGAGTTCCAGTCGTTCTCGCATCCCATCGCCATCCTGACGGCCACCATCCTGTGCGGGTTCGGGGCCTTGCTGGCGTTGTACGTCACGGGCAGCACTCTGAACATCTCGTCGTTCATGGGGGCCATCATGGTGGTGGGCATCGTGCATAAGAACGGCATTCTGATGCTCGATTCGGAGAAGGATTACAGCGCGCGCGGCTACGAGCTGAAGGAAGCGATCTTCCAGGCGGGGCGCCGCCGGTTGAGGCCGATCCTGATGACGGCGCTGGCGACGCTGTTCGGGATGCTGCCGCTGGCGATCGGCGTGGGTTCGGGAGCACAGATGCTGCAGCCGCTGGCCATCGCGGTGATGGGGGGAGTGACGGTGTCCCTGGTTCTGTCCCTGCTGGTCACACCCGTGATTTACTGCCAGCTCCGGCTGAAGGGGTTGTAAGCGGGCGGGCTATTCGCTCGCCAGCAGTTTTCCTGCGGCTGAGAATTTGGCCTCTTTCTTGGCGGCGCCTTTGAGCTGAAACTCGTACTCGACGATGCCGCCGGCCATGAGTTTTTCCGCCTTGGCGACCGTTGCCTTGGGAAACTGCGCTTTCAGCGCGGACTGCACGGCGGCAGGAACCTCGCTCATCGAGATGGTCTCTTCCACGACGATCACCTCGCCGGTGGGCTTGTAGAGGACGTCGCGGTTGCGCCCGTTCTGGACGCTCTCGACCTCATACACGGTGGCGCCATTCTCGACTTCGCTCGAAAGGCCGAGAATCTTCGCGCCGGGGAATTGCTTCTCGAATGCGGCTCTGACGGCGGCGGGCAGTTCTTTGCCCGAAATCTTCTTTTCTTGGCCGGCCTGGGCGCCGGGCAGAGCCGTGGCCAGCATGGCGAGCACCGCGGCGAAAACAAGCGATCTTTTCATGGAAAACCTCCAGAGGCAGTTCAGCACGGCTGTCTGAAGGCCGCCTGAAGGGCGCCGCGCTTCAGTTAACTTTCATGCGGCAGGCCTAAGATGCAGACTGAAAGGATGCGCATTCTGGTCATCGAGGACGATGCCCGCATGGCAGGCCTGCTCGAACGTGGGCTGAGCGAGGAAGGCTACCAGGTGGCCGTGGCACGGGAAGGCCCGGAAGGCCTGAGCATGGCCAAAGGCGTGGAGTTCGACCTGATCATGCTCGACGTCATGCTTCCGGGCATCGACGGGATGGAGGTCGTGCGCCGGCTGCGCGCGGCTGGCCGGCGGACCCCGGTGATCCTGCTGACGGCGCGCGACAGTTGCGCCGACATCGTGGCGGGGCTGGACCTGGGCGCCGACGACTATCTCACCAAGCCGTTCGCGTTTGAAGAGCTGCTGGCGCGGGTGCGGGCGGCCGCCCGCCGGGGTCCCGCCGCGAGGCCTGTGATCCTGAAAGCCGGCCGCGTGGCGGTGAACACGTCGAGCCGCGAAGTCCGCGTGGACGGACAGCCGGCAGCGCTCACCCGGACGGAGTATCTGATTCTGGAGTTGTTGATGCGGCGGATGGGGCAAGTGGTTCCGCGAGAGACCATCATCGAGGAGGTTTGGGGCTTCGACCGCGACGTGGAAAGCAACACGCTGGACGCCTTTATGAAGATGCTGCGTTCAAAGGTGGACTCGAACCCCGCGGAACGGCTGATCCGGACGGTGCGGGGCGTGGGCTACCTGCTGAAGGAAGGGGGCGATTAGAACGATGCCTATCCGGACGCGGCTCGTGCTGTGGTACAGCGGCTCGTTTGCCGCCGCGCTGGCCCTATTTGCCGGGATGGTGTGGATGGGCGCACGCCACGCACTCAACGCGGACGTGGACCTGTGGCTGAACGGGCAGGCGGAGGGTCTGGCGCGTTTTCTCGCGCTGGAACCGCTCAGCCCGGATGCGGAGGCCGTCGCCGAGGAGGCGCGCGAGTTCAGCACGGCCCTGCCTGCCGGCAGCGGGCTGCAACTCATCGAAAACGGCGGCCGCCTGCTGTTGAGCCGGCCGGACGCGCGGGCGCCCATCGCTCACTCGGTGGGCGCCGTGGAAGCCGCGACCTGGAACGGCACGCCCATCAGGTCGGCGGCCCGGGAAACGGTGATCGGGGGCCGCCGCTACGTGCTGGTGCTGTGGCGTTCGACGCAGGAGTCCGACGCCGTGCTGCGCAGGCTGGCCGGCATCCTGCTGGCGCTGGCGCCGGCGCTGCTGCTGTTGTCCGCCGGAGGCGGATGGTGGCTCAGCCGCAGGGCCCTGGCGCCGGTGGACGAGATGACCGCGGCGGCTCGCCGGGTGAGCCTGGACGACTTGGGCGCGCGGCTGCCCGTGCCTCCGCACGGCGATGAACTGAGCCGGCTCGGGCAGGCCTGGAACGAGATGCTCGACCGGCTGGAGCACTCCGCCGGCCGGCTCCGCCAGTTTACGGCCGACGCCTCTCACGAACTGCGCACTCCGCTGGCCGTGATGCGGACCACGGCCGAACTGGCCCTGCGGCACGAGCGCACGCCGGAAGAGTATCGGGAGGCGCTGGCAGGCGTCCGCCTGGGCACCGAAGAGATGACCCGGATGATCGAGAACCTGCTGGAACTGGCGCGCGCCGATGCCGGCCAGCTTCCCGTCTCGCGCACGAAGCAGGATCTGAGCGCCGTCGTCGATGAAGCCGCGGCCCACGTGCGGCCGCTGGCGGAACAGAAAGCGATTCGCATCGAAAGCAGCAGCCAAGGGCAACTGGCGGTGTCCGGCGACCGTGGCCTGCTGCGGCGCCTGCTTCTGATCGTTCTCGACAATGCCTTGAAATTCACACCCCGCCAGGGTCGCATCGCGATCCGCGCCTTCCGTGAAGGGCCGGCATGTGTCGTGGAAGTGGCCGACAACGGCTGCGGGATTGCGCCGCAGGACCTGCCCCGCATCTTCGACCGCTTCTACCAGGCCGACGCGGCCCGCTCCGGCGGCGGCTCCGGCCTGGGCCTGGCGATAGCGCAGTGGATCGTGCTCAGCCACCGGGGCACCATTCAGGCCGAATCCGAGCCGGGGCAGGGAACACGGGTGCGCATCGCGCTGCCGGCGGCCGGGGCCTGACACGCGCGCCGCTACTCGTTTTCTTCCTGCTCGCCGTCCAGCAGCCGCATGCCCTCGAAGGTCTGCGGCGCCAGCAGCCCGGCGTGGGCGTAGACGAAGAGCTTGTCGCGCGAGTCGGTGATGTCCAGGTTGCGCATGGTGAGCTGGCCGATGCGGTCCTGCGGGCTGAACGCGCCTTCGTGCTTCTCCATGGTCAGCCGCTCGGGCTTGTAGGTCAGGTTGGGGCTCTTGGTGTCGAGGATGGAGTAGTCGTTGCCTCGGCGCAGCTCCAGCGTCACTTCCCCGGTGACGGCCTTGGCCACCCAGCGCTGCAGCGTCTCGCGGATCATCAGCGCCTGCGGGTCGAACCAGCGGCCTTCGTACAGCAGGCGGCCCAGGCGGCGGCCCATGGTGTGGTACTGGTCGATGGTGCCTTCGTTGTGGATGCCCGTGATCAGCCGCTCGTAGGCGATGAAGAACAGCGCCATGGCGGGGGCTTCGTAGATGCCGCGGCTCTTGGCTTCGATGATGCGGTTCTCGATCTGGTCCGACATGCCCAGGCCGTGGCGCCCGCCCAGGGCGTTGGCGGCCAGCACCAGGTCCACCGGGTCGGCGTAGGACTGGCCGTTGAGCGTGACAGGCAGGCCCTCTTGGAAGCCCACCGTGACGGTCTCCGGCTGGATGTCGACGTCGGCGCTCCAGAAGGCCGCGCCCATGATCGGCTCGACGATCTTGATGCCCTTGTTGAGGAATTCCAGGTCCTTGGCTTCGTGCGTGGCGCCCCAGATGTTGGAGTCGGTCGAATACGCCTTCTCCTTGCTCATTTTGTAGCCGAGGCCGGCCTTCTCGAGCAGCTCCGACATCTCCTTGCGGCCGCCGAGCTCGTCGATGAAGGCCTGGTCGAGCCACGGCTTGTAGATGCGCAGCTTGGGGTTCACCAGCAGGCCGTAGCGGTAGAAGCGCTCGATGTCGTTGCCCTTGTAGGTGGAGCCGTCGCCCCAGATGTTGACATTGTCCTCCTTCATGGCGCCCACCAGCATGGTGCCGGTAACGGCGCGGCCGATGGGCGTGGTGTTGAAGTAGGGGACGCCGGCGGTGGTGATGTGGAAGGCGCCGCACTGCAGCGCGGCCAGGCCTTCGCGCACCAGTTGCTGGCGGCAGTCGATGAGGCGGGCTTTCTCGGCGCCGCAGTCGATGGCGCGCCGCGGGATGGCGTCGTAGTCGGATTCGTCGGGCTGGCCCAGATGGGCGGTGTAGCAGAACGGGATGGCGCCCTTCTGGCGCATCCAGTAGATGGCGGCGGAGGTGTCGAGGCCGCCCGAAAACGCGATGCCGACCTTTTCGCCGGCGGGGAGGGATTGCAGAATGTGGCCCATGGTGGTTCCAGAAACTCCGGGGGGAACTTCTATTGTACGGGACGGCGGAGCGCTAGTCTTCCGTGCCTTCCGTCAGCCAGCGGCCGCGGCCGCGCAGGCTGCGGACCTCCTCCTCGGCCATCTCCTTCAGCTTGAGCGTGTCGATCTTGGCCACGCGGTTCAGCGGCAGTTGGCCCGGCTCCACGATGACGTAGTGCAGCGGGCGCATGTAGGACGTGAGCGACCGCGCGTGCCGCTTCAGCTCCGCCTCGGTGAGCTCGGCGCCGGGCTTCTTTTCGATGAACGCCACAATCGCTTCCACCCAGATGGGATGCTCCACGCCCACCACGCCGCAGGCGGCCACCTTCGTGTCCAGGGCTGCGAAATGGTTCTCGACGTCGCCGGGGAACACCTGGTAGCCGGCGGGCTTGATCAACCACTTGGCGCGTCCGGCGAAGTGCAGGCCGCCGGCATCCTTGTAGCCCATGTCGCCGGTGTAGAGGTAACCGTCGGTGGAGATGGTCTGCCGCGTGGCGTCGGGGTCGGAGACGTAGCCGGCGAAGGTCTGCGGCCCGTGGAAGCAGACGTGGCCGATCTGGCCGTTCGGCAGTTCATCGCCGGCCAGTCCGCCGGGGTGCATCGGCTGGCGGATGGTCATCGGGTAGATGGGCATGGCGTGGCCGATGGAGGCGGCCACTTCATCCACGTTCGGCGTCGGCTGCGTGTAGGTGCAAAAGCCTGAAGCCTCGGTCAGGCCCAGGCCGGTGGCGATGCGCGGCGCCATGGTCCGCAGCTTGTCGAGAAACGGCCGCGGCACTGCCTGTCCGCCGTAGACGGCGATGTCGAGCGACGAGAGCTCCCGCTTGGCGAACTCCGAGTGCCGCCATTCCATGAAGAACATGGCCGGGATCTGGCCGATGAGGCGCACCTGGTATCTCTCGATGGCCTCCAGGCTCCTGCCGGGGTCGAAGATCTCGAGCGTCACCGCCGTGCCGCCC
>DAHVTI010000430.1 GCA_027324255.1 Bryobacterales bacterium | reverse complement strand
GCCGACCAGGGCCGCCGCTTCACCCTCCCCGCCTACCCCGGCACCGCCTTCTACGCCTTCCGCGTCGAGCCCGGCACCCTCGGCCTTGCCGGCTTCCTCCTCCGGCCCGGCGACCGCTCTTCCAGCCCCCTCTCCCGCTTCCTCCGCTTCTTCCCCGTCCAGCCCGGCGCCGTCGCCTACCTCGGCATCTTCCGCCTCCGGCGCGGCCCCGGCCGCCTCCATAGCCTCACCATTGACGCTTCCCCCGAGCCCCTCTCCCTCGCCTCCCCCCTCTTCCCCAGGCCGGTCCTGCCCGTCCCCGCCGAAAATTCCGGCGCCGCCCCCAGCCTCACCAGCGCCCAATAGGCCCCGGATTCGCCCCACGGCATTCTTGCCGCGTTCGTAAACTCTACTCTTGTCTCCACGCTCAAAAGCGTGTTAAAGTTTATTCATAACACGAGGGCGGCGCCCACGGTGGCACGCTCCTGTTCAATCCCCATTCCTATTTCGGAGGCTTCTCGTGCGAGTTGCAACGCTCATCGTGTCTCTGCTGGCAGGGAGTCTTGTGGCTTCTGCCGGCCCGGCGCCCTCCGCGCCAGGGAGGACTACTCCCTTTGTTGAGGCAGTCGCAGGCTCCGGTCCCTTTTTCCACACCACAAATCTCCCTTGGCCCCTGATCGCCGTGGCCTTCGGCTGCCTGGTGGCCGGCCGCAAGCGCGGCCGCGACGACAGGAGATGATGCGGGCCCTCAGTCCTGCCTGAGGGCCGACGCCGGATCCACCCTCAGCGCCCGCCACACCGGCCCGGCCGTGGCCGCCGCGGCCACCAGGGCCAGCAACACCCCCACCGCCAGGTAAGTCACCGGGTCGCCCGGCCGCACCCCCGGCACCAGCAGCATCGCCAGGGGTTGCGTGGCCAGCAGCGCCACGGCCATCCCGGCTCCGGTTCCGGCCGCCACCAGCGCGAAGCTCTGTCCGAACACCAACCGCGCCACGCGCCATGGGCCGGCGCCCATCGCCATCCTCACCCCGATCTCCCGCACCCTGCGGCTCACGGCGTACGCCAGCACTCCGTACAACCCCAGCGCCGCCAGCAGCAGGCCCAGCGCACCCATGCTCCCCAGCAGCCACGCCCCCGCCCGGCTCGGCAGGAACGCCAGCGCCAGCGCCGTCCGCATCGGGCGCACCTCCACCGCCGCTGATCCGTCCAACCCCAGCAGCGCGCCGCGGATGTCGCGCCCCAAGCCTTCCGCCGGACGTCCGGAGCGCACCAGCACGTGCAGCATGGTCCCGCGCTCTCTGCTCTGCAGCCAGGGCGTGTAGAACGCCGCCGTGTTTTCTTCACCCAGCGTGAAGTACTTGCTGTTCTTCGCCACGCCTACCACTTGCAGCACCGTCTTCCCGCCGGCGAATTCCCAGCCGAACGTGTGGCCCACCGGCGACTGCCTGCCGAACAGCCGCGCCGCCAGGTTCTCGTTCACGATCACGACTTCCGTCGCGCCCTCGCGGTCCGCTGCCGTGAAGTCCCTACCGGCGAGCAGCGGGATGCCCATCGTCCGGAAGTAGTCCGGCGATACCCGGTTGATCTGCGACCGCACCTGCTTTTCCTGTGGGTTCAGGTCCGTCTTCATCCCCGTGGCGATGGTCGTCGAATCGTTCAGCGGCACCACGCCGGCCAGCGCCGCCGACTCCACGCCCGGGATGCCGCGTACGCGCTCCAGCGCCTGGCCGGCTGCCGCCACCCGCTGCTCGGTGGAATCGTACCGCTCCGGCACCAGGCGCATGGTGGCCCACGTCGTTTGCGCCACGTCGAACCCGGGATCCGTGCTCGACGCCTGCCCCAGGTTGCGCAGGAACAGCAGCGCCGCGCTCAGCAGCACGGTGGTCGCCGCCAGTTGCGCAGCCACCAGCACGCTGCGCGTCCGCCGCCGCCCGCTGCCCACGTTCCGCTCGCCCTGCTTCAGCCCTGGCTGCACGTCGCCGCGCGTCGCCGCCAGCGCCGGAATCCAGCCCGACACCAGCGCGCTCCCGGCCGCCACCAGCGCCGCGTAGCCGAACAGCCGCCAATCGGGGTGGATGTCCAGCCGCACCGGCACCGGCAGCGGCAGCGCCAGCCCGCTGGCCCAGCGCGCCAGCGCGGTGTTCAGCGCCAGCCCGCACGCGGTTCCCACCGCCGCCAGCGCCATGCTCTCCGCCAGCATCTGCCGCACCACCCTGCTCCGGCTCGCCCCCATCGCGATCCGGATCGACAGCTCCTGCCGCCGGCTCTCCGCCCGCGCCAGGCTCAGGCTCGCCGCGTTCACGCACGCCACCAGCAGCACCAGCGCAGACACCACCATCAGCATCCCGAAAAACATCGCCACCGGCAGCAGCTTGCGGCTCGACACGCGGTCCGTGCTTCTCACGCCTTCCACGCTCATGCCGCTCTTCCGCGGCACGCCGCCCGCCGGCGGAAACACCCGGTCCAGCTCCGCCCCCGCCGCCTGCAACCGCTCCAGCGCCTGCCCGCGATTCATCCCCGCCGGCAGCCGCGCGATCATCTTCACCACTTCGCGCTCGTCCGTCACCGGCAGGTACAGGTCCGGCGTGAAGCCGAAGCCCACCAGCGTCCGGTGCCCCTCCGGCAGCACTCCCGCCACCCGGAACGGCCGGCCGTCCAGAACCAGCGTCCGGCCCACGATGTCTTCCCGCCCCCCCAGCCTTGTTCGCCAGAACGAGTAGTGCAGCACCACCGTGTCCTTCTCCCCTGCGGCAATGCCGCGCCCCAGCCACACCGGCGTGCCCGTCACGGCGAAGAAGTTGCCCGTCACCCGGAATCCGTTCAGCCGGAACGTCTCGTCGCCCTGGCGCCAGTTCACCCCGCCCTCTTCCCGCATCCCGGCCAGGTCTTCGTAGAGCTTCGCGTCCTTCAGGAAGCGGTACTCCCGCTGCGGCGAATGGCTCGCCCCGCCCACCCGCAGGACGGCCAGGCTCCGCGCATCCTCCACCGACGGCTCGCTGAACAGGAACTCCGACGTCAGGCTGAACATCGCCGTGTTCGCCCCCGTCCCCAGCGCCAGCGAGAACACCGCCGCCAGCGCATAGCCCGGCGACTTCGCCATCGCCCGGCCCGCGTACCGCAGGTCCGACACCAGGTCTTCCACCCACCGCACGCGCCACGCGTCGCGCGTCTCTTCCTGGAGCCGCGCCACGCTGCCGAACTCGCTCCGCGCCCGCCGCACCGCCGCTTCGCGCGCCAGTCCTTCCGCTTCCAGTTCGTCCGCCCGCATCTCCACGTGCGTCCGCATCTCTTCTTCCAGCTCCACGTCGAAGCCGTCCCGGCCGCGCACGTGCCGCAGCTTGTTCTTCAGTTCTTCCATCCAGCGCATGGCCTCTCCTTTACACCGTCCGCAGCACCAGCCGGATGGCCGTCACCAGCCGCTCGAACTCGCGGCTCTCCTCCGCCAGCCGCCTCCGGCCTTCCTTCGTCAGCTCATAGAACCGCGCCCGGCGGTTGTTGTCCGAGATCCCCCACTCCGCCCGCACCCAACCCTTCACCAGCAGCCGGTTCAGCGCCGGGTACAGCGATCCCTCTTCGATCGCCAGCGCCTCGCCGCTCGCGTCTTTCACTTTCTTCGCAATGCCGTAGCCGTGCAGCGGCCCCCGCTCCAGCGCCTTCAGAATCAGCAGCGCCAGCGTCCCCGGCAGAAATTCACCCGTGATTGGTTCTGGTTTGCCCATCGCCTTCCCTTGTCGTCTCTATGTATAGACACAACGAGGGAACGCCCGCCAATGTTCGCGGAATTTACAGCTTTTTCGCGCTCTCTATTTCTTCCCCGTCATCTTCCGGATGAACTCCACCTCGCTCGCCCTGTACGGCGTCCCGTCTCCCCGGAACACCTCGTGAAACCACACCGCCGGCTCCCGCCCGCCCACGTACGGCTTCTGCCACGAATCCCACGGCAGGAACGTCTGCGTCTTCCCCGCCACCAACCCCCAGTTGTACGCCGCCACCCCGTGTTTCTTGAGCACTGGCAGCGAGCCCTCGAACGTGCTCCCGTTGCCGCGCGCCATGTACTCCGTGCACAGCACCGGCCGCTTATACCGCTCCAATTGCACAATCTGCTTTTCCAGTTCCTCGGGCCTGGCGTAGTTGTGGAACGAGATCACGTCGCTCTGGCTCAACTGCAGCCGCGCGAATTCGCCCATCGCCGCCTCGCTCGACAGGTCGCTCTGCCACACCCCGCAGGTCAGCGGTTGTTGGGGCCCGGCCGCCCGCGCCCACGCAAACACCTGCGGCAGCAGCGCGAGCACCCGCTGCTTCTTGTCCTTCAGTTCAGTCTTCCCGTAGCTCGATCCGTTCGTGTTGTCCGGCTCGTTCCACACGTCCCACGACAGCACTCGCGCGTCTTTCCCGAACGCCCCCACCACGCCCTTCACGTACGCCTCCAGCCGCGCCGCCGGCTTCGGCTCCGCCAGCGCCTGCGCCCCCGGCCCCTGCACCCATCCCGAGTTGTGCACGCCCGGCTTCGGCGCCCGCTGCGGCCCCAGTTTCGGCGCCGGGTCCCACACCGAATCGAACAGCACGAACATCGGCCGGATGCCGTGCTTTTGCGCGATCGACAAAAACGCCTCGATCCGCTTCCGGTACCCCGCCGGGTCCTGCGCCCACACCAGGTCGTGCAGGAACACGCGCATCGTGTTCATCCCGATGCCCGCCGCCCACCCCAGCTCTTTGTCGATCTCCCGCGGGTTGAACGTCTCCGCCTGCCACATCTCCAACTGGTTGATCGCGCTCGCCGGCGCGTAGTTCGCCCCCACCAGCCAGCCCTGCCTGGCGTACCACTCCGCGGCTCGCTTCTCACTCCACCGCTCCGTCTGCGCCACCGCCGGCAGCATCAGCGCCAGCGCCATCATCCACGCGTATCGATGCCTCATGTCTATGAAATACTACCCTTGTTCGAAACCGCCATGCTCCACCGCCGCCAGTTCCTGCAAACCGCCTTCGCCGCGCACGCAGCCCGCCGCCCCAACGTCATTACCATCCTCGCCGACGATCTCGGCTTCGGCGATCTCAGCTCTTACGGCGGTGAAATCCCCACCCCCTGCCTCGACCGCCTCGCCTCCCAGGGCGTGCGCTTCACCCAGGCCTACGTCGCCTCCCCCATCTGCTCCCCCTCCCGCGTCGGCATCACCACAGGCCAGTGCCCGGCCCGCCATCTCATCTTTTCCTACCTCGATTCCCGCGCCAGCCAGCGGAAGCGCGGCATGCGCGACTGGCTCGACCCCGCCGTCCCCACCCTCGCCCGCACCTTCCGGCAGGCGGGCTACGCCACTGCCCACTTCGGCAAATGGCACATGGGCGGCGGCCGCGACGTCGGCGACGCCCCGCTTATCACCGAATACGGCTTCGACGAGTCCCTCACCACCTTCGAAGGCCTCGGCGACCGCGTCCTCGGCAGCGACCGCCTCTCGCAAATGAGCGAGAAGCTCGGCCGCGGCCGCATCACCCACGCCCCCCAACACGAGATCACCGAGCGCTTCGTCGACCGCTCCCTCGACTTCATCGAACGCAACAAAG
>DAHVTI010000405.1 GCA_027324255.1 Bryobacterales bacterium | reverse complement strand
GGCGCTGTTGATGGCGGTGACGGCCTCGTCGATGGACCGGGCGTTGCCGCTGTTCAGGGTGATGTTCTGAACGTCGCCGTCCATCGAGAGACGGATGGTCTGGCTCTCGCTGGCGTAGTCGATGTTGCTGAAGCTCAGCGGAGAGATCGTGTAGGCGCCGCCGATCACGTGGGTTTCGCCCAGCGTGCCGGAGGCGGTGGGTGCCGTGTAGGCCGTCTCGGTGGTGCCGAAGGCGGCGTTGCCGAAGTCGGCGCTGGCATGATCCGCGCTCACCTGCAACCGGAACTTCGTGCCGTTGGAAGAGGTCACGAACAGGTCCGTGCCGTCGGTGGAGGCGGTGAGGCCGGCGCCGTCGAATGCGGTGGAGCCGTCGAGTGCGGATTGGATGGCCGTCACGGCGTCCGCGGCGGTCGTCACACCGCTCCACGTGATGTCCACGTCCACCGTCGTGCCGCCGTTGAACGAGAAGCTCAACTGCGTTTTCTGCGTGTCGGTGGGCGCTTCAAACGTGCCGATCTTCACCTCGGTGTCGTTCACGTAGCCGTTCTCGCCCAGCTTGAACGCGCCCATGCCCAACAGGTTCAGGTTGTCGCCGGCCTGCGCCACGGTGAGGTTTTCGCCGCGCGTGCTGTTGAAGTCGAGCTTGTTAGTCGTGGTGTTGTAGCTGGCCGTGATGCCCGCGGCAATCAGCGTCGCGTCGGCATTCACCGCGTCGGCAACCGCCGTCCCGGCCGCGTCGCTGGTGCCGGTCGCCACCGTGTAGCTGAGCGTGTATTCCGATGCCAGCCCGCCTCCGGAAAACGCGAACTTGACGGCCGTGTCGCTTCCGAAGGCCGTGGTTCCTACCGTGAACTCCACGGTGCGCGGCATGTCGGCGCCTTCCGGCAACCCGGCCGTCTTGAAGTCGCCCAGCAGCGCGTTGGCGGTCTTGTCCCCGCCGCGCACCTCGAAGCTGCCGTTCGAGCTGAAGCCCAACTGCTTCTGGCCGTTGTCGTCCGTGATCACCTTGGCCGTGATACCGGCGTTCTTGAAGGCCACCGACGTGGCGTCGGTCCCTTCCGTCACCTTCTCGATGGCCATGTTCACGGCCGCCGCCAGCTTGTCGGCCGAATCGACGCCGTTCAGATCCACGGCAATCGCCACGCCGTCGGCGCTGCCGAAGCCGGCCCCGTAGAACCGCATCACCGTCTCGCCCGCATTGGCCTGGCTCGCCTTGTTTGCCGCCAGGCTCACGATGTTCGTCACACCGCTGCCGTTCAGGTCATAGTCCGTGTTGGCCGCCTGCACCTGGCTGAGACTCAGGCTCTTCGTGTCCACCGTCGAATTGGTCAGGTTCACCGCCACAGACCCGTTGCTGACGATACCGGCATCGTCGGTGCCGCGGCCGCCGCCGATGAACACCTGCAGGTTCTTCGCGAAAGTGCCCCGCTCGTTCAGGCCGATGGCCTGCGCCTGGCGGTCGATTTCGCCCATCACACTCTGGAATTCCGCGTTCAGCACCGTCCGGCTGCCCTGGTAGGTGCCGGAAGCCGACTGGGCCGCCAGCGTGCGCGCCCGGTCCAGCAACTTGCCGATGTTGCTAACGCCGCCGTCGATCGTCTGCAGCGTGGCCAACCCGTCGTTGGCGTTGCGGATGCCCTGGCTCAGCACGGCCTGGTCGCTGCGGAACCCGTTCGCGATGGCCAGTCCGGCGGCGTCGTCGCCGGCATTGATGATACGCAGGCCAGACGTCACCCGGTTGATGGTCTTGCCCTGGAAATCATTCGTCATGCGCAGGTATTCCTGCGCCTGCATGGAAGCGATGTTGGTGTTAATCGTAAACGCCACGTTCCTACACTCCTTCACAGCCGGCGGACTGCGTGGAATCCTTCCCGCAGCGGCCACTTTGTGGCCAGCTTTCCGGCTTTGCTGCCCTCATCGGCCAGCCGGTGGAGTTGTTGAGGAACATTCGCCGGATTGGGGCTGCCCCATCAGCAGGGCCTGTGCCAGGCGCTCCAGCGCCTGCGTGGTCGGCAGCGCCGCCGCGGCCGCCAGGTTCTGGCGCCGCGCCATCTCGGCCTCGCTGCGCACCACCTCCACCTCGGCCGGCGCCACGAAGCCCAGCTTCACGCGGTTGGCCGAGATCTCCAGCACCGTCACCTCGATGACGCCGCCCAGCCGCACGGACTCGCCCGCGCGCCTCCGGATTACGAGCATGGCGCCTCTCCCCGCAGCGGGTGGCAGTGCGAGTAGGCCGCCGGGGACTGGATGCACTGCATCCCCCGCCCCGTGGCCGGGTTCAGCAGCACCGGCGCCATCAGGTTGGCGGTCGGCGGGCCGGCCTCGGGAAAGGTCAGGATCGCCAGGCACAGCAGTTGCTCCCCGGCCGCATCCTCCGCCCCGCACCCCAGCAGCGCCTCGTCGTCCTCGCTCATCTCCGGCCGGTAGCCCGCGTCCAGCAGCCGCGCCGGCGCGCAGACGAACCGCAACGCCGGGCTGGCCGCGCTCTGCAGCAGCACCAGCGGCGAGAAATCGGGGCGCGCCACCAGGCGGAACCGCCGTTCCTGCTCGAACGCCGGCAGCCCAGCCGGAAATTCGAACTCCATCAGGGCCTCCGCACTCTCCGCGGCCGGAAGTGTCATCTGTGGCGCTGCCTGCCTCCCAACGGATTTAGTGGCCGTCCGGGGCGGGAATTCTCGGCGCGCCGCGGCAGATGTGGTACAAGAAGGTTACGGAAGCAGCGCGACCATGGGTGTCATCCTCAGCTTGGGCCGGCAAAAAGCATTTCTGCGGGACGGCGAGTGGCGGTGCGCCGACCTCGCCCTGGAGCAGCAACTCAACCACATCACCAGCCAGTGGATCGCCGAAACGGGAGGACCGAAGCTGGATTCCCCGGATCCGGAAGTGGAAGCGGCGCACGAACTGGCCCGCCGCACCGGCGGCCGCGTGCTGCTGCAGAGCAAATCCAACGCCCGCAAGGCGCACCGCATCTACTTCGCCCGCCGCCAGTACAGGCTGGCCTTTTTCTGATGCGCGCCCGTCTCGGGCGCTGGCTGGATACCGCCTCGCTCTGGTCCTTCAGTCTGCTGCTCGATGCCGCCGTGGCCGTCCTGCGGCTGGTGCGCGGCCGGCGCGCCTAAAGCCGCGGCAGGTGCCGGTTCAACTCCGGCAGCACGGACTGCACGAACGAGACGCTCAGCCGGTCCGCCTCTTCCTCCGGCACCGGCCCGATGGGGACGATCACGCGCACCAGCGACGTGTCGGAGCGGCGGTAGCGTACCGAATCGGCCGCCAGCCAGAACTTCGCCGCGAACTCGCTGGCCACGATGCGCTTCGGCGTCTGGTACCAGTAGAGCACCAGCGTCTTCGACTCCCCGCGCGCCACCACGTAGCGGTTGACCTCGATGGTTTCGCCCAGCGCCGGAATCGGAATCCGCGCGGTGCCGGAACTCAGCGGCGCGTAGCCCGCGCCGGGCAGGCAGTTCTTCGGCGAATGCGGCGCCACGCCGGCGGCCTGCGAACGGAAGAAGGCGACGAACAGGTTCACCGCGCTGCCCGCGCCCGGCATCGCGTAGCTGCGGTTGAGCGTGTCGTCGGCCTTGAGCACCGCCTGCACTTCGCTCTCGATGGGGTACTCCGCCACCGTCTGCCACGCTCCCACCGTCTTCGGAAATTCCGCCAGCGGCCGCGTGTCGAAATGTCTTTCGGTCTTGGGGATGGAGTAGTAGGCCACCGCCTGAACCACCAGGAACGACGAGAGCGCCAGCGCGGCCGGAGCCTTCAGCCAGGCCGTCCCGCGGGCCTCACCTGTTGCCATGGAACCTCGCATACAGGCGGTTGAACGCCTGGTGGAATCCTGCCAGCAGCGCCAGCGCCACCATGAAAATCACCCAGCCTTCCAGGCTGTGGAACAGCCCGCGCGCGAACTCGGGATTCACTTCGCTGAACAGTCCGGTGAGCGTCACCCGCATCGCGTTGGCGAAGATCGCGATCGGGATCGTGACCGCCAGCAGCAGCCACCGCATCCAGGGCTTGGAATCGAAGAAGAAACCGTACACCAGCGCCAGGAACGACAGCGACATCAGCGACCGGATGCCGCTGCAGGCCTCGACGACCGAGAGCTTCTGGCTGGGCAGCTCCAGCACGTTGCCCTCGCGCAGCACCGGGATGCCCACCAGGCTCAGGGAAACCTCCGCCACCTGGCTGGCCAGAAGCTGTAGCGGGAAAGTGATCTGGTAGTAAATCACCGACGGCAGCGGAATCATGAACAACAACAGGATCAGCGGGAAGTAAAGCTCGATGATCAGCGCCCAGCCGCCCAGCGTCAGCAGCACGCCGATCAGGCTCACGACGAAAGCGGCGCGGGTGACGAAGAGTTCCACGCCGAAGGTCCCGAAGGCCAGCAAGGCGGCGCCCAGCAGCAGGGGGACCAGGCCCAGGAAATCATGGCGGTAGCTCTTCGACAGGATGGCGTCGCGGCGCTGCCAGGCGATGTAGCACGCCACCACCGGCACGAAGAAGCCGTGGCCCATGTCCTCGTCGATGTACCAGTCGTGCGCCAGGCGTTTCAGTACGGGGAAATAGCAGGCCAGCAGCAGGGCGCCGAACCAGGCGATGGCAGTCCAGGGAACGGTGGCGGACCGCGCGGGTGCGGTTTCAGCTCCGGCTTCAACAGGCTCGGCCATAGACTCCCAGCGGACGGCGGTCCGTCACACCTCTTCGAGGCGCAAATCTGGTAGGCGGGGCAGGACTTGAACCGTGCAACCTCCTCCGTGTAATGAAGGCGCTCTGGCGTTGAGCTACCCGCCTGAACATACTCAGGGTACCAGTTTTAACAGAAACGGGCCAAGAGCGTTGGTTACCGGCAGGGGCAGGCGCCGCCAGGTTTTCAGGAATAGCTGGAATTTCGGATTGTTGGGGCTGAAATTCGGCAGTTCGCCGCGCCGCACCAGCAGAATCTCATAGGGCAGCTCCCGCATCGTCATGCCCCAGTGGGCCTTGAAGTCGAAGGACCCGCTCTCCTGCAACTTGCTGCGGCCGAAGTCGAAGAGGCGGAAGCCGCTGGCCAGCCCCCAGCGCATCAGTTCCCAGTACATGAAGTTGTTCGGCTGCCGCGGGTGGAACGCCGGTTCGGAGGCGCCGTAATACGGCAGCACCTGGTCACGGAAATAGAACGTGAACACCGCTGCCGCCAGTTGCCCGTCCAGCATCATTTCCCGGACGTCCGCCTCCTCGCCGAACTCCTCCAGCAGGTTCGAGAAATGGCGCAGTGGGAAGGCGGGCGTGCCCAGCCGGCGCAGATTGGCCAGGTAAAGGCGTGCGAAGGGCAGAGAATCCCGCGTCGTCCGGGCCGTGAAATCGGATTTCAGCGCCTTGCGCACCGCGGCGCGCGTCTTGCGCGGAATGCCCTCCAACAGCGTCTCCTCGGTGCCGGAAAGCTCCTGCGTGAAGGTGACGTAGCGCCGCACCCGCTCGAAGCCCAGGCACTGCTCCGCCCAGCCGTTCCTCAGCTCCACGTACTGCACGCCTTCGCTCCGGCCCAGTTCGGCCACGGCGTCGCGCAGCGCCAGGCGCGCCGGCTCTCCGTCGCACAGCGCGCCGCCGTAGACGGCGAACGGGGACGACAGCAGCACGCGCCCCATCAGCGGGTTGGAGACGAGGAACAGCGGCAGCACGCCGCACACGCGGCCCGCCCGCTCGGCCAGCAGGTAGCAGGGCCGGTAGCCGAAGGTGCGCTGGATGCCGGCGCGCCAGGCGTGCAGGTGGAACGGAGAGCCGTTCGGGTGCTCGCGGACAAAACTGTCCCACACGCGGTGGTCGGATGCGGCGCAAGCCCGGACTTGGATCGACATGCGGGGCGGTATCCAGTATCGCAAAACGCGAGGCCCCGCACGCCCAAAGTGGCGCCGCGAACCCCCGCCGGCAGGCAAAAGGGCCGCGTCCGGCCGGGCGGTGACACGTTTCGCGGATTTATTTTTTCGCCGTGTGTCCTTGTTTTTCAATCAGTTGCAAAATCGGACCGGATTTGCCCGTCCGGTTGCATCTTCCCCGGCCGAGCCTTTTGCCCGGTGGCGGGGCTCTGCCTCCTGATGCGGCCCCTGCCGGAAAGGCAACGATGATCACACGAAACAATTTGATGCGGCTGGCAGTGCTTTTAGCGGCCGCCGGCTGGATGTTGCCCGCCCAGACTCAAGTGAGCCTGGGCAGGCAGGGCAAAGACTACGACTTCGCTAATGCGGCCCTGACCCGGCCGAACCGCCTGGGGACGGCGCTGCCGGCGTCCTGCCAGGCCGGCGAAACGTTCTTCCTTTCCACCGCGGAGGCCGGCCTGAACCTCTACGGCTGCGTGGCGGGCGTCTGGACGGTGCTTGGCGACGGGGGAGGATCCGGGCAGAACTTCACGGTGGCCTTTTCCGCCCAGACCTCGCGGCACATTACGGCCGCCGAGCACGGCTTCCCGAACGGCAGCCTGGGCAGCGCCTGCTACGAGTCTTCCGGCGAGCGCGTGGAGGGCTACGGCATGCGGGTGGATCCGGCCACGCTGGACGTGGACTTGCAGTTCCCCACTCCGTTCACCGGAACGTGCGTGCTGATCGGGGCGGGCGCGGGCGCAGCCACGGGAGGAACGCCTTCAGGCGCGGCCGGAGGCGACCTGACGGGCACCTATCCGAATCCCACGCTGGCGGCTACGGGAGTGACCGCGGGGATGTACGGCGGGGCCACGCAGATCCCGCAGATCCAGGTGGACGCCAAGGGCCGCATCCTGGCCGTGACGCCGGTGGCGGTGTCGGGCGGCACCGGCGGCGTTTCGAGCGTCGGTCTGAGCCTACCGGCGGAGTTCACAGTGTCGGGGACTCCCGTCACGAGTGCGGGCACGCTGGCGGGCGCGTGGGTATTGCAGGCGGCGGGGAAGGTGCTGGCGGCGCCGGCGGCGGCCGGCGGAACACCGTCGTTCCGCGCGCTGGCGCAGTCGGACCTGCCGGTGATGACTGGCGATGCCGGAACCGGAGGCGCGCAGGGCGCCGTGCCGGCCCCGGCGGCCGGGGACGCCGCGGGAGGCAAATTCCTGAAAGCCGACGGCACCTGGAGCCTGCCGGCCGGAGGCGCGGGTGGCACCTACACGGCCGGCGACGGGATCCAGATCAACGCGGGGCTGATCTCGGTGGACCCGACAGTGCCCGCCGTGGTGCTCAACGGTTCGCAGTCGCTGGTCTTCGGCGCCATCGCCCAATCCAGTTGCGCCACGCAGAACATCACGGCGCCGGGCGCGGCCGCCGGCGACCGGGTGGTGGCTGGATACCCCGCGACGCTGCCTGACGGACTGACGGGCGTCATGTTCGTTTCCGCCACCGACACCGTGACCGTGCGGTTGTGCAAGATCACGGCCGGCAGCGCCGACGTCACCGGCCTGACGTTCACCTACCAGATCATTCGAGGGAGATAGCGATGAAAGCGATGATGCTCATTCTGGCCTGCCTGCTGCCGCTCGAGGCGCAGAGCCTTTCCTACGGAACGGTGGCCCGCCCGGGCGCCACCATCGACTTCCGCAACGCCGCAACCGTGATGCCCGACCGCCACCTGGCGGCCGACCCGCCCACGTGCGTGCTCGGCGAGCGGTACTTCAACACGGCCACGGCCAAAACGCGCCGCTGCACGGCGGCCGACACCTGGTCGGACGACGGGGGCGGCGGCTACACCCTGCCCGCGGCCACAGCCTCCGCGCTGGGCGGGGTGAAGGTCGGGCCGGGCCTGGCGATCGACAACACCGGAGTGCTGTCGGCCGGCAGTGGCAGCGGGCCGGCGTGCGATCCGTTCACGCTGAGCCTGTACTGCATGGTCGAGGACTTCGTGACGGGCGGAACGACCAGCGGATCTGTCGGCGCGGCGGGGATGCGCTTCGATGCCATCAGCAGCGGCACCGTCTCCTACCACGGGGTCAACTCACTGGCCGACTACAATCACCCAGGCGTTGCTAAGATCACCACCACTGCCACGACCGGATCGGGCGGCGTCTTGAAACTGGTCAGTACGGGCAGCATTAACCCGTTCAACATGTACACCTGGCTCAACACGGAGTGGGAAGTGCGGTGGATCTTCAAGCTGGATTCCACTGTAGACGCTCGTATTCGCCTTGGCCTGTCGGGGTCTACCAGCGTCCTCGTCCCAAACACCGGCGAGCCGAACTTCATCTTCCGCTACGACACCGACGCGGCCTTCGCCGACAACACAAAGAACACAGTCGGCTCGTGGGTGGCGCAGTTCTGCGGTTACAACAGCACCAACTGTGCCGACACTGCCGGAGTCTACAAGGTGTTGAACGTCCAGCCTGACACGAACTGGCACATGTTCTCCATCCGCCAGGTTGGAACGACGATCACCTGGAAGCTCGACAATACCGACGTGGCAACAATGTGTGCGGCTGCCTGCGATATGGTGACGCCCACGGTCACCAACCCAGCAGCCAGCAACACCGCGGCCCCGGCCGTGCTGTACGGGATCAGCGGGGTGACGGCGCGAATTCTCTACCTTGACTATCTCAGCGCCAGGATCACCGGGAACTTTTCGAGGTACTAACCATGCGGTTCCTCATTACCATTCTTTTCGCGCTCCCTTTGATGGGCCTTTCCAACAAGGTCACCCTTCAGGACAAAGCCGGGGCCTCGCACGGGACGCGCCAGTTCGTGATCCCGCGCTACTTCGCGCAGGACGAGATCTGCTCCAACCCCAAACCCTACATCGGGGGCGTGGCGGTCACCTACTGGCAGAGCCATGTGGAGAACCGCTGGCCCGCCTCGGCCGTGTGCGCCGGCGGCGCGGTGAAGTTCGCCGTCATCATCATCGAGACCACCCTCTCCAGCGGCGAGAACAAGGATGTCGCCTTCCGCAACTCCACCGACTCCTGCTATCTCGGTGATTCCGCGACCTGCGCCGCAGCCGGGATGAGCAAGACACACCTGCTCGACTTCGATGCCGGTGGCGGCCTTGCGAGTTGGGGCGCGAAGATCCAGGCCACTACCGGCGGCATCATCATGTCGCGCTCGGCCCGCGCCATGATCTCCAGCGACCACTACCAGATCATCCGCAACGGGCCGATTTATGCCGAAGTGCTGGTGCGCGAAGGGCCTGATGCGGTGAGCGGAGCCACCACCCGCACCACCAGCTTCGGCTGGAAATGCACGGCGAACTGCGTGGGTCCGTACACGGCCTCAACCTGGGCCGACGATCCCACCTATTACACCATCAGGCCGACCTTCTGGCTGCGCTTTTATCGCCGCTGGCAGAAGGTGGAAGTGGACTACGTGGGCCACAGCGGCTGGATGGACCGCTTCGCCGATCAACGGATTGAGTCCTACGAGTTGATGGTTGGCGGGGCCGAGAACGTAGCCGCCATCCAGCAGACCAATCCCTTCATCCTCAGCCCGAGGCAGACCTGGTGGGAGGGGCCGGTCTGGAACGGCGGGACTCCGCTCCGCTCCAACATCGACTTCAACACGCCGTACCTGGTGGCGTCGCGCCTGATCCCGCCGCTGAACACCGCGACCCCGCCCTCGGCGGCTGCCATCGCCTCTGAGTACGCTTCCTTCACATCGTCCGACCAGGGAGTGACGACGAGCGCCAGCCTGACTCCGGGGATGGGCGCCGGCATGACCTCCAGGGCGATTGCCGCCGGCGGCGCAAACACTTACTCCATCGGACTGTTCCCGCGCTGGACGGCCCGTTACCTGGCGACAATGGACGCGGATCTGTACGACGAGGAGATCGGCAACGCCCGCGGCGTGATGCACTTCCCCGTGGTCTACCTGGAGAGCAAAACGAGCGGAATGTGGACGAGCGGGGAGGCGGCCAACCCCTTTGGCAAGACCGTGAGCGTCGAGCTGCGGCCCACCTTCGTCTCCTGGTACTCGCCTTCAACCCTCACTGCTACTGGTGACGCGGTGACCTCTCCCGATGGTGTCAGGATGGCTTCGGCCTGCGCTGGGTGTTACGTCCACTCCTCCGGCGGCAGTATGCAGTGGATCTCCAGTTCGAGCGCGTCCTGGAACTCCTCCTACATGGACAAGGCGCACCAGTCGAACGACCTGTTCATCCCGTACATCATCACGGGCAAGCGTCTGTTCCTGGAGCAGCTCCAGGCCCAGGCCGCGTGGAGTGCGGCGACAACGCCACCCGACGCTGGCCTGTACTACCTCGGCAGACAACGAGAGCGCGGGCTGATTGACGCGGGCGGCAACTTCCCGCGTGGGATGTACTGGACCGTGAAGGCGCTGGGCTGGGCGGCTGTTGCCTCGCCGGACGGCTCACCGGAGAAGACCTACTTCACCCGCCTGCTGAACAACAACATCGAGGTCATGGAGGGGGTGATGCAGCTCACCGGGGGCTCCTTTCCTCCATCCTCCACGACGGCTCCATACGGATGCCCCTCGGCCACCGCCACCGCTTACTACGGCCAGCCGTCGAGCTACGCTTCGGCGTGGTGCCTGGGGAGGTACGTCTGGATGCGCGGGCTGGACAACCAACTCGGGTTCCCGGGTCTACAGTCGTGGCCGGGAGGATCCCCCGCGATGGGGGTTGGCAGCGACATCCGGTATGGCACGGACTTCTTCTCCGCCTGGATGTTCACCTACGGAGCGGTGACCTACGGCCATCTCCGCGACCTGGGTGTGACGGCCATCGTCCCTATCCAGGAGGCCGTCAGCAAGTGGTTCATGAAGGCTGTGGCCGACTCTGCGTCCGGGCAGGACTGGTCCATCCTGTTCAGTTACCGGACCACGATCCTGAACGCCACTTCCACGGGGGTACATCAGACCCCCACCGAACTGAAGAACGGGATCCGGCGCGACGTAACGCTGGCGAGGGCAGCCACGCCAACCTCGACGGCGTTCTACTCGAACATGTTTGCCTCAGCCGGGAACCATCCGGCCGTAGACTCCACTGATCTCACAGGATGCCCAATCCGCGTTGGCTCAGAGATATTTGTGCTGGACGACTGGACGTACACGCAGTCGATCTACTGGCGTGGCGGAATCACCGCCTCCACCGACCAATTGGTCTTTACCGCGAAGTACTCGTCCCTGAGTGGGCAGTTGAACTCGACCGGAGTTCATGACTTCGCGAATGGCGATCTCATCACGGTGTCGAACGGGACAACCTCCAGCATCGTGGATCTTCCGCTCGCCGCCGACACCGCCAACTGCGCCTCGCCCAGCGGCAAGGCGTTCTGCACCTACTACGTTAAGGTGATCGACACCACCACCATCGAACTCTACAAGGACGCGGCCCTGACGCAGCGCGTGGACTTCACCAGCGACGTTGCGGCATCGAACGTATACGCGGGGATCAGCGAGTGGAAAGTGAAGACCAGCGAACTGGGGCGCTGCGGCGGCGTGAGTTGCCGGGGCGTCCAGGGAACTGCCGCCACGTCGCACTCCGTGGGTGAGGCGATGGGGCCGGTTGGCTCCTGGATGCGGCAGGCGTACATGGCGGACCCGGAGGGCTACCCGGCGGAATACCACTCGGCGCTGGCCTACGCCGCCACCTACGGGGCGGCCATCGCCGACAGTCTCACCGGAAAGCCCATCACAGGCACCCGCGCCTACGGCCTCATGTCGGCGTTGACTGGATACCAGAACGCCTACCCGGACAACCCCCGCTGGGGCTGGATCGCCTGGTCTGAAGTTGCGCCGACCAACGTGCGCGTGGCGGGCGGGACGGGCTCGGTGACGCTGCGGTGGGTGGCCCCGGATGGCGGGGCCTGCCGGTACGTAGTTGCGGCCGCCCTGAACGACTCCGACGACTCCAGCGATACGAGCGATGGCGGTGGGCACAAGAGCCGTGCGGCCACAGTGGGCGGCCTGGGGCCCGGCACCTACGTCTACCGCATCACCTGCGGGAGCGGGCGGGCCACCGGCACGGTGACCGTCATGTGAGGCCGGCCCGGCCTCTCTTGCCCCGCTCATAAGAGTGGGGAGAGCCCGCTCCGCGCGGGCGTGAGAGAATACGCAGGTGGGCCGATCACGGAGGATCCTTCTCATCACTTACATGTTCCCGCCGGCCGGCGGAATCGCAGTGCAGCGGGCGCTGAGCTTCGCCCGCTACCTGCCCGAGGCCGGCGTGGACGTGGAAGTGCTGACGGCCAGAAATCCGGCTGTGCCGGTGATCGATCCCGGCCTGCTGGACAAAGTCCCTCCGCAGGTGAGAATTCACCGCACGTTCACCCCGGAAATCTCGTTCGCCATGCGGCAACGCATCTGGCGGCTGATGTCGGGGGGAAAGAAAAACGGGGCGCAGCCGGCGGCCGCGGCGAAGAAGGCGGCCCCGCCGGGCGGCAAGAAAGGGCTGGCGCAGATCGCGCGCTCCATCCTGACCCCCGACCCCGAGGTGGTGTGGGTGCCCTTTGCGCGGCGCGCGGCCGTCCGCCTGCTGAAAGAGCGGCCGTTCGACGCCGTCATGACCACCGCGCCGCCGTTTTCGACGCTCATGGTGGGCACCTACCTCAAGAAACGCTTCCCGCACATCCGACTGATCTCGGATTTCCGCGACGAATGGCTGAATTTCTACCTGAACACGTTCGATTTTCACAGCAGCCCCTCGATTCGCAAGAAAGCCGCGGGCATTGAGCGGGAAGTGGCGGACCAGTCCGACCTGATCCTGTCGGTGACGCCCGGCATCGTGGCCGAGTTGCAGGGGCGCTACCCGCACCTGCCCGCGTCGCGCTTCGCCTGCATCCCGAACGGCTACGATCCCGCCTCGTTCCGCGACTTCCGGCCGCGCCCGCACGGCCGCGGCAAGGTGGTCATCACGCACGCCGGCACGGTGTACAAGAGCAGCGCGCCCACGGCCTTTCTGGATGCGCTGGACGCCCTGCCCGACGAGATCCGCCAGCGCTTCGAAATCCGCTTCGCGGGCCGCGTCTCCGACGACGTGAAAAGTGTTTTCGACGGCAGAAAAGCAGACCTGCGCTTTCTCGGCTTCCTGCCGCAGGCCGAAGCGCTCAAGATGCTCGAGGAAACCGACTACCTGATGGTGACGCTGCTGGACTCGCACCACGTCACGGGCAAGCTTTTCGAGTACCTCGCCACAGGCAAGCCCATCCTGGCCTTCACGCCCGCCGGCGGCGAGCTGGACCGGTTGCTGGCCGAAACGGGCATGGGCCAGTGCGCGGACCCGGCGGACCGCGCCGCCTGCCTCCATCTGCTGCTGCGCGCCGAGCAGGCGCAGCGCAGCGGCGAAGCATTCTCCGTGCCTTGCCCGGACGCGGTCCGCCGCTACGAACGCCCCGCGCACGCGGCCCAACTGGCGGCCCTGCTCGAAGCCGCGAACGCCTGATCGCCAGCATATTCTCATCGAAAGATGAGCCTGAAGAATAGGAGTTGAGTGTCCGCTGGGCTCCTTTCTGTTTTGGGTTGGATGGGCATACGAATCGCCGTCGCCGAGGCTGTGGGAATGTGGGAATCGCGCAGCGATTTCCAAGGGCGGTGGGAGCGGTGGGAAACTGCGGAGCAGTTTTCCACGGCTTCCACGGCCCGGCATTTCCATAGCTCCTGCTCGAAGTCATGATCGGCCTGTTCATGCGATCTTTCGTCCGATGCGCCGGAACAGTTCGCGCTTGGCCTGCTGCATGGCCAGAGCGGCTTCTGTGTCGGACTGAACTGCGGCTTGCGTCTTCAGTTGGGCTGCTGTGATGCCCGGCCGCAGGTAGTCTTTCAGTTTGGCTACCTCCCGCAGAAGTTCGTACGGCGTCGCCCACCTGCGATAGACGCGTTTGATCTTGCCCTTGTCCAGATGCCGCAGTTCGGGCACCGCACAGGGCCGGTGGAAGTTGACATAGGGATTCAGATGTTCGGTGTAGAAGCCGGTGATCTGCTCGGCATGTTGGGCATCGATGTAGCCATAGCCCAGATGCTTGCGGATCACGGCGCCGTTCTTGGCTTCCACCAGGCCGTTGTCGTTGGAATGGCGGGAGCGCGACTTGGTCTGCTCGATGAGCAATTTGCCCAGCAGGCGCGAAACGTCGCGGTTGATGAACTCGCTGCCGTTGTCGGAATGGAAGCCGCGGATGCGGAACGGGAACTGTTCGATGATCGCTTCCAGCACCGGAATCAGCCATAATTCCGAGATTTTTGGCGTGGCGGCCATCACCTGCCACTGCGTCACCTCGTCTACGGCGTTGATGTGATAGACGCCCTTCATGCCTTCGAAGTCGCCCTGATGCACCGTGTCGATGCGCAGGAATCCGGGCCTGCCATCGGGCTCCGGCCGGCGCCGTTCGCCGATGGCGACTACCGTCGGCCGCGTCGGCTCATAGGTGGCGTTGCGCTTGCGGTAGGCCGCCGTGCCGCGCAGTCGGTAGATCTGGGCCGAACTGATCCGGGCCAGCCGCTCATAAGCCGCGATGCCGTGCACTTCATACTCCCGCTCCAGGATGCGCCGCGTCGCCGGTCCGCTCAGATTGCCGTGGGCCTTGTCCACATAGGCCAGCAGGTCGACGTCGGCCTTGGTGTAGCGCGCCGCGAACCGGTGCCGCTTGTAATCGGTCACCCTCACTCGCCCCGTCGCCGTGTAGGCCGAGATCAGCCGCGTCACCTGCGCCCGGCTCAAGCCCGTCATCTTCTCCACGTAGCGCCGGACCACTCCCTTGTCCACCTTGCCCAGCTTTGCGTACTCATACCGCACCAGCACCCGCTGCACCCATCCGTAAACCTCCGTCCGGCCCCGGGCAGCAAACTCCACTGGCCCTGCTCCAGCCAAAAACGCCCGGATCTGTTCCAGGCTCATCCACTTCGAATCGTCCATGCTGATGATCAATCCCCAGCATCGCGATCCCAACCCCCTTCAGGCTCATCTCGCGTGAGAATCCGCACCCCGCTTCAGGCTCATCTTGCATGAGACAAGACTAGCGCGCCGATCCTGCTATTTTCTTATCTATGATTCGGAACGCGCGCTGGTTGTGCCTGGCCCTGCTGGCCGGTTTATCGATGGTGTCGTCCGGACAGGCGCCCAAGCGGGCGCCGGACGTGCGCTATGAGCCCTCGTCGCCGGCGATCGT
>DAHVTI010000391.1 GCA_027324255.1 Bryobacterales bacterium | reverse complement strand
TCGATGCGGTAGCCGGCGCAGGCTTCGAGCATCTCGAGCACCTGGCGGTAGCGGAAGGCGAGGCTTTCCAGCGCCACGCGCACGAACTGGCCGGGGGATTGCGGCACATTTTGGCCGGTCTTGCGGCAGAACTCGGCCATGCGCTGCGGCATGCGGCCGGGCTCTATGAACTGGTCGGGGTCGAGGATGGCGTAGAAGGGCTCGGCCTGCGAGGCCATTTCGGCGAGCTGGGAGTAGCTGTACTCCTGGCCTTCCAGCAGCCACTGGCGGCGGCACTCCTGCACCAGCCACAGGCCGGCGATGTTTTTGAGCAGCCGGATTTTTCCTTCGACGCCGATTTCGTTGGTGAGCGTGAGTTCGAGCGCCTTGGGGGTGACGATGGGCTGATCGATTTCGACGCCCATCAGGGACCACGTGCCGGAGCTGATGTAGCACCACGGCTTGTCACCGGAGGCGGGGACGGCCGCGACGGCCGAGGCGGTATCGTGCGCGGCGGTGGCGAAGACGGGCGTATCGCCGAGCGCGCAGGTGTCCTTGATCTCGTCGAGCAGGCCGCCGAGCTTCGTGCCGGGCAGCACGACGTCGCCGAGAATGTTCTTGGGCAGGCCGAGGATGTCAAACAATTCCGTGGACCAGCGTTTTTGGGCCGGATCGTAGAACTGCGAGGTGCTGGCGATGGTCAGCTCGTTCTTCTGCGCGCCGCACAGCCAGTAGCTGAGCAGGTCCGGCATGAACAGGAGCCTGGCGGCCGACCACAGGCCGGGCGTGGCGGCGAGCTTCACGGCGTAGAGCTGGTAGAGCGAGTTCAGCGCCATGAACTGCAGGCCGGTGTGCTCGAAGATCTTTTCGCGGCCGGCCTTCAAGAGGGCGGCTTCATAGGCGGCGTTGTTGCGCGGGTCGCGGTAGGCGCGCGGGGTGACACAGAGCTCGCCGTTCGAATCGACGAGGCCGTAGTCCACGCCCCAAGTGTCCACGGCCACGCCGGCGAGCTTCAGGTTGCGCTCGCGGCCAGCGACGCGCAGGCCTTCGCGAATGTCGCGGAACAGGCGGAAGGTGTCCCAGTAGAGGCCGTCGGGCAGGCGCACGGGCTCGTTGAGAAACCGGTGCAGCTCTTCGAGCGTGAGGCGCCCGTTTTCGAGGGTGCCCAGCATGGCGCGCCCGCTCTCGGCGCCGAGATCGAATGCGAGGTAGTTGGACATGGTGTTCAGACCTTCAGGTCGAGATCGAAGAGGAGCTTGCCGACGCCGTCTTCGTAGTTGCGGACGATTTCAAAGCCGCGCTGCGCCTGTTCGAGCGGCAGGGCGTGGGTGATGAGAGTAGTGGGGATGCGGCCGGAGGCGAGCAGCGCGGCGGCGGCGCGGCCCTTGTGGTTGGAGCGCTTCATCATCTGGACCTGCAGCTCCTTGGCCATGGCCGTGTGGATGTCCACTTCGAAGTGGAGCGGCTCCGGCAGGCCGATGAGGGTGAAGCGGCCGCCGCTGCGGGCGCACTTCAGTCCGAGGTTGATGGTTTCCGGCGCGCCGGCGGCGTCGAAGACGATGTCGGCACCGCGGCCCTTAGTGCCCTGCATGACGGCGTCGAGAAAGCCGCGTTCGCGCAGATCGAGAGCGACGTCGGCGCCCATGGCCTTCGCGAGTTTCAGGCGGTGGGGGACCTTGTCGCAGGCGAAGATGCGCTCCGCGCCGGCCTGCTTCGCCATGGCGATGCCGAGCAGGCCGATGGAACCAGCGCCGAGGACGACGACGGTCTCGCCCACGCGCACTGGCGTCAACTCGAAGACGTGCACCCACACGGCGACGGGCTCCATGAGCGTGGCCTGGTGAATGGTGAGGCCGGCGGGGACGGGGTCGGCGTTGTGCTCGGGGATGACGACGTAGTCGCGGAGGAAGCCCTGGGCCTCGGGGCCGCCCATGAAGCGGGAGACGACGCAGAGGTTGTGGCGGCCGGCGATGCACTGCTCACAGTGGCCGCAGGTGAGGGAGGGCTCCATGCCGACGAGGTCGCCCACCTTGTAATGGGTGACGCCGGGGCCGGCTTCGACGACTTCGCCGACGGGTTCGTGGCCGAGGAGTTGGGGGTATCTGGCCTGGGTGTAGCCGATGCGGCCTTCGGCCCACCAGTGGAGGTCGGAGCCGCAAAGGCCGACGGCCCGCATCTTCACCAGCAGTTCGCCGGCGCGCGGGCCGTCAGGCATTTTATCTTCGATCAGTTCAAGCCGCCGCGGGGCGACCAGGGGCACGCTTCTCATAGAAGCGACCAGAATATCTCAATCGATGGCCTTGGCGGTCAGGACGAGGATGAAGGCGCTGCCGGTGTTGTCGACCTTGGCCTTGCCGACGACCACTTTCTGGCCTTCGCGGATGTCGAGTTCGGTGTTGAAGCCGACGTCGGAGTAGTTGATCTGCGTCGAAATCAGCGGGGCGACGCCCTGGCTGCCCTGGCCCGGTTGGAAGGATGCGGTGGGGTAGGGCACGCGGATGCCGAAGCGGAAGCCGTCGAGCTTGATGAGGTTCCCGCGTTCGGAAGGAACCACTCGAGTGTCTTTGATGCGCAGAGAATATGTCGAGCTGGCATTAGGCAGCGCGGGATTGATGATGCCGGCGTTGCCATTGCTCTGGGCTTCGACTCCTTCGCGGGTCCGGATCATGGGGCTGTCGAGGAGCCGGAAGTCGCCGTAGCCGAAGAGGGCCTTCAGTTGCTTGGCGACGGGATCGAGTTCGGCCGGCAGCGCCTCGCCGGCCGTACCCTTGGGAGCGGCCATCAGCATGTAGGCGACGAGTTCGATGTTGCGGTTGCCGGTGGGGGTAACGGCGCCGCGCGGCACGTCGTAGCGCTTGATGAGTTCCTCGGCGGTGGCCATGTCGCGATCCTCCGGCGTCCCGACGCTGATCGCCCGCAAGGCGACGTTTTCGACGACGCGCGTTTCGCGGCTCTGGCAGGCGCTCAGCACCAGGCGCGCCAGGGCCTGCGCGTCGGCGTACTTCACGTCGAACACCTTTTGCTGCCACTTGGGCGCATCCTGCGCGCCGGCGCCTAGCGCCACAGCGAGGAATAGAACCAACAGTTTTTTCATTGTACGTCTCCTTCAGAATTCATGGCCCACAGGATGACCACGTCGGGGTCATCGGTGACGAGCTTGACGAACCGGGTTTCAGGGTCGTGCCGTTGAACCGGCACGGCCTTCACGCGCGGCGGCTTCGCGGCGGCGGGCGGCCGCTCCAACGCCGGAGCTTGCGGTACGCGGGCAAGAATGGGCGGCGGCGGGAAGGACGGCTGTTCGCGCGGGATGATCATCCACAGCACCAGCCCGGCGGCCAGCGCCGGCACCCAGGCCCACGTCCACCATTTGCGGCGGGGCTGTTCAAGCTGCGCGAAGACGCGCGCCCGCACGGCCTCCTCAGCGCCCGGCGGAAGCGGCTCATCCTTCAATTCGCGCAGGGCGAGGTCGAGGTCGTCGTCGTTCCAGGTCATGGCCGCCTCCTTTCGTAGCGTTCCGCGAAACTCTTCAATTTGGCCTTGCCGGTGGAGACCTGGCTTCGCACGGTCTCTTCCGCGACGCCGAGGATTGCGGCCACCTCGGCGGTGTCGAGCCCTTCGATCTCGCGCAGCACCACGGCGGCGCGCTCGCGTTCGGGCAGGTGCTTCAGCCCTTCGGCGACGATGCGGCGCCGCTGCGCCTGCTCCTGCTCGGCATGCTGGGAGGCCTCGACGGGCGGATCCCAATCCATCTCCGCGTCGGGCTTGCGCTTCCGCAGCAGGTCGAAGCAGGCGTTCACCGTGGTCCGGTAGAGCCACGACGACACGCCCAGCGCGGCGTCGATCCGGTCGAGGTGCCGGTAGAGCCGCAGGAAGACCTCCTGCGACACGTCCTGCGCGTCC
>DAHVTI010000385.1 GCA_027324255.1 Bryobacterales bacterium | reverse complement strand
AAGCCGACGACGGCGCCGCGGCCCTGGTTGGCGACGACTACGAAGGGTTTGTAGGCGAGCTGCTTGCGGTTTTCCTCCCAGAGGTAGCCAGAGAGCAGGAGATTGCCGGCACTTTCGTAGACGATGGCGTTGAGGCCCTTGTCGCGCTTGATGGGCGCATAGATGTTGCGGCCGTTCACGAGCACGTTGACGGTTTCCGGCAGGCCGGCGGTGACCCAGTTTTCCGGATCAACCTGGGCCTTGACGAGCACGCCGGCCACGGCGTCAGGGAGTTGGGAATCGGGCTGGATGGCCTTCTCGTAGTCCTCTTCCTGGGCGAGGAGCTTGCCGGGGGGCGGGCCGGCCGGGGCGCCGGCGGCGGGGGCGGCAGCAGGAGACGCGGCGGCGGCGGAGGGCTTGGCCGCGTCAGCCGGGCGGGCGGGGGCGCCGGGCGCCGCGGCAGATGCATCCTTGGCAAGCCCTTCCTGCTGGAGGCTGAGGAGGCCGACGGCGGGGGAGGAGAGATAAGACAGCGCACCGCCGATGCCGACCAGGACGCCGCCGTTGCGGACCCACTGCTTGATGCGATCCGCGGCAGCGGGCGACATGCCGGAGGCGTAGCCGCCGTCGGGCAAGATGAGGACCTGGAAGCGGGAGAGGTCCGCCATGGCGAGCGAGGAGGCGCGGATGACGGTGACGGGGTAGCCGTACTGGCGCTCGAGGACGAAGCGGGCGGCGCCGGCGGAGAAGCCGGAGGTGGGGGTGTCCCACACCATGGCCACGCCGGGCTTTTTGACGAGGGCCACATTGTTGCTGCCGAAGTTGATGCCGTCCTCCACCCAACTGGTATTGGCGGCGACGACATCGGCGCCGCTGGAGGCGGCGATACGGGCCACGGCGTCGTGGACCGTGGCGGGATTCTGCTTCACCATCAGGATGAGCGAGCCGGAGGGGAACTTGTTGCCGTTCTGGCTGAAGGGCTTGTTGGCGGAGAGGACCTTCAAATCGGCGCGCAAGGCGGCGGCGAGGAAGCGGCCGGCGGCCTGGGTGCCCCACGGGACGAGGTAAGCGACTTCGGCCTTGCCGCTGACGGCGCCTTTGGGCTGATAGGGGCCGGTGACGGGGGCGAAGTCCGCGGTGGAAGGCTCGGCGGCGCCGGCGCACTCGACGTTGTAGAGCATGGGCAGGTTCCAGCCGGTGACGTCGTAGATCTCGCCGGGCAGGCGCTTTTTGCGGCGGCGCTCCTGCTCCTTGAGGAAATCGGCTTCCATGGGGGTCTGGGGATCGAGCAGGGCGCGGATGAAGCGCTTGCGGGGCTGGGCGAGGGAGATGGCGTAGGAGCCGGCGGGGTAGTCTTTTCCGCCGTTCCTGAAGGCGGCCTTGGCCTGGCGGACGTCGATGCCGTGCTCGACGAGGAGATGGGCGAGCTTGTCGACGGCGCCGACGTCGCCGCGGCGGGGCAGGATGTACTCCTTGACGGCCTCCTTTTTGCCTTCGTCGATGGCGGTGACCTGATAGCGCCAGAAGCTGTCGAGGAGCTTTTCGCGATGGATGACGGCGGTTTCGCAGGTGGCGATGGAGGCGACGAAGTGCTTCTGGACACTCTGCTCAAAGGTGTAGAGCGACTCGTCGCTTTTGCGGACGACGAGGCCGCGGACGGAGGCGTTTTCGTACGTCATGCCCATGCCGCCGTGGAACCAGGGCCAGGAGGCGCCGTAGCCGGGGTAGAACTCGTCGAAGACTTCGCGGGTGAAGTAGGGCCAGCCGAACTTATCGAACCACTTGGCGTCGTTGCGGCCGAACCACTCCATCTGCTTCCTCTGGTCGGCGGTGAGGTTGGGGTTGTAGGGGAGCGAGCCGGGGGTGAAGAAGTAGGTGGAGTTGGGGCTCATCTCGTGGAGGTCCACCATGATGAGGGGGAGCCACTCGCGGAGGTAGCGAACGCGGCCGAGGGTTTCCGGCTGGGTCATGGCGAACCAGTCGCGGTTCATGTCGAAGAAGTAGTGGTTGGAGCGGCCGCCGGGCCAGGGCTCGACGCGCTCGGCGGCGGCGGGGTTGGGGTCGGGCTCGAGGCCTTCGTTGACGCGGAAATTCTGGATGAAGCGCTCGCGGCCGTCGGGGTTCTGGAGGGGGTCGATGAGGACGACGACGTTCTTGAGGACGGAGGCGATCATCTGGTCGTTGCGGGCGGCGAGCAGGTGGTAGGCCGTCAGCAGGGCGGCGTCGGGGGAAGAGATTTCGTTGCCGTGGACGCCGTAGGAGAGGTTGAGGATGGACGGCATGGAGGTCATGATCCGCCTGGCGTCAGCTTCCGAGGTTTTGCGCGGGTCGGCCAGCTTCATCTGGCCGGCCTTGATCCCGGCCAGGCGGCGGATGTTATCCTCGCCGGAGATGACGGCATAGATGAGCTTGCGGCCTTCCCATGTCCTGCCGTACTCGAAGACCTTCATGCGCGAGGGCGCGGCGGCGGAGAGGGCCTCGAAGTAGCGCACGATGCCGGCCGGGGTGGCGTGCTTCGTGCCGGGGGCGAAGCCGAGCACCTTTTCAAAGGTGGGGATGGCGGGGTCGTATTGCGCGCCGGGCCAGAACTCGAGCTTCTGGGCCTGCAAGGAGGCACAGAGAAGAAGCAGCGAGACAAGAGGCTTGAACATATCATCCAGAATATACTTGACATACTATTTCAGTTCCTGTAGATCTATATCGAGTGTTGTACTACTATGTCGAAGAAGAAGCGCCCACCTGTCGAACTTTTCCTGCCCTTGTCACCAGCGGCGTTCCATATTCTCCTCTGCCTGGTCGAAGGGGAAAGGCACGGGTATGCGCTTAAGCGCGCGATTGCACGGCGGACGGATGGCAAATTGAATCTGGGTCCCGGAACGCTGTACGGAACGATCCAGAAACTCTTGGAGGCAGGGTTGATTGAAGAGACGGCGGAGAGGCCAGATGCACACCTTGATGACGAGCGGCGGCGGTACTACCGAATCACCGAACTAGGCTACGAAGTAGCGCGAGCGGAGGCTGCTCGGATGAAGACTCTCGCAGGGATCGCCGAATCGCTGCTTGGACTACCTGAAACGGTGTGAAGAGGTGAACTTCTACAGGTTGCTGCTTCGGGTCTATCCAGTCCGGTTTCGCGAGGAGTATGAGCGCGAAATGCTTCTCCATTATGCGGAGGAACGGGCGGCGGCCGGTTCGGAGTGGCAGTTCTGGATTCGGTTGCTGACCGACCTATTGAGCACGGTGCCGGCCTTGTTGCTGCAGGAGGCTTTGCAGGATTTGAAGCACAGTTGGCGGGTGCATGTTCGTCGGCCGTCGGCGAGTGTAAGCGCACTGGTAGCGTTGGCGTTGGGGATTGGTGCTTGTACTGGAGTGTTCAGCGTACTTAACAATTTGCTTTGGAGCAGGCTGCCGTTCGACACTCCGGAACGGATCGGCGTCATTCGGCCCTTCCAGGTGATGGAGACACCCGGTGCACTGCGGCAGTGGCTTTCAGCGAACAGATATCTGTCGGAGGCCGCGGTGTACTGCAGCAGCGAGGTGACACTGACCGGAACCGATCGGGCGATCCGCCTGCGGTTAAGTGAGACTACGGGCGGGTTTTTCCGTGTGTTTCGAAGCGAGGCGTCATGGGGCCGGACATTCTTGCCAGAGGAGGAACAACCGGGGCGCGGCGATGCAGTGGTGATCAGCCACGCGCTCTGGCA
>DAHVTI010000344.1 GCA_027324255.1 Bryobacterales bacterium | reverse complement strand
GTCCAGCCACCCGTCCAAATCGAAATCGAAGAAGAACACCCCAAAGGCCAGCGATAGCAGCGACGTTCTCCCCACGGAAGACCGCGGCGCCTCGTCCACGAACAGCCCGTTGCCTTCGTTGTGATACAAGCCCAGCATCTGGTTTGAAAAATTCCCCACCAGCAGGTGCGGCCGCCCCGAGCGGTCGTAGTCCCCTGCGTCCACGCCCATCGCCCCGCGCGCCGTCCCGTCCTCGCCGAATGCCACCCCGGCCGCCATCCCCTCCTCCTGAAAGGTGCCGTTCTTCAGATTGCGGTACAGCTTGTTCGGCTGCGTGTCGTTGGCCACGAAAAGGTCCGGCCAGCCGTCCGAATTGTAGTCCAGCACCGCCACGCCCAGAGACTTCGACGCACCGTCCGCCAGGCCCGCCTTCGCCGTCGCATCCTCGAACCGTCCGCCCCCCAGGTTGCGGAACAGCCGCGACGCAACGCCCTTGTACGACTCCGGCGTGCAATAGCTCTTGCTGATCCCGTCCAGCGAGCATCGCAGGTCGCCCTGCGCCGCCCACTGCACGTAGTTGGCGACGAACAGGTCCGCGCGGCCGTCCCGGTCGTAATCCAGAAATGCCGCCGAGGTGCCGAACGAAGCGTTCCGGATCCCCGCCGCCGCCGTCGCGTCCCTGAACCGGAATCCGCCCTCGTTGTGCAGCAACCGGTCTCCCGCCAGCGCGGTGAAATAGAGGTCCGTTCGCCCGTCGTTGTCGTAGTCCGCCGCCGCCACGCCCATCGGGAACGCACCCAGCACCGGAACGCCGGCCGCGGCCGAAACGTCCGTGAACGTCCCGTTCCGGTTGTTGCGGTACACCGCCGGCCGCGGGTTCACCAGCACGATGTCGGGATACTGATCCCCGTCCAGGTCGATGAACGCGCAGCCCGCCCCCATCGTCTCCGGCAGGTACTTCTTCCCCGCCTTCGCCGCGCTGTGCTTGAACGTGATCCCCGCCGCCCGCGTCACGTCCACGAACCGCGGTTGCGCCAGCAGCGGCACAGCCAGCACGATCGTGAGTAGTGGCCGGATCGTGGGGCAGGCCACCAGGCCTGCGGCCGGCCTCCAGGCCGGCCACGCAGAGCTCTCACGCCATTTCACCTCCCCGCCCTCCTCTGCCCCAGCCCCACCGACTCGTGCTCGTGGATCATCTGCCGCTCGTTGTTCTCCTCCGGGTTCAACAGCCGCCGCGTCTCCGTCAGCGCCTGCGACGCTTCGTCCGCCTTGAACCGCCGGAACAGCTTCTCCTCCCGCGCCGCCGCATCCATGTCGCCCGCCCCGCGGCACGCCAGCATCAGGTTGTAGTGCGCCTGGATGTCTTCCGAATCGATCGCCAGCACCGCCTTCAGCGCCGCGATCGCGCCCGCATAGTCCCTCTGCAGGAACAGCACCCGCCCGATCTGGTTCTGCACCACCCGGTCGCGCGGATACGCCGCCGCCACCCGCCGTAACGAAGCCAGCGCCCCCTCGTAGTCCCCCTCGGCCTTCTCGACCATCGCCAGGAAGAAGTGGAAGCGGTCCGCGTCAGGCCGCACGCCGATCGCCTTCTCGACAAACAGCCGCGCCCGGTCCACCTCCCCTTCCTGCAACAGCGCCCGCCCCACGTTCAGCCACCCGTCGGCATAGTCCGGCTGCGCCTCCGTGACGCGCGTGAAGGCGTATTCGGCCGCCTTCAGGTCGCCCTGCAGCAACAGCCCGATCCCGTAATCGTTCCAGCGCTCGCGCGCCTGCCGCGTCGCCACCGGCCGGAACACCGTCTCTTCACCCGGCCGCGCCAGCTCCAGCCGCACCTCCGAGCGCGCCAGCGTCACCACCGGCAGCTCCGGCACCCGCGCGCCCGGCGCCATCTCGTACGCCCGCGAGTCGTGGTCCAGGCCCGCCCGGTCCGCCTCCTGCCCCGGCCGCGCCTTCAGCCCGTAGGAGAACTGCGTGTAGTAGTGCGAGAACTTCCGGTAGTTCAGCTTCGCCGTAAACGTCAGCGGACCCGCCGCGTCCTTCGGGATCTTCACCCGGTAATGCGCCACGTCCGCCGCGCCCGGCGGAATCAGACGCACGTACAGCAGCGACCGCGTCTGCCACGCGTTCCGCTTATCGATGGGATTGCCCTCGCCGTCCAGCATGTAGGAGCGGTAGAAATGCGCGCCCTTCTCCACCGGTCCGCGTCCGTCCTCCTCCACCGCGCCCGACCAGTAAATCACCCGCCCCGCCGCATCCCGGCCCTCCAGCTCCAGCCACACGTCGAAAGCGTCCACCGTGCCGCCCGGAAAGAAGTGGCCGATCTTCCTCGTCCGCACCACCACGTCCAGCCGCACCGTCGAACCCGGCCGCAGCTTCGGCCGCGCCTCGTCCAGCGGCGCGGCCACCTTCGAAACCTCCCGCAGGAAGTACGCTCCCGTGGCCGGCTCCGCCTCTTCGCCCACCGCAAACGAGGTCATCGCCTGCGGCTCCCCGCCGCTCCGCCTCACCATCGCCGCCTGCGGCGCATCTTCCGCCGGCGACGCCGCGAACACGTCCACTGAAATGAATCCCGATTGCAGAAAGCCCTTCGTCGACGCCAGTTGCACCGCATCCCCGTTCACGTGCGGCACCGCCGTGTTCGCCCCTGGAAAACGGTGGTTGTGCGCCACACCGTTGCGCGCCGCCGGATCCTTCGACGGCACCAGCGGCATGTGGCATCCCGCGCACGTCAACGGCTTGTCCGGATAGTAGAACGACCGCGCCCCCTGCCCGCTCACCCCCGACGCCTGCCAGTTGTCGTATTCGTTGAACCCGCGCAGCCAGCGGTAGTTGTTCACCGGCCGGTCCAAGTGCACCTTGTGGCACGCCGAGCAGAACTCGGCCGAGTCCTTCATGAACGGCTTCATGAACGTGCGCGCGTGCGGCGTCGGCTCAGCCCGCGTGAACAGGTCGTGCAGGCTCCGTACCACCGTCAGCGGGCTCCCCGCAATCGCGTGCAGCTTCGGGTACTCCAGCGTGAAACTGCTGTTGCCCGCCGTCGAATCCACGTGCGTGATGGAGTGGCACGATACGCACCCCAGCCCCGCCTGCGCTTCCGGCGTGTTCTCCTGCTCCAGCGCCGGCTTCTCAAACATCCCCGAAAACAGCATCGCGTGGTCGTGGCAGCCCGCACACCACTTCGAGCCCCGCGTCCCGGAAATCTCCTGCATGTGCTCGATCGAGCGCGCGTAGAACCGGTTGTTGAAGCTCGAAAAGTGGTGCATCGACGACTGCCACTGCTGGTAGATCTCCGCGTGGCACTCCCCGCACCGCTTCGAGTCGAGGAAATACGAGGCCGGAATCAGGCCCCCCGTCGACGTCTTCGCCGCCGCCGGCCAGAAGGGCCCCGCCGGACCCCCGCCCTCTTCTTCCATCGACGCCGGCACCGCGGCGGGATTCGCGATGCCCGCTTCGCCCCGCGGCCACAACAGCCGCAGCGAAGCCGGAACCGCCAGCACTGTCAGAACCAGCAGCCCGCCCGCCCGCGTGGCGCGGCCTTTCAATAAGGATCGGATCAATGGCCCCTCCGCGTCTCGGTCCCGCGCTCATTCAACGCCCGCAACAGCCGTAGCGCCGGCCTCGTGTTGTACTGCTTCTTCCACTCTTCATGCCGCGCCGATGCCGGCAACTTCTCCTCCGCGCCGTACGGATAGCCCGTCATGCCGTGGAACGGCAGCGGCTCCACGCTCTGCGAATACGCCGTGTTGGCGTCCCGGTCCTTCGCCCACCCGTCCACCTTCAGCAGCCAGTCCCGCTTCCACCCCCGCGCGAGCGGCGGCAGCCGCCGCGCATCGAACGACAACCTCAATTCGTCGCCAGCACCCAGAATCACCAGCCGGTCGTCCACCCCGCTCAGCAGCTCCGCCACCGGCCCGTACCGCGTGTACAGCCCCGGAGTCGGATTCCACGGCGCCGTGGACGATACCGGCTCATAGAAGAACCGCTCCGGCTGCAGCCGCAGCGGATGCACCACGTTCTTTGAAAAGCCCCGGAAATCCAGCTCCGCCCGCGCCGCATCCCACTCCGTCATCCGCGCCTCCGGCGCCTCCGCCTGCTCGCTCAGGAAGATCTCGTCCCAGTAGATGCACAGGTTCGTCACAATCCGGACCTCGCGCGAAGCCGACAGGAACTTGCCCGTCAGGTCCACCGCAATCGTCTTCGGCTTGCCCGCCGGCATCCCCATGTCGTCGAGCACCGTCACCCACCGCCCCGCGGCGTCCTTCACCTGCAACTGCGGCGGCTGCAACCCGCCCGGCGTCGCCTGCGCCTGCGCCAGGAACGTGGATCCGTCCGCCCAATCCACCCAACCCCGCAGGATCAGCGCGGCCCGGTTCGCCGCCGCCGCGCCCGCGAAGTCCAGCTCCAGCGCGTGCCTCGTCGCCACGCTCTGGAACGTGCGCCGGAACCCGTCCGGATAACTCTCGTCCGTCTTCAGCACCCGCGCCGTGACGTCCCTCGCCCCGTCTTCAGTCGCCCGCCGCGGATACACTCGCCGCGTCACCCCGAACAGCCGGAACTCCGGATACGGCGGCGACTTCCACTTGTCGTTGGAGTAGATCTCGACGCCCGCCGGGTGGTCCACCGCCATCAGCCGCACCTGGTCCAGGTAACTCACCTCGGCCAGTTCCTCCGTCACCCGCACGTCCAGCCTGCCGTCCCTCTCCCTCAATTGATCGCCCCGGATGAAGACGTACTCGTCGTGATCCACCGGGAAGTATTTCCCGTCTCCGGCCGACGCTCCCAGCGGCGCCACGCCCAGCACGTCCGTCACGTACTCGAACCCCGCGCCGTTCCACGTCCAGATGATCGGACAGGACCCCGACAGCCGCTGCGCCTCCTGATAGCTCACCGCCCGGTTCGGCACGGCCTTCGTCTCGTTCTGGATCAGCCCGTTCGGCCACGTGATCCGGATCGTGTCGATCTCCTGAATCGACCGCAGGCCAAACGTCAGCGGCAGGCCCCGGTAGATCTGCTTCTGGTACAGCGGCCCGGCCTTCACCTCCACCTCGGAGTTGTAGCCCAACTTCAGGTTCTTGATCCCGTTCAGCCCCACCCGCACCCAGTTGTGCCGCGTGGCCGTCTTGTTCAACACCCTCTGCAGCGTGCCGTCCGCCAGCACCGCCGCCAGGTCCGTCAGCCCGTCGCCGTCGAAGTCGGCGGCCGTCAGCGCCGTGGTGTTCCGCGGCAGTCCCGCCGGCTGCACGGAGGGGCCGAACTTGCCCAGCCCCGCATTGCGGTGCAGCCAGCCCGAGCCCACCGCATCCAGCACGCCCCGGTTCTCGGTGTCGATCAGCGCGAAGCTGCCGGCCACGTCCCACTCCCCGGCCCGGTATCCGCCGTCCCGGTTGTAGGCCACGCCGGCCCCGCGCGCCGTGTTCCACATCAGGTCCGGGGAGGAATCGTTGTCCAGGTCCGTCGAAGCGATCCGCGCGGCGCCTGCCGGCACCGCTCCGATCGTCCGCGGCTGGAACGTCCCGCCCAGGCGGTCGTGGTAGAGAATCGCCGGCCGGTCCCGGTACGTCACCACCAGGTCGTGCGACTTCGTGTCCGGAATCAGCCTCGTCACCGTCGCCGACAGCGCCGGGGCCTGCTCGAACGGCACGTCCGCCGTGCGGTCCGTGAACCCCTCCGGCAGTTGGTTCCGCAGCAGCCTCGTCTGGCTGCCGAAGAGAATCAGGTCCAGGTCGTAGTCGTGATCGTAGTCCAGCCAGACTGCGAACTCGTACCGGCCCCCGGGCAATGGCACCTTCGAACGCTCGAAACCCGACTTCGTGTTGTGGAACAGCACCGCTCCATTCGCCGTGAGCACGCACAAGTCCGCCAACCCGTCGTTGTCGTAGTCTCCCGCGGCAGCCGACAGAATCTGCTGCAATCCGGCCAGAGCCGGCTGCGCCACCGGCGTCAGCCCTTTACGGAAAACCAGGATCCTTTCCGGCGCAACAGCCAGCACATCGCTCGATCCGCTGCCGTCCAGATCGATCAACTGCAGCGCCGCAATCGGGTTCACCTTCCCTGCCAGAGCCGTCGCCGCAAAGCGCGGCTCCGCCGCCGGCGCCGCCGCCGCCAGCCCTGCATCGACGGTCTCCACGACCTCCGAATACAAGCTCCACTCCACGTCCTCGTTCCCCGTTCCCGCCTCCTCGTGCCGCCTCTTCAAATCCTGAAACCGCGCCAGCGCCTGCTTTGCCTCCTCCGCTTTGCCCTGCTGCCGGTAGTAGTTGAACAACTGAAAGTGCGGCGCCGCAAAATTCGGATCCAGCTTCGCCGCCAGCTCGAATTTGGCATTCGCCTCCTCCGCCCGGCCCTCCGCCTTGTACAGCACGCCCAGGTTGTAGTGCGTGATCGGCTCACCGGGGACCAGCGCCGCCATCCGCTCCAGTTGCCCCATCGCCTTCGCCGTCTCCCCCAGCTTCTTGTACTCGATCCCCAGGTTGAACCACGTGTGCGGAATCTTCGGGTCCGCTTTCTGCACCGCCTCCAACACCGCCATCCCTTCCCCGCCCTGCCCCGCCCGCAGCAGCGCCAGCCCGTAGTTCAGCCGGTCCGTGTTCGACTTCGGGTTCAGCGCCACCACCTGCCGGAACTGCTCCACCGCCTGCAGTTGCGTGGTGGGGTTCTCGTAGAAGGCCTTCCCCAGGTTCCGGATCCGCAGCAGCCGCTCGTCCGCCCTCGGCCCCCCTTGCCCAAACGCCAAAATCAGAGCCGCCGCCAGGAACAGACCCAGGCCGCCAGCCGGCAATCCCAGAAGTTTCATTCCAATCATTGAGTCACACGACGCTGAAACCGGTCAATAGTATGAGCGCACTAGCCGCCGCGCGCTCCTCGCCGCTTCAGGCATAATGAGAAGGGTTCGCTCCGGTCAAGAGAGGCGCATGTTTTTCAAGCGAGAGAAAGAACGGGTGCTCGGCTTCTCCGAGCAGATGGATCAGTTGAAGTCCGCGGGTTATGCCGTCGAGCCGTCCTCCGGCGGCCTCACTCGCGTCGCGAACGGCAACCTGGCTGCGCTGCTCGAGGAGTCCGCCTCCGGCACGCCCGCCATCGTCGATTCCGGCCTCCTCATCGGCCAGGAAGTCGCCGTCCTCACCGACATCGGTTTCCAGAAAATCTTCCTCGCCCCCAGCGGCAAGCGCACCCCCGCCCTGGCTGACCACCTCACAGCCCTCCACGCCTTCAGAGAAGACCTCGGCGAGGCCCTCGGCCTCACCAGCCTATACAACGAAGGCCTCGGCACCACCAACGAAAAGCACCTCTACGACCGCGTGGAAGACCGCGACGCCGGTGTCCCCCGCCGCCCCTGGGAACGCAATTAACGCGCCTCCCCGCCCCACCGCCCTCGAAATGGTGACAGTCAGCACTGGCACAATACTCCGGATCCCAACCTCGTCCTCGTTCCGCGTCACTTCCCCCGCGCCACCGCACTCGAAATGGTGACTGTCACCACTGGCACAATATTCCGGATCCCAACCTCGTCCTCGTTCCGCATCAGTTTCCCCGGCGCCGGAACGGCCCGGGAAACCTTGCGGACCACACAGCGTCTCTCCGCTTCTCAAACTCGGCGCCTGCCGCCTCCGGATGAGGGCCAGCCCGAAATTCCCCGCACTCAAGCCCCTCAATTCAACCCCTCGGTGCTGATCGCAGCGCCCTCCCGCTAGCCTGGTCTCCCTGCTGCCCACAGAAATCCAACCTGCGAAAACGAAGCGGCATCCCCATTCCTGCCGGCCCGCCGGTCGTCATCGCCCCAGACGCGCCACCCCGGCCGATCACAAAGCTCCGGAAGGCCGCCCGGGCGCGTCTCCGTCCGCGGCAACTTCCCCGCGGGCCACTCCAGCATCGGCTGCAACGCCCCAGCCCATCTCCCATCACAGAACACCCAAACGCCCTTCGAATCAAATCCCAAAGCGGCAGTCCGCGGCATCGTCTCTCCAAGAGAACGCCCCGGCCGCCGTGTCCGGCCACCGGGGCGTTTTGCAGGAGGAGGAAGAAGAAAATCGGAATGCGCTCAGGACGCCGGCTGCGCCGGCACGTACGCCCGGTTCCCGTTCGCCGGCATGCAGAGCCAGCCGATGACGTACGCCAGCAGCCCCGCCCCCTTGAACAGGATCGCCGCCAGGAACACCACCCTCACAATGGTCACGTCCCACCCCATGTGCCGCGCGATCCCGGCGCATACCCCGGCAATCTTCTTGTTGGCAATGTCCCTGGACAGCCGCTCCCGCGGCGCGAAGGGGGCGCTGGCCTGCGGACCTCCCGCGGCGTGGCCGCAGCGGGCGCAGAAGCGGTCCTCATCACCCATCTGCCCTCCGCAATTGGTGCAGTACATCGTGGCCTCCCTTCACCACTGTTTACGCAGCAGCAGAGGCCAATGTTCCCCCGAACCACCGGGCTTCAGAGCGCTTTCAGTTCCGGCCCCACCCGTACCGGCACCGCCAGCACCGCCGCGCTGTCCTCGTACCGCACCGGGCACGTCGTCGCCGTCGCCGACGTGATCCTCGCCTCCACCAGCCGCCCCCCCGCCCACGAAAGGTCCACCTCGTACCCGCCCCGCGCCCGCAGCCCCCGCACGCTCCCGTCCGGCCACGCCGCGGGCAGCGCCGGCAGCAGGTGCACCTCTTTGTCGTGGCTCTGCAGCAGCATCTCCGCGATGCCCGCCGCCCCGCCGAAGTTCCCATCGATCTGGAACGGCGGGTGCGAGCAGAACAGGTTCGGCAGCACGCCCCCCCGGTCGTACCGCACCTCCGCGCTCTTGGCCGGCTCAAACAGGTTCTTCAGCAGCAGATACGCGTGATCTCCGTCTTCCAGCCGCGCCCAGAAACAGATCTTCCACGCTCGCGACCACCCCGTCCCGCCATCCCCCCGCAGCTCCAGCGCCCGCCGCGCCGCCGCACACATCCGCGGGTTCGACCGCGGCGTGAACTCCCGCCCCGGGTGCAGCGGAAACAGGTGCGACACGTGCCGGTGCTGCGGCTCCCGCTCTTCAAAGTCCTCCGGCCACTCCTGCAACTGCCCCCGCGCCCCCGTCTTGTAAGGCAGCAGCCGCGCCGTCTTCTCCCGCAGCTCCGCCCGGAACGCCTCGTCGATGCCCAGGATCGCCGCCGCCTCTGTGCAGTTCCGGAACAGGTCCCGCGCAATCGCCAGGTCCATCGTCGGACCCATGCAGACCCCCGCCGTGCGCTTCACCCCCGTCGCGTCGGTGTAGATAAACAGGTTCTCCGGCGAAACTCCTGCCGCGGTCACCAGGTGCCCGTTGCCGTCCTCCACCAGCCAGTCGCACAGAAACTCCGCCGCGCCCTTCATCACCGGGTAGGCCTCCGCCAGGAACGCCCGATCCTGCGTAAATGCGTAGTGCTCCCATAGGTGCTGGCACAGCCACGCTCCGCCCATCGGCCAGAACGACGGCATCGCGTCGTTGTCCACCGGCTGCGCCCCCCGCCACAGTGTCGTATTGTGGTGCGCCACCCACCCCCGCCGGCTGTACATCTTCTCCGCCACCTGACGCCCGGTCACCGCCAGCTCCCGGATCATTCTCAGCAGCGGCTCGGCGCAGTCGCTCAGGTTCGTCACCTCCGCCGGCCAGTAGTTCATCTCCGTGTTGATGTTGATCGTGTAGCCGCTCGCCCACGGCGGAATCACCATCGGGTTCCAGATCCCCTGCAGGTTCAAGGGCTGCGTGCCCGGCCGCGACCCGGCAATCATCAGGTACCGCGCATAGTGGAAATACAGCGCCGCCAGCGGCGCATCCTGCCCGTTCCGAAACTGCTCGATCCGCTTGTCCGTCGGCAGCCCGGACTGCGCCCCCGGCTGCCCCAACACCAGCGAGCACCGCTTCTCCAGCGGCTCGTAATCCGCCGTGTGCCGCGCCAGTAGCGTCGAATACGACAGCTCCGACGCTTCCCGAAGCAGCGCCTCCAGGTCCACCGGCTTGTAGCTCGACGACGACCCCACCAGCAGCACTGCCTCCGACGCGTTTTCCACCACCACCGCGTCTTTCTCCACCCGGTACCGGCCGTTGGTCGAATGCAGCGCCAGCCGCGCTTCAAAGAACGTCCCCCGCCCGCCCGCTTCGCTCCCGTAGAGCACCGTCTTTGCCTCCGGCTTCCGCGTGCCGTCCGCGTTCCAGATCTCCGGATACTTCCACTGCTCCTGCCGCTTCTCCACCCACTCCAGCGTCCGCCGCAGCGCAAAGCCCGGCACCTGCCCCCGCATCCGCAGGCTCTGCCAGTCCGGCGCGTCCACCGTCGCCGTCGGATGCACGCTCGACAGCCGCGCCCTGAAAAACAGCGCCCCGTAACGCGACGCCAGCAGCCGGATCACAATCAACTGCTGCGGATGCGATGCAAAAATCTCCCGCCGGAACGGAATGCCGCTCGACGTGTACCGCACCGCCGCCACCGCCCGCCGCAGGTCCAGCTCCCGCACGTAATCGTTCGGCTCCGCCGCCCCCGCCACCGCGATGTGCAGGTCGCCCAGCGGCTGATAGCACGGCCACGACCGCCCCGTCCAGTTCTTCGAAATGATCT
>DAHVTI010000165.1 GCA_027324255.1 Bryobacterales bacterium | reverse complement strand
CAGCGACGGCCCTTCGTGCATGTTCATCACCACCGCGTCGATGTCGCCGTCGTTGTCGAAGTCGCCGAAGGCCGCGCCGCGGCTCGACCGCTCCTCGAGGATGCCCGGACCCGAAAGCGCCGATACGTCCTCGAACTTCCCGTTGCCCAGGTTGCGGTAGACGATGCGCGGCCGCTTGTACGGTTCGCGCGCGTCGATCTGCTGCACCTCCGGGTACACGTGCCCGCTCACCTGCAGCAGGTCCTTCCAGCCGTCGTTGTCCAGGTCCGCGAAGCCCGCCCCCCACAGCACGTAGTCCGGATTCACGGCCAGGCCGGCCTTCATCGAGATGTCGGTGAACAGGCCGCGGCCGAGGTTGCGGTACAGGTTGGGATAGTCGCCGATGAAGTTGGTCTTGGTGACGTCCAGCCGGCCGTCGTTGTCGAAGTCCGCCACGCTCAGCCCCATCCCCGCCTGCTCGGCGCCGTTGTCGTTGTAGGCGAGGCCGGTCTCGGTGGCGATGTCGCGGAACGTTCCGTTGCGCTCGTTGCGGAAGAAGATGTTGGGCGTGGAGTCGCAGGCGACGTAGAGGTCCGGCCAGCCGTCGCCGTCCAGGTCCGCCGTGATCGCCGTGAAGGCGTAGTAGTTTCTCGGGGCCGCAATCCCGGATTTCCCGGAGACGTCCTCGAACGTGCCGTCGCCACGGTTCCGGTACAGCGCCAGTGAGCCGAAGGGCAGGCCACGCGGCCCGCAGTACACCGGGCTCCCCTTCCACAGGCAGTAGGCATGCGAGCCGGGAGCCGGCGTCGTCTGCATGTCGAAATTGACGTAGCGGGTGACCAGCAGGTCCAGGTGGCCGTCGCGGTCGTAGTCGATGAAGGTGCAGCCGGTGCTCCATTCGCGGCCGTTGCCGGCGGTGCCGGACTTTTCGCCGATCTCTTCAAACCGCCCGCTGCCGGAGTTGCGGAACAGCGCGTTCCTGCCCCAGTAGGTCACGAAGAGGTCGGTGCGGCCGTCGTTGTCGATGTCGCCGGAGCAAACCCCGTTGCCCCAGCCGCCGCGGTCCATTCCGGCGGCCTTGGTGACGTCGCCGAAACGGCCCCCGCCCAGGTTGCGGTACAGGCGGTTGGTGGCGGTGGCGGGAGCGCCTTCCAGCAGCGAGCCGTTCACCAGGAAGATGTCCAGCCGGCCGTCGCCGTCGTAGTCCAGGAAGGCTGCGCCGGCTCCGTTGGCCTCCACCACGTATTGCTTTTTCGCTTCGCTGCCGTAGGTGTAGCGCAGCGTGAGCCCCGCCTCCGCCGCCACATCCGCGAAGCTCAGCGGCCACGGCTTGCCCGACAGCTTAGCGCGCGGAGCCGGCCGCGCCCCGCCGCTGATCATGCCCTGCCCCGCCGCCCAGGGAGCCAAAACCAGAATGACAGCAGGCAGGGTTATCGATTTTCCCAGCCGCATGGCCTCAGCCATGATATCGGATTTTCCAGGGTGAGGATCGACCGGACATCTGCGCGGGTTTTCTCCGCAGTCCGTCGAAAGATAGGATTCTGGCGGCCTGGAAAGCTATGGTATTCGCACTAGTGCAACGATATAATCACATTCACGTTATCGTTAACTGATAACGAATCGTCTCGCTCCCGGGAGGTCCCTGATGAACCTTCGGCGTAAGCTCTTGAGTCTTACGTGTATTCTCGCGGCGGTCACCATGTTGTCACCCGCCGCATTCGCCCAAGGCACCAACGCTTCCATCACCGGTATCATCTCCGATGCTTCCGGCGGTGTGATTCCGAACGCTACCGTGACGGCCACCAACACCGCCACCGGCGTCGCCCGCTCCGTCACCACCAACGAAGCCGGCCTTTACACCATCTCGCCCCTCATCCCCGGCTCCTACGAAGTCAAGGTGACGAACTCGGGGTTCAAGACCAAAGTCCAGACCGGCGTCGTTCTGGAAACCGGCGCGGTTGTGAAGGTGGACGCGCAGTTGGAAGTGGGCGCGGTGACCGAAAGCGTCGAAGTGAGCGCGCAGGCCGCCATGCTGCAGACGCAGGAAACTTCCGTGGCCGGCGTCGTCTCGCAGTCGCAGTTGGAACGCATCCCGGTGAACGGGCGCAACTACACCCGCCTGCTCGTCCTGATGCCCGGCACCAGCGACATCCGGCGCAGCCAGGGCCGCGGCGACCTGTCCGGCACGCAGATGGTCTCCGTCAACGGCCAGCGCACGCAGGACAACAACTACACGATGGACGGCGTGGACAACAACATGATGTTCATGAACTCCCCCGGCGGCTCGCCGCCGATGGACGCCATCCAGGAGTTCCGCGTCGCGACGGGTAACTCGGCCGAACTGGGCCGGTCGGCCGGCGCGAACGTGAACATCTCCATCAAGTCCGGCACGCGCGATCTGCACGGCAGCGTGTACGAATATGTCCGCAACGACAAGTTCGACGGCAACGAGTGGTTCGCCAACCGGCAGTCGCGCGGCAAGGTGCCGTTCCGGCAGAACCAGTATGGCGCGAGCGCGGGCGGTCCGGTGGTCATCCCCAAGGTGTACAACGGGCGCGACCGGACGTTCTGGTTCGCGTCGTGGGAAGGCTTCCGGTGGCGGCGCGGCCAGACGGCGCAGACGACGGTGCCGCTGGAGCCGATGCGTTCCGGCAACTTCTCGTCGCTGTCGAACACCATCTTCGACCCGCTCACCGGCACGACGGATGCATCCGGCAAGATCAACCGGCAACCCTTTGGCGGCAATATCATCCCCGCGGGGCGGATCAACCCCGGCATGAAGTCCATCGTCGACGCGCTGATGCCGCTGCCCAACCGTCCGGGCACGGCCAACAACCTGCTAGCCACCGCCGGACAGCAGCGCGACCGCGACATGTTCGTGGCCCGCGTGGACCACACCTTCGGGCAGAACGACACGGTGTTCTTCCGCATGCTGGAGCAGCACGTGGGCGAAAACATCCCGAACGTCTCCAGCCTCTACAACAGCCTCAACCGGTACGACGTCCGCAACTACGGCGCCGGCTGGAACCACGTGTTCAGCCCGACGGCCGTCCTTGAAATCAAGTACGGCTATAGCAGCCCCGACAATCCTGGCTGCCCCTCCTACCTCGACGGCAAGACGCGCGGCGGCCTTCTTTCGGGCGCCGGCGTCAGCATCTTCGACATGGACGCGCTGTGCGACACGCGCGCAACCTTCACGCCGAACGGCTACTACGGGGCCGGTGGCGGCGGCGGCGAGACCATCAAGGACATGAACCACCAGTTCAACGGCAAGTTCACCAAAATCCTGGGCCGGCACAACATGAAAATGGGCGGGGGCTTCACGGCCCGCGCCATGGACGCCGCCTACTCCAACCCGACCAACGGCGATGCGCAGTTCTGGATCGACCCGACCTCCTCGGCCAACACCGCCGGCAGCGGCAACTCCTTCGCCACGATGCTGCTGGGCTATCCCAGCTACATCCGGCGCGGCTTCACCATCCCCCGCCTGTACGCCCGCCAGCCTTACTTCGAAGGCTTCTTCCAGGACGACTGGCGCGTGACGGACAAGCTGACCATCAACCTCGGCATGCGCTGGGAATCCGGCCTGCGGCCCTACGACAAGAACGATGCCGCCGGCAACCTGCTGGTCACGCACGACCAGAACGGCTACCACGCCGAGCTGATGTGGGCCGGCGTGAACCCGCTCACCGATCCCGTCACCGGGAAGGCCAACCTGCCCGCCAAGACCCTGGGCTACGGCCGTTCGCTCATCCGCAAGGACATGAACAACTGGGCGCCGCGCCTCGGCATCGCCTACCAGATGAACTCGAAGACGGTCATCCGCGCCGGCGCCGGCGTCTTCTTCAACTCCACCTTCATGCAGGAGCTGAACGACCTGCGGAAGTTCTGGCCCTACCTGCCGCAGCAGGAGATCAGCTACAACCGCGGCGCCAAGCCGGACTTCTCCATCACGGACAAGGGGCCGGGCTTCGACTCCACACAGGCCATCGGCGGCTGGCCGCAGAACCCCAACAACCGCACGCCTTACTCCCAGCAGTGGAACCTGTTCGTGCAGCGCCAGCTCATGAACGAGATGACGCTGGACGTGGGCTACCTGGGATCCTCCAACCACAAGCAGATCGGCTATGTGGGCTGGAACAACGCGCCGACTCCGATGGCGGGTGCGGTCAACCCGCGCCGCATCCTGGCCGGCTCCGGCTTCATCGGCAACATGGACGGCGGCTCGAACATGTTCAGCTCCGAATACAACGCCTTCCAGACGAAGCTGACCAAGCGCTTCTCGAAGGGGCTGCAGATCCTGGCCAACTACACCTGGGGCAAAGTGATGGACGACCAGTCCTCGCTGGCCGAGGGCAAGTACCAGAACATGTTCGATATCCGCAACGACTGGTCGCGGTCGAGCTACGACATCAAGCACGCCTTCAAGGTGGGCTACGTCTATGACCTGCCCATCGGCCGCGGGCGGGCCTTCGGCGCCAACATGAACCCTGTCGCCAACGCCATCGTCGGCGGCTGGGCGCTGGAAGGCATCGTGCAGTTGCAGTCCGGCGTCGCCTCCAGTCTGAGGACGGGCACGGACCGCGCCAACGTCGGCAAGACCAACGAGCGGCCCAACCTGCTGCGCAATCCGAACCTGCCCAACGGCCAACGCACCGTGGACAAGTGGTTCGACACCACTGCTGTGGTGATGCCCGACTTCTTCACGTGGGGCAACTCCGCGGCCTATGTGCTGGAAGACGACGGCCGGGCGGTGTGGGATATCTCCGTCGCCAAGCGGTTCCGCTTCAAGGAGCAGCACTCGCTGGAAGTCCGCGGGGAGTTCTTCAACTTCCCGAACCATCCGGACTTCGGCTCGCCCGGCACGACGATGAACACGACCTCGTTCGGCGTCATCGGCGGTGCCACCTCGCCGAGGAACATTCAGTTCGCGCTGCGCTACGCGTTCTAGACCTCCCGAAAGCTGGAACGTCAAAGCCCCGCCGGCCCGATGGGGCAGGCGGGGCTTTTCGATTTTAGAGCCCCGCTAGGCGCCAGGGCGCGCGGTAGTCGCGGCGCAGCATGGCGTTGGCCTTCTCGCTGTTGGTGAACCGTTCCGCCGCGGCATCCCAGCGGAGCTTCTCGCCCGTGCGCAGGGCGATGTTGCCGATCAGGCACGTGGCCGTGCTGCGATGCCCGGTCTCGATGTCGCCGGCGGGCCTCTGGCGGGACTTCACGCAGTCCAGGAAGTTGCGCACGTGCGGCAGGTGCTGGAACGACGTGGCGCCGCGCTCGGCCGCGGTCAGCGCGGTGTAGAACTGCCCGTAGCCCAGCAGGTCGTCGTAGGCGGCACTCGACCCGGCGGTCTGCTTCTCCGCGTGCATCTCCATCTGGGGCGTGATCTCGTAGCCCGCGCGGTCGATGAACAGCGTCCCCTTCGTGCCCTGCAGCAGGATGCCGTAGCTGCCAAAGCTCTTGTTGCCCGGATGGCCGTTGGGGCCGTAGCTGTTGTGCACCATGGTGGAGTAGCGCACCAGCAGGTGGCCCGGATACTCCCACACCACTTCCTGCGTGTCGGCGCACTCGCGGATGTCGTCGTAGAACCACTTGCCGCCGGAACTGGTCACGGTGAGGGGCGTGTCCACCTGCAGGGCCCAGTGGACGACGTCGATGAGGTGCACGCACCAGTTGGTCAGCTCGCCTCCGGCGTAGTCCCAGAAGGCGCGGAAGTTGCGCCGCGCGGGGTTGTAGGGAATCTTCGGCGCCGGACCGAGCCACATGTCCCAATCGAGGCCTTCGGGCACCGGGGCGTCGGCCGGATGACCCATGCCTTTCGGGTTGGCGGAGAAGCCGTGGTTCCAGCACTGCGCGAAATGCACCTTACCGATGCGGCCCTCGTGCACGGCGGCGGCGGCGCGCTGGAAGTGCGCGCCGGAGCGCTGCTGGATGCCCACTTGCACGACGCGCGCATGGCGCCGTGCGGCTTCCACCATCAGCCGCCCTTCGCGCACGTTGTGCGAGATGGGCTTCTCCACATAGACGTCCTTGCCGGACTCGCAGGCCTGGATGGCGATGAGCGGGTGCCAGTGGTCGGGCGTGGCGACGACCACCGCGTCGATGTCCTTGCGCTCCAGGACGCGGCGGTAGTCCGAGTAGATGTCCGGCTTGCCGGTGCAGAGCCGGGCGGCCGTTTCGGCGTTGGGCCGGAAGACGTCGCACACGGCGCGGATCTCCACCTCGGGCTGCTTCTGGAAGTCCGTCAGGTCGGCGCGGCCCATGCCGCCGCAGCCGATGACGGCGATGCCGATGCGGTCACTGGGTGCGGCGGGCGCGTCAACTGCGGGCACGGCGGAAACAGCGGGAGTCTTGAGAAACGTCCGGCGGCGCATGACTACCACCCTACCGCTTTGCCCTTGTTCTGTTCGATGAGCCAGTCTTCCAGCGGCTTGAAGTAGGCGCGGACCGCCATCCCGTCCATCTGGCGGGTGCCGGCGAGCTTTTCCAGAGCGTCCTGCCAGGGCTTGCTCTGGCCCATCTCGAGAGTGGAGTTGAGGCGCGCGCCGGCCTCCTTGTTCTGGTAGATGGAGCAGCGGTGGACAGGATCCTGGCAGCCGGCGGTCTCGCTCAGCGCTTTGTGGAACTGGAACTGGAGGATGTCGGCCAGGAAGTAGCGCGTGTAAGGCACGTTGGCGGGCACGTGGTACTTGGCGCCGGGATCGAAGAACTCCTCGCCGCGCGCCGACGGCGGCGCGATGCCCTGGTACTTCAGGCGGAGCTCCCACCAGGCCTTGTTGTACTGCTCCGGCGTCACCTGGCCGGAGAAGACCTTCCAGCGCCACTGATCGATGAGCAGGCCGAAGGGCAGGAAAGCCACTTTATCGAGGGCGCGGCCAAGCAGCAGGCCGAGGTCCTTGGACGGGTCCGGCGCCTTCCGGATGAAGCCGAGCTTGACGAGGTAGGCGGGGGTGATGGAGAGCGCGATGGTGTCGCCCACGGCCTCGTGGAAGCCGTCGTTGGCGGAGTTGCGGAAGAGGAAGGGCTGCCGGTTGTAGGCGCGCTGGTAGAAGTTGTGGCCGAGTTCGTGGTGGATGGTGTTGAAGTCGTCGGCGGTGATGTCGATGCACATCTTGATGCGCAGGTCGTTCACGTTGTCCACATCCCAGGCGGAGGCATGGCAGACGACGTCGCGGTCTCGCGGGCGCGTGAAGAGAGAGCGCTCCCAGAAGGTGGGGGGCAGCGGCGCGAAGCCGAGCGAGGTGAAGAAGCCCTCGCCGTAGCGGACCATCTGGAGCGCGCCGGTGTGGCGCTGCTTCAGGATGGCCGTCAGGTCGTAGCCGGGGTCCGCGCCGGCGGGCGCCAGCAGCGGGTACAGGTTGTCCCACTGCTGGGCCCAGAGGTTGCCCATGAGGTGTGCGGGAATGGGGCCGGATTCGGGGACGGCGTCCTTGCCGTACTTCTCCCGCAGCTTCCAGCGGGCGTAGGCGTGGAGTTGGGTGTAGAGCGGCTTCACCTGCTCCCAGAGCCGGTCGAGTTCTTTGGAAAAATCGTCCGGGGCCATGTCGTACTGGCTGCGCCACAGCGCGCCCGTGTCGGCGAAGCCCAGTTCCTTGGCGCCCTTGTTGGCGATCTCGACGACGCGGGCGAAGTCCTTCTTCATGGGCGGGGCGATGGAGTGCCAGCCGTTCCACACGTCGAGCAACTGCTTGGGATCGCGGCTGGTGGCCATGATCTTCGTGATGTCGTCGATGTTGAGGCATTTGGCGGGGTCGCCGCCGGGGCAGTACTTGGCCTTGCCGTAGGCGCCTTCCAGCGCCGCGGCCAGGCGCGTCATTTCGGCGGCTTCCTTGGGATCGGCCGGGGCCGGGAGGACGAGGGCGAGCTTCAGCAGTTTGAGTTTGCGGGCGAGGTCTTCGGGGAGTTGGACGTTGTCGAAGCGCACGGCCTCTTTCGCGTAGCGGACGCCGGCGATGATGGCGCGCTCGTTCGCCTTGGCGGCCAGCGCCTCCGTGTCCTGGGTGATGAAGTTGGCGGCGACCCAGGCGGCCTGGCTCGACTCGTTGGCCCGCGTCAGCAGGTCCGCCTCGGCGGCATCCACGAAACGGCGCGCCTCTTCCGCGGTGGGGGCGCCGGGCCGGCAGGAGGTGAATAACAGCAGGGCGAGGAGCGGGGCAGGATGTTTCATACGGCAGGGTCTCAAATGGATAGTCTATGCCAGCAGGGCCTGCAGGATGAGGACGAGCGTGATGCCGACCAGCGAGGTGACCACCTTCATCGCCGTCCACGAGCGCAGCGTCTGGGGCACCGTCATGCCGAAGCACTGGTTGACCAGCCAGAAGCCGGCGTCGTTGACGTGCGACAGGATGGTGCCGCCGCTGCACAGGGCGAGCAGGATCATCTCCGGCGAATAGCCGGGAATGTCCTTCACCAGCGGCGCCACGATGCCGCCCGCCGTGATGATGGCCACCGTGGCGGAGCCCTGCGCCACGCGCATGCCGGCGGCGACCAGGTAGGCCAGCACGAGGGGGGACACCGACGAAGAAGCGAGCAGCTTGCCGAGATAGGGGCCGACGCCGGAATCGACGATCACTTCCTTGAAGGCGCCCCCGCCGCCCATGATGGCCAGCAGCGTGCCGACGGGCATCAGCGAGTCGGTGGTCATCTTGAGCAGGGCGTCGCGCGACAGCCCGCGGCGGTAGCCGAAGAAATAGATGGCGGCCAGGGCGGTGATGGAGAGGGCGGTGAAGGGATGCCCGATGAAGTTCAGCAGCGGGCGCGCGGGCGACCTCAGGAAGTCGGCGATGCTCGACGCGAAGATGAGAATGACGGGCAGCGTCAGCAGGAGCGTGGTGAGCCCGTTGTGGGGCGGGTTTTCGGTGTCTGCCTGGACGGCTTCCACCGAGGCGGGGATGGGGATGTAGAGGCGGCGGGAGATCCACAGCCCATAGACGATGCCGCCCGAAATCGCCATCGGGATGGAGAGCGCCGCGCCGTAGAGGATGGCCTTGCCCATGTCGGCGCCCAGCAGTTGGGCCGCCGCGGCGGGGGCGGGGTGCGGAGGCACCATGGCGTGGGTGACGGTGAGCGCGGCGGCCATGGGCAGCCCGAAGTAGAGCAGGCTCTTTTTGGATTCGCGGGTCAGGGAATAGGCGAGAGGCACGAGGATGATGAAGCCCACTTCGAAGAAGATGGGGAGGCCGACGAGGAACGATGAGAACAGCACGGCCCAGACGGCGCGCTCGCGGCCAGTCTTCGAGAGCATCCACTCCGCCAGCGCGCGCCCGCCCCCCGAGTGCTCCAGCAGCCTCCCGATAATGGCGCCCAGCGAGACGACGACGGCAATGAAGCCCAGCGCCTCGCCGAAGCCGGCCTGCATCGACTTCAGTACTTTCAGCGGAGCCATGCCGGCCGACAGCCCGAGCGCCATGCTGGTGAGCAGCAGAGCCAGGAAAGCGTGCAGCTTGGCGTAGAGGATGAGGAGCAGCAGGAAAGCGATGGAGCCGAGCGTCAGGACAATGAGGGTGGGGCCTTCAGGCATGGTTGGAGGGCATTGTATCGTAGTGGTCCAGCCGGGGCCCCGCCGCCGCGTCCCTCCGCGGAACTGAAAGACGTAGAGCTTCGCTCCGCGCATGCTGAAACGCAGGCGCACCGCGCGGCCCGCCAGCGCCGTACGTCTCCCCGCCCGCGCCACGTGACGGCCATGCGGACGCTGTTGCCGTTCAGCGTGTCGGATTCGAGCAGTGAGAAGCCCCGCAACGGCCGGCCCTCCGCGTCCGGAATTTCCACGCGGCCCGCCCCGCCCGCGCTGGTGTCGAGATTCAGCTCCAGCCGCGACCCTTCGAAGCGCAGGGGCGTCGTGATCAGCGCGCCGCCGGAGTAGTCGAAGTTCGCGGCCACGAAGCCGTCCAGGCGCACCACCGCGCGCGAGCTGCCGTAGGATTTGGCCTTCGCGGCCGCCTCCAGGTGACTCCCGTGCGCCACGTTGGCGCCGAAATAGTAAACCCACAGTTCGTTGCCCATCCGGACCGGGCGCGGCAGGGCCCAGATCCACTTCGCGTCGAACGAGCCGGCCGGCCCCAGCCGTAGGAAGGGCTGCCGCGCGCCGGGATAGACGAAGTGGCGCGCGTCGCGGCTCACTCCCAGCCGCACGTTCGCCGTGTCAGGTCACGAGCCCCCATCGCGCCGCTCCCAGTTGTGGAACGCCGACAGCAGCGCCACATACACCCCATCGGCTTCCGTGTACGGAAACACCTCCGGGCCATATATGTCGACCGGCGCGCCCGGCATCGGCGCCTGGTCCTGGTCCGGCGCCGCTTCCCGATCCCCGGCGGTCGGCTCTTTTTGCTCCGCCGGCACCCACACCTCGCCCTGCACCCTCATGCGGGCCGCATCCAGTTGCGGCCGGAGCGCGGCCGCGAAGTCCCACTCGTCGGCTGGAGCGAGATGAACATCCCCTGCCAGTCGTGTATGTCGGCGGACTCGTTGCAGCTCGCCATGCGGATCTTCCCCTCGCCCTCGAACTGCACCCACTCCCGGCTGTAGCGCACGTAGCGGCCGAGGCGCGGATCCCGGAACCACGCGGGCTGGGTGTCGGCGGCGCGCAATCCCGCCACCCGCTTCTCCGGGAGTTGCCAGTGCAGGCCGTCCCGGGAAACCCGGATGCGGTGGGGGCCGAAGATGCCCGTGCCGGGCTCCGGGTAGACCTTCTGCCAGCTCTTGTAGCGCTCCTGCGGGGGGCAGGCCGGGTTGTCGTCCCGCCAGACGGAACCGCCGCCGATCGACAGCAGCCTGGGGTCGGCCGGCAGCACCAGGTTGATCTGCCGCGAACCCTCGAATTCCACCAGGCCGAGAATGGGCTTTCGAAAGTGGATGCCGTCGGCCGATTCGGCGTAGGCGACGCCCATGAAGCCCGGGTTCTTGCCCGGCGGATTCTCGCGCCCGCTCACCTGGTACCACAGCCGGACGCGGCCGTCTTCCACGGCGACGGTGCCGTAACTTCCCACTCTGAGGCGCTTCTCCCACGCCGCATCCGCCTGGAGCAGCACTTCCCCGTGCGCTGCGGTGCGTTCATCACCAGGGAGACCCCTTCGGCGGACTCGATGAACTTGTGGTCGATGAACAACTGCCTGCGCGCCCCCACTGAGATTTCGCGCTCCTGCGCCCACGGCGCGGGAGCGGCAAGAAAAGCGGCGGCCAGCACTCGCGTCATCATTGACTCTCATCCTATGGCTTCGCCCGGGCGTGGACCGCCCGGCCGGCAAGGCCCGACCCCCGACCGGGAAACGCCGGGAATCAGCTTTGTTTGCATACTCCTCCCTGGAATCGCGGACGTACCTGGAGTACTATGGGATCACCCTATCTCGTCTAGGTGTGCGCCTTAGAACCGTACCTAGATGGGCGTAGGGTGAAATTGTGTATCGAGCCACGCTGTTAGGCTTTCGTTTCGCTGCCGATCAATGAACAGTATGGTAGAGCGTCGTTCAGAACCGAGAATGCTCTGTGCGGACCTGGTGGATGTCCGTTGGCGGGAAAGATCCGGCCGCAGCCGGCGCGCCGTGGCCAACCTGGAGGACATCTCCTTATCCGGCGCCTGTATCCAATTGGATACCCAGATCCCGACTGCTACGTTCGTGCGGATCAGCTACCCCAAGGGCGAGTTTTCGGGCGTCGTCCGCTACTGCATGTTCAAGGAGATCGGCTACTTCGTCGGCATCCAGTTCGATGCGGGCTGCAAGTGGTCCAGGAACAGCTTCAAGCCCCTGCACCTGCTGGACCCGCGGACCCTCGTCAAGAAGGCGCCCCACCGCCTCAAGCCGGACCACCCTGCCGCTCCGTAGGGCCGAGCGGCCGCCTCGGGAACAATGCATGCTGTAAGACCGCCTGAGATGCTGTGCGGAGGTATTGCACAGCGGCGATGCGGACGGCCGTTCCGATTTTGATTTCTCTCATCTCCGGGCTTGCACTCAACCCGGCCCAAAGCCTGACCGGCCAGGCGAGCAGGATCCGGCCGCGCGGGCGCGCGCGGCGTTGGATTCCGCCGCCGCCATGGTGGCTGCGGCGCCGCCGGAGTTCCAGGCCGGGGCGCTGCTGCAGCTAGGCTCCGTCACGGTCTCCTTCGCCCCCCGGCGCGCCATGGAGCTGTACGAGCAGTCGCTGGCGGCCTCCGCCGTGCTCCCCACGCAGTCCGGGTACCGCGCAAAGGAGGAGTCGCAGTCGCTCCTCTGCGAACAGGTGGCGCGGCTGGACGTGGGGCGCGCCGTCGAAATCCTGCCGCTGATCCAGATTCCTCCATCCGGCGAACCGGATCCGCGCGGGCGGGCCTTCCGGGCCATCACGCAGCAGTACCTCAGCCGGAAGCAGACGGAGAAGGCGCTGGAGATGCTGGAACGGCTACGAGGCGGTCAGCCTGGTGCTGAAGTCGCTGCCGCCCGGCGACGATTGCCGCCAGAGCCTCTTCTCTCAGGCGCAGGCGAGCTTCGTGCAGCGTCCCGAAGCGGAGCCCTACGACCGCTTCCTGCGCGCCTTCCGCAAGGAGATGACGATCGAGACGTTCCAGTCGTCCGTGCGCGTGCTCGCCAAGCGGTGCTCGACGGCAAGGGCCTTCCGGAACCGCACAGCCAGACCATTGTGGCGCCCAAGGGGAACCTGACTCTGACGGACCCGCGCGACATGGAGGTCTTCAACCTGCTCGACCTGATCGCCGACGTGGATTCCTCGTGGGCTAAAGACATCGCCTCTTCGAGGCCCGGGCTCCGCGAAGCCATCGATCGCTATCCGCGCGGCCGGGCGTCGCCGGAGGCGGCCGGCGAGACGGTGACCACGCGGGGCACTATCCGCCCCGGACAGAGCCGGGCGGACATCGAGCAGCGGGCGCGCGTCCTCGCTTTCGAGACCCCTGAAGGCGCGGGAGACCATGGCGCGCCTGGGGAAGCACCCGGCGGCGGCCCTGGAATCAATCGCCCAGATCCCGGCACCGCTCCTGCAGGTGTGCATGATCGAGACGGTGGCGTACGTTGCGGGCGCAAAGCCGCCCGAAGAGGCCCGGCCGCTGCCGGCGAAGTGCGGGGAGACGCTGGAAAAAGTGATGGAGCCCGACTACCGCGCCAACGGCTGGAGCGCCATCGGGCTGAACGCGGCCAAGGCGCAGGACCGCGCCTATGCCTTATCGTCTTTCGAGCAGGGCATCACCGCTGCACGCGCCATGTGGAAGAAGGACTCCGATTCGGATTCGCCGAACCTGGCGTCGCGGCCGGCCTGGCCGTCAGCCGCGCAGTTCAAACTGCTGTTCTATCGCGCGGCCAGGTCTTTGGGCGCGGACGCCGAGGCCTTGCTCGAGAAGATCCCCGACACGGAGACAGCCATCCTGGCGCGGACCGGGATGGCCGGCGCGTGGCTGAACGCTCCCGTCACGCCTCTTTACACGCAGGTCCGCCGGGCGGAAAAGCGTTGAGCGGCGCTAGTAGTGGGAGGCGGAGCGTGCCCGGGCCCGCTCGCTGAGCCGTTCCGGGCTCGCCATCATCACCATCAGGTCGGTGCTGCTCATCGGGTTGCCGATCAGGTAGCCTTGCACCAGGTCGCAGCGCGCGGCGCGCACCAGTTCGAGTTCGTCCTCGGTCTCGACGCCTTCTGCCACCACCTGCAGACCGCGGTGGTGGGCCAGGACGGTGATGGTGTGGACCACCGGCAGGCTGCCCGACGGTTGGGTGATCTGCCGGATGAAGGACCGGTCCACCTTCACGGCGTCCAGCGGCAGGCGGTGCAAATAGGCCAGCGGCGAGTAGCCGACGCCGAAATCGTCGATGGCGATCCGCACCCCCAACTGCCGCAGGTCGGCCATGCGGCGCGCGGATTCGTCGAGGTCGCCGAGAATCGAGCTTTCGGTGATCTCGAGCTCCAGAGAATCGCCGCCGATGCCCGTCGACCGCAGGATGCGGCTGACGGTGCCGACAAAACCAGGGCTGGCGAACTGCTGGGCGGCAACGTTCACGGCGACGCGCGGCGCGTCGAAGCCCGCCGCCCGCCATTCGGCCATCTGGCGGCAAGCCCGTTCCAAGACCCATTCGCCGATTTCCAGGATGGCGCCGGTCTCCTCGGCCAGCCGGATGAAGGTTTCCGTCTCAACCGGTCCGAGCACGGCGGAGTTCCATAGCGCCAGGGCTTCCATCCCTCGCAGCCGCCCGTCTCGGTCCACCTGCGGTTGGTAGCGCAGGGAGACCTCTCCGCGCCCCAGCGCGCCGCGCAGGGCGCTTTCCAGGCGGAAACCCTCTTCGGGGAAGCTGGTTTCGGGTCCCAGGTTCCACTCCACGGCGCTGCCGCCGCGCAGCTTGGCCCGGTCCCGCGCGTGCGAGGCCCGCCGCAGCAGCACCGCCGCGGTCAGTCCGCCCGCGGGAAACACCGTGAAGCCCATGCCGGCGGTGAGGTGGAATTCGTGATCGAAAACGCGCAGCGGCTCTTCGAAAATCGCCAGCAGGGAAAAGGCCGCGGCAGGCGCGCTCTCCCGGCCGCGGCCCGGCAGCGCAACGGCAAATTCGTCGCCGCCGATCCGGCCCGAAACGGCGTCCGGCGGGAGCCAGAGAAGGAACCGCCGCGCGACTTCGGCCAGCGCCAGGTCGCCGGCCTGGTAGCCGAGCAGATCGTTGATGCGCCGGAAGCGATTCAGGCTGAAAACAACGATAGTGCAGGGCTCCGACGGCCGTTCGTCGAGCTGGCTTTGCAGGCGCGCTTCAAACTCCCCGCCGCTTTGCAGGCAGCGGATCGGATCGAGCGGCCGGCGCAATCGCGGCGGCCTGACGCCCAGCACTGGTTGGCGGCGTTGACTTCTGTTGGACAAATCACTTAAATAGTCTACGAATTCAGTGCAAATTACAAGTGCGGAGAGGGAGCAACCTCCTATTACTCTCAGTACTTTGGCTGACGGGCCACGCCCGGAGCCGCGGCCCGCATGGCGGCAGCGGCCTTCAGCAGGACATTCTCCATCCGCGGGCGGGCGGCCAGCAAAACCCCTGCCGGCAGACCTTCCGCTTCACCGGCGGGCACGGCGAGCAGGGGGAGGCCCGCCAGGATGCCGGCCGCCAGCAGAGCCGGCAGCGCAGCGGCCGTACTGGAAGTACTGCCTCCCGCGGCGGGCGGAAACCCAAAATTGAGCGGCGAAATCAGGAGGTCGGCGCCTGCCATCTGCCGGCCCAGCCACTCCTGCACCAACCTCCGCACGCGCATCGCGCGCAGGTAATCGGAGGCTTTCAGCTCCGCCCCGGCGCGCAGGCCGGTCCGCTGCCGGGCATCGGCCAGGCGGCCCGTGCGTCCGTCTGCGATCAGGTCGGAGAACGCCGCGGCCGATTCCGCGGACAGGATCAGTTCCAACGCCTCCGGGCAAGGCAGGTCGGGGGCAGGCAATTCCACCAGCTTCGGGCCCGCCGCCCGCAGCGCCGCCAGCGCGGCTTGCAGCGGCGGGCGCAGGGCGGGTGGGGTGGCGGCCGAAAACTCCGCCGGCACATAGCCGGCGCGAAGCTGCTCCACGGGCTGGCTGTACTGCGGCGCGTAGTAGAACCGGCGCCCTGGCGAGCCCGGGTCCCGCAGGTCCGTGCCGGAGATCGCCGCCAGGATGTGGCCGCAATCCTCGGCCGACCGCGCCGCAATGGCGATCGAATCGACGGTCCAGGCCGCCGCCATGGCGCCGAAACGGCTCACCGTGCCGAAGGTGGGGCGCAGGGCAGTGACGCCGCAGTAGCCGGCGGGCCGCAGGAGCGAGCCGCACGTGTCCACGCCGACGGAGAAGGTGACCAGCCCCGCCGCCACAGCGGCGGCCGCGGCGCCGGAAGCGCCTCCGGCCCAGCGCGAGACGTCGTAGGGGTTCAACCCGCCGCCCGGCGCATCGCCGGGCCACTCCGGCGGCATCCCGGCGCCGCCCAGCTCGCAGCAGGCCAGCTTACCCGCGATCAAAGCTCCGGCCTTGCGTAACCGTTCCACCGCGGCGGCGTCGTCCGGGAACACCTGGCCCGCGAATAGCGCGGACCCCCAGGCCGTGGGCCGGCCGGCTACGCTCAACAAGTCGCTCACGCCGCAGGGCACGCCGTGCAGTGGGCCTTTATGGCGGCCCCGCTTGATCTCTCGGTCCACGTTCTTCGCCTGCCGCAGCGCGTCGTCCTGCAGGGAAAGTGTCAGCGCCCGGTAGCGCGGCCCGAGCTGTTCCAGCCGCCGGCAGAAGGCGCGCGCCGCGTCCATGGCGCGGAATTCCCGGGCCGCCAGCCGCTTGCTGAGCGCGGCGGCGGTCTCCCAATAGAACTCTTCGCTCCAGTTGGCCATGGCGGTTCAGGGCGCAAAGTGGACTGCGGGCTGCGTTTCGCGCGGCACCTCGCAGCGGGCCACGCGGCCGGCGGCGCGCTGGAGCCGGACTGCGGGCGTCGCCGCAGGCTCCGCGCCGGTTGGCGGGGCCTGCTCCGCCGCCGAACGGCGGGGCAGCCCGGCGGCCGCGGCCGCCAGTGCCGCCAGACCGCGCCGTGTGATGCGTGGCTGCTCCGCCATCAGTGCCCCTGCCTGTGGGCTTGCAGGTGGTTGTGATTGTTGGTCTGCGCCTGCTGCTCGGCCAGGGCCTCCAGCGCCGCCCGCTCCATGACGGACTTCGGGGCGGATTCGCCGGTGAATAGGCGGAACTGGTGCGAGGCCTGCTCCAGGAACATCTCCAGGCCGTGGATGACGGCCTTGCCCTGCTCGGCCGCGCGCCGCAGCAGCAGGGTTTCCTGCGGCGTGTAGACCAGGTCGAAGACCAGGTCGGCCGGCACGGGGCCCGCGAAGAAGCAATCCTCGGTGTGCGGCCACATGCCGAGCGGCGTGGCGTGGATGAGGGCGTCGAAGTACTTCTCGCCGGCCTGGTCCGGCAGCAGGGGCTCGGCTCCGCAGATCTTCGAGAGCGCGCGGACGCGATCGGGATTGCGGCCCGTGATGGACAGCTTGGCGCCCGCCGACGCCAGGGTGAAGGCGGCTGAACGGGCCGAGCCGCCGTTGCCCACCACAAGCACGGAGGCCTTGGAGATCTTCAGTCGCTTTTCGAGCGGCACGCGGATGCCTTCGGCGTCCGTGTTGGTGCCGCGCCACTTGCCCGCCTTGCGGTATACGGTGTTCACCGCGCCGATGCGGCGCGTGAGCGGGTCGATGGTGTCCAGATACCGGATGATGCGCTGCTTGTGCGGGATGGTGACGCTGAAGCCGGCCAGCGGCAGCTTGTCGGCCAGCACGAAGAAGTCCTTGAGCTGCAGCGGATTCACCAGGAACGGCAGGTACAGGCCCGGGAAGCGGCGTGCCTGCAGCGCCCGGTTGTGCACCGCCGGCGAGATGCTGTGGCGGACCGGATCGGCGATCACGCCGAACAGCTTCGGCTCCTTCATCGCCTTGTCGATCTTGTACAACTGCCGCAGCGTGCGGGCCGTCACCTGCCCGGCGGCCGTGCCTTCCGTGGCCGCCGGCGCGGCGTAGGTGTACACGCCGCCCATCACCGTGCTCAGCACGCGCGTGGGAAACCCCGTCTCGGTCATCGCCAGCAGGATCAGCGGGACTTTGGGATAGCTCTTGCCCAGCGCCAGCACGCGCAGGTTGTCGGACGGCTTCCGCGCGGTGGTGACAATCTTGTAAGCGTCGGCCTGCACCTTCAGCATGCGCCGCATCAGCGGCTCCATCGCCGGCGTGCCCTCGTAATTGTGGTAGCTGACGACCACGGTGGCTTTGCCGTCCAGAAAATCGCGGTGGGGCAGCGGCGTCTCCGCGCTTTCAATCTCGATGTCCACCGCCTTCGCTCCGGCTTTCACTGCTTCGCCCAGCACACGGAACTGCTCTTCGATGCTGCCGTTAAAACGCCCGTGATTCTGGTGCCGCCGGCACGTCGCCAGCAGCGTGGCATCGGGGTATTCGCGGAGAAATTCGCGGATGACGGCCAGGCCGTCTTCGGGCCGCGGCAGGTAGTCCAGCCGGAATTCGAGGAAGCGCTCCCCGGCCTCGGCTTCGCGCCGGGCATGCTCCAGGAGCCGCTGCGGGTCTGGCAAGCCGAGCGCGATGCAGATTTTGGGAAGCGGTAAACGTGAAGTCATCAGTACGTCTGTCCTTCCTCCGTTTCGTCGAGCATATCACTTCGGGGTGCGCCGCTATTCCGTGATTGAGGCATCTTTCGCCAGGGCCTCCAGCCGGGCCTTCCACGCTCCTAGAATCGCCGCGGCGCACTCCGTGCCGATCCGCTCGGCGCCCTGCCCGTAAGCCTCCAGCGCGTCGTCGAGCGTCACAATGCCGCCGCTCGCCTCGATGCGGCAGACGTCCCGCAGCATGCGCCTCATCAACGCCAGGTCGCCGCCCGGCGCGCAGGGCGGCGCGAAGCCGGTGGAGGTCTTGACGAAGTCCGCCTCGCAGCGCTTGCAGATCTTCATCGCGATCACCTTCAGGTCCTCGCCCAGGTAGGCGTTTTCCAGCGTGACCGTCAGCAGCGCGCCGCTCTCGTGGCAGGCGCGGCTGATCTGCAGAATCTCGGTCTCGATGAACTGAAACTGCCGCGACACCAGCTTGCCGATGTTGACGACGAGGTCGATCTCCTTCGCCCCGCGCCGCAGCAGGTCGCGGGTTTCATACACTTTCACAGCCGTGGTCGAGCCGCCGTGCGGGAATCCCACCACCGACGCCGGAGCCGTGCCCGTGCCGTCCAGGCAGCGCACCGCCGCATCGATGTCGGACGGGCGAACCAGCACCGCCGCGGCCCCGCGGGCCGCCGCCTCCCGGCAGCCCTCCAGCACCGTGTCGTCGCTCAGCTCCGGCCGGACCAGCGTCTGGACCGTGCGCCGCGCGAGGTCTTCGTAAGTGGTCAATGTGCGGATGGTTTCGTTCTGATCCATAGCGTTCCAAAGTATCTGAGCTGCGTTCTGACGTTCTTCTCGCCCGCCCACCACTCCTCGTGGTGGAAGTTGCCGAAGTTGCCCCGGCCCTTTTCCGGTTCGTCCAGGTCGCCCACAGCGATGTTGAGGCCGAAGGCGCGGTCGCCCAGGGCAGGCGAGTAGTGCCGCCCTGGCTCGATCTCCAGGCACGGGTCGAAGGACACGGCCCATTCGACGACGTAGCCGTGCCCGCCTTCCAGCGGCCGCGCCGCCGCCTCCATGGCCCCGCTCTCAATCCATTTCCTGTACGTGTTCCACGCCGCTTCCGACGAGCGCGGCTCCCCTTCCAGCAGCCCGCCGCGGCCCACTCCCCCCAGCCGGGACTTCGTCAGGTTGCACACCATCTGCCACGACGATCCGTCGCCGGCCGCGCCCTCCCCGCCCTTCCAGCGCGCCCCGGAGTGGACCAGCAGCTCGATTTCATCGCCGAACCACGGCCAGCCTTCGCGCGTCAGCTCGTGTGCCTTGGCGTTGTTGGGCGGCAGCCAGCGCGGCGTGTCCAGCCCGTACAGCACGTCGTCGGTGACGCGAAACGCGAAGTACAGCCGCGTCCCGTCGTGCTTCACCCAACCGGTGAAGGAGAGGTCCTTCGGGTCGCGCACGGGAGTGAACTGCGAAATCCAGCCCGTGGGGCCCTCGAACCGCGTGGCGCCATCCCACTCGCCCGGCGCCAGGCGGCCGTCGATGGCCGGGGCACGGCCCGGCCCTGCTTCCAGCGACCGCGGGAAATCTCCGGCGGCGGCGCCGAGAGCGGCCAGGACCAGCGCGGCCGGCATTCGCCGCATGGTGGCGCTCCTAATCGCGCTTCCTCGAAGGCGGGCGCGTGGAGGTGCTCAGCCCCATCTTGCGCAGTTCGGAGCGGGCGCGGCCGGCGGCGTCGCTGTTCGGCGCTTCGGAAAGCAGGGCCCGGAACTCCTTCTCGGCCTCGCTGCGCTGGCCCAGTTCCGCCAGCGCTCGTCCCTTCATCAGGTGCGCGTCGTTGGTCTTACTGTTCCTGGAGTAAGCCTCCAGAACCTTGTCGAAGGCCCGCGCGGCGGCGTCGAACTGCTTCTGGTTATAAAGGATCTCGCCGATGTAGTACTGCGCGTTGGGGGCCAGCTCCGTCGACCCGAACCACGCCAGGTAATCCGTGAAGCCCTTCAGCGCCAGTTCGTTGTTGCCGCCCATCTTGTCGCGCAGCGCATTATCGTACAGGGCCTTGGCCGAAACGCCCGGCGGCGGGCCGGCGGAGGATGGCGCCAGTCCGGTATCGGCGGCCGGCGGCGCCGGCGGCGCCTGCATCATCTTGATCGTATTCTCGAGGTCCGCAATCTTCTGGTCGAGCTTGCCCAGCCGGCTGTTGGCCTCCACCATGGACTCGCGGATGAAGCCGAAATCCTGCGACAGCGAGTCCACCTTGCCGCTCACGCCGGACAGCGGGCGCGTCATGGAATCCTCCATGCGCTTCCTCAGCCCTCCGTCGAGCACGGTGAGTGAGCGGTTGGTGGCGGCGATCTGTTCCTGAATTGCTTTCAGCGTCGCTTCGATGTTCGATAGCCGGTCGTTCTGGGCCTTGCTCATCGAGCGCACTTCTTCCTGCAGCAGCGCCAGGTCGCGGCCAAGCTCCACGATCTCTTTTTTCTGCGCGGGCAGAAGGGCGGGGAAGGCACAACACAGGATGGCGGTTGTCAGGGACAGTCGCATGGCGTATTCTCCGATGGTTGAGGCGGGGCGGGCGTGAACCCGCCCCGCGCAGGTTCTACTGCACGCCCACGAAGTGCGCGCGGCGGTTCTTCTGCCAGCAGTCCTCGTTGGACTCCGTGCAGAAGGGCTTTTCCTTACCGTAGCTGATCGTCTTGACGCGGTCGGCCGGCCCCCCGATCTGCGAGAGGAATTCCTTCACGCTGGTTGCACGGCGGTCGCCGAGGCCCAGGTTGTACTCCGCCGAGCCGCGCTCGTCGCAGTGGCCTTCCACCGAGATCACGGCCGACGGGAAGTCGTTCAGGATCGCCTTCAGCGCGTCCGCGTCACGCTGCAGGGTGGCGCGGGCGTCCTCGCGGACTTCGCTCTTGTCGTAGTCGAAGAAGACGTCCTGCACTTCCTTCGCCATGCGCTCGGAGAGGCTCGCCTTGGCCGCCGGAGGCGGAGCCGGAGGCGGGGGAGGCGTGGTGACGGAAACGCTGACAGCTCCCACGGCGTCGCCGCCGGCGCCCTTGGCGGTCATCCGGTAGGTGGTGTTGGACGTCGGGTACACCTGGCGGCTGCCGCGGGCCGGAACGCTCCCGATGCCGCCGTCGATGGTCACTTCCGTTGCGTTGGCCACATCCCAGCGAAGGGTGGACGCTTCGCCGCGCACGATGGTGGACGGCTCGGCGGTGAAGGAATTAATCACCGCTGCCGGCTTCGGGGCCGGTGCCGTGACCGGCGGCGGAGGCGCGGGCTGCTTCTTCTTGCAACCAGCGGCGAACAGCAATAAAGACGCTGCAAGCAGCGTTGTGGCGATGTGTTTCTGTCTCAACATGGTCCTCATGATGGGCTGTGGCCCTCCTGCTGCATCATATGCGAATTAGGGGCGGCTGCGTGCAACCTCTCACTTGGTCCAGACAGGCATCGTGTTGCTGCCCTGGGTCGTAAGCTGTTTGACCTCGGTGCCGTCCGCCAGCATCGTGAAGATCTGGCTGCCCCCTGCACGGTTGGAAGAAAACACAAGATGCCGCCCGTCGGGCGCCCAAGTCGGATTTTCATTCCTGCCTTGACCATGGGTAAGTTGCACCGTCTCCCGCGAGGCGACATCCATCACGAAGATGTTCCAGTTCCCGGGAGCGTAGCCGCGGGTCCAGGCGAACGCGATGTGCTGCCCGTCCGGGTTCCAGGCGGGGTTCGAGGCCTCACCCTCCCCGGTGGTCAGACGCGCCACGTCCGCGCCGTCCATATTCATTCTATAGATTTGTTGCAGCCCGCCGCGCCCGCTCACGAACAGCATGTCCGTCCCCGTCTTCGGGTTGACCTTCGGCTCCACCTCGATGGCGCGCGAATTCGATAGCCGGTGCGGGCTTGAGCCGTCCAGCGCGGCGATGTAGATCTGCGCGTAGCCGCTGATGGTGGACGCGTACAGCACCTGCTGCCCGTCGGGCGTGAACGAAGGCGTCGCGTTCATCGACGCCTGCGAGTTGCGGAACGGGATAAATCGCCCGGTTTCAGTCGAATACATCATGATCTGCGGCTGGCCCTTCGAGTAGGTGGTGAAGGCCAGCCGCCGGCCGTCCGGCGAAATGGCCGGCATCGTCGTGATGGAGCCGAACCGCGTGATCTGCTTTTGGTTCGCCCCGTCGAAGTCCATCACCCAGATCTCCTTCGAGCCGCTCCGCGCGCTCACATAATATATTTTCGATCCCGCCAGCGACGGCACGCCGAACTGCTGCAAAATGTCGGCGGCGTACTGGTGCGCCATCTGCCGCGCGCCGTCCTCCGTCAGCGGCGCGTTGTAGAGCTTGCGGAAGACCCGCGCGCCGTTCACGTCCGGCACCGCCGTGTTGTACAGGTGGCCGAACGCCGCCAGTTGCCCGCCCTGCTCGGCCAGGTAGCCGAAGCCGACATAGTTGGCGTTCAGCGGCGCGCCTCCCCAGTCCGGCAAACAGCGCCCGTTGCAGTTGGGCGCCTGCGGCTGCTCGCCCCGCCGCGCCGCCGCCGGCTCCGGCGTCGCCCGCAGGTCGCTTTCCTGCTGCGGCGGATTCAGCGGATAAAAGCTCTTCGCCGCCATGGTCAGCATGCCGGAGCGCTGCACATCTTCAAACACCGTGCGGTTGAACAGGTCGGCATACTGCGCGGAGGCGCCCGCGCCGCGGAAATCCGGCAGCGCGATCACTTTCTTCGTGCCGCCGGTCAGCTTGATGACGATGTCGCTCTGCGCCTGGCTGTAGGCCACTGCCGCCAGCGCCGCAAATCCAAAAAGTGTGGCTAGGGTTGTTCGTTTCATCGCTTCAGCTCAAACCAGAATTCCACCACGGCCGGGTTGCCCGGGCAATTCGGCGGGATGGGCTCGAACGGACCCGCCTCCATCACCGCGCGCTGCGCCGAATAGTCCAGCGTCACGTTGCCGCTCGATTGCGTGACGCGCGCACCCCGCACCTGCCCGTTGCGCGTCAGTTCGAAAGTGATAATCGCCGGCGGCAGCGAGCGGATGCGCCCGTCCACTTGCTCCGTCCGCCAGCGCGCCGCCACGCGGTCCCGCAGCAGCATCGCGTAGCCGCCGCACATCGTCCCGAACGGCGCGCCTGAGCCCACGCCCACGCCGCCCGAACCAGGCGCCAGCCCGTACAGCGGCGACGTCGCCGCCTGCCCGCCCCGGCTGTATACCTGGTTGGGCGTGTACTCGCGCTGGTCCCGCCGGTTCGACGCGTACCGCTCCGCCCGCTCCTTCTTCGCGCGCTTCCTCGACTTCAGCGCGATGGCGTCGGGCTCCTCCCGCGCGGCCTTCTTCGTCTCCTTCGTCACCGGCTCCGGGATCTGCGACTCCGTGTCGCTCGCCAGGCGGTTCACCGGGCCCGTGCGCCCCGGCAGCGGGATGTTCTTCACCGCGCTGACGCTGAACGCGCCCCCGCCCATCGAATTCGGATCGCCCCAGGGCTGCTTCTTTCCGAAACTCGTGACGGTCATCACCGCGATGGTGCCGAAGATGGCGGCATGCAGCACGAGCGAAGCGATCACCGGCCGCTTGAGCGAGTCGCGTTCGTCGAGAACATCTGCGTGCCGCGGGTTCATTCGTCTATCTGGATCCGCCTGAGTCGTCCGGCTGTGTCACCAGGCGCACGTCCAGCCCGGCGCTCGCCAGCGTGTCCACCACCTGCGCGATCGGGTCGTAAACCGTCTGCCGGTCCGCCCGCAGGTACACCGCCTTCGCGCCCGGGAAGCGCTTCTTGAACTCGTCGCCCAGTTGGTGGATGTTCACCGGCGTCTCGTTCAGGAACAGCTCGCCGCTCTTGCTGATGGCCACCACCGGCAGCTCCTGCGCGCTGTCCCGCACCTGCTTCACCTTGGGAACTTCAATCTCCAGCCCGAACTCCATCACGTGCGCCGTCAGCATGAAGATCACCAGCAGCACCAGCACCACGTCCACCAGCGGGACGATGTTGATCTCCGCCAGTGCGCCGCCGCCGCGCCGCCTCGAGCCCCCGCCGTTGTTCATCGAGAAGGCCATGGCTTTACTCCTCGAAGTGCCGCTCGGTCAGGTTCAGGAACTCCAGCGAAAAGTCGTCCATGCGCGCGGCCAGTTCCTTGATCGAATGGCCGAACGCGTTGTAGGCGATGGCCGCGGGGATGGCCGCGGCCAGGCCGGCCGCCGTCGCGATCAGCGCTTCGGAGATGCCCGGCGCCACCGCCCGCAGGCTCGCGCTGCCGCCCGATGCGCCCAGCCCCTGGAAAGAGTCGATGATGCCCAGCACCGTGCCGAACAGCCCCACGAACGGGCTCACCGTGGCCGTAGTCGCCAGCCAGCTCATGCTCCGCTCCAGCCGCGCCACCTCTTCGCTGATGCCCAGTTGCAGCGTGCGCTCCAGCGCGACCTTGTTCGCAATCGCGCCCTTCACCTTGATCTGCCGCGCCACCTCCTGGTAACCGAAGTCGAACACTCCGGTCAGCGGCGAGTTGCGGAACTGCTCCGACGCCACCGCTACCGCGTCCAGGCTCGGCGACTTGCGGAACGCCCGCAGGAACGCCGTATTGGCCGCCGACGCGTTCCGGAACTGCGTCCACTTGGCGAAGATCACCGTCCAGCTCATCAGAGACGCCACCAGCAGCATGGCCAGAACGGCCTTGGAGACCAGCGAGGCCGCCATCACCAGCTCCCAGATCGAAAGCTGGAGAAACGCGCCCACGAATGTGTGTGTCAAGCTTTTCGCTCCCTCAGGGGTTATCCATTTCCATGATAACGAAGCAGCCCGCCGCGGGCTTGCTCAAACATTTTCGCCCTGTCCTGTGTTTCAGACGGACGCCCGCCCCCAAATGGTTCCAGCCTTCCCGCCCCCCCGAGCTTTTATACTTGTCCTGAATGCTGGTGGAACTCGTCGTCGAGAACTTCGCTGTCGTCGAACGCCTGCGCCTGCGCCTGCACCACGGCCTCAACGCCCTCACCGGCGAGACCGGCAGCGGCAAGAGCCTGGTGGTGGACGCCCTCAGCCTGCTGCTGGGCGGCCGCGCCTCCACGGAAATGATCCGCACCGGAGCGGCCCGCGCCTCCGTCTCCGGCATCTTCGAACTGCCCCAGGACCTCGCCCTGCGCCGCCTCCTCGACGACGCCGGCGTCGCAGCCGAGGACGGCGAGCTGCTGATCGAGCGCGAAATTCTCTTGAGCGGCAAGTCCCGCGCCTGGGCCGCTTCGCGCCCCGTCACCGCCGCCCTGCTGCGCGACATCGCTCCCTACCTCGGCGATATCCACGGCCAGCACGACCAGCAGAAACTCTTCTCCCCCGACTCCCAGCGCGAGCTGCTCGACGAAGCCGCCGGCGCCGCCGGCGCTCTCTCCGCCTGCGCCGATGCCTTCCACGCCTGGCGCGCCGCCGTCCGCGAGCTCGACCAGCTCAACCGCACCGAACAGGAAAAGCTCCGCCTCGCCGACCTGTGGATCATGCAGCGCCGGGAGATCGAAGCCGTCGAGCTGGCGCCCGGCCGCGACGCCCAGCTCGAAAACGACAAGCGCGTGCTGCGCAACGTGGCCCGGCTCAGCGAAGCCGCCACCGCCGCCCACGACGCTCTGTCGGAGTCCGAGCACAACGCCGCCGCATCGCTCTCCCTCGCGCTCAAGAAGATCGAGGAGGCCGCGCGCGTGGACGAAAGCCTCGCCCCGCTCGCCGATTCCCTGCGCCCCGCCGTCATCGCCGTGCAGGAGGCCGCCCACGAGCTGCGCCACTACCTCGGCCGGCTCGAAGCCGACCCGCGCCGCCTCGAGGACGTCGAGAATCGCCTCGCCCAGATCGAAAAACTCAAGCGCAAGTATGGCACGACGATCGAGGAGATCCTGGCTTTCCTCGAGCAGGTGAAGTCGCAGCTCGACGCCGTGGAAACCGCCGGCGAGCGGCGCGCCGCGCTCGAAGCGTCCATCCGCGAACTCGAAGCCGCCTACCGCGAGCAGGCCGCGAAGCTGCGCGCCCTGCGGCAGAAAGCGGCCCGCAAACTCGAAAAGGCCGTCGAGGCGGAACTCTCCGGCCTGGCCATGGCGGGCACCTCCTTCCGCGTGCGGCTGTCCCCGGCTGAGCCCGCCGCGCACGGGCTCGACGCCGTCGAATTCCTCGTCTCCGCCAACGTCGGCGAAGAGCCGCGGCCGCTCGACAAGGTGGCCAGCGGCGGCGAACTTTCGCGCATCGCCTTGGCGCTGAAGACCTGCGTCGCCCCGCGCGCCTCCTCCAACGGCGCGCGCACCCTCGTCTTCGACGAAGTGGACGCGGGCGTCGGCGGCGCCGCCGGCGAAACCGTCGGCCGCCGCCTGAAGACTCTGTCCCGTTCCAGCCAGGTGCTGTGCGTCACGCACCTCGCTCAAATCGCCGGCTTCGCCGACCACCACTACGCCGTCTCCAAACGCGAATCCGGCGGCCGCACGCAGGCCGAGGTCGAGCACCTCACCGGCGACGGCCGCGTGCGCGAGATCGCCCGCATGGTCAGCGGCCAGAAACTCACCGAAGAGGCGCTGCGCCACGCCGCCCGGCTCATCGAGGACTCCGCCCGCCATGCCTGACGTTCAGCTCATCACCCGCGCTCTCATCGCCGAGGTCCGCCGCCGCGCCGAGCTGAGCCCGCGCCGCCGCATGAATCACAACTTCCACGCCTCGATGGACGACAACCCGCACCGCTTCCTCAACGTCCTGCTGCGCGGCACTTACGTGCGGCCGCACCGCCATCTCTCGCCGCCCAAGGCCGAAAGCTGGGTGCTGCTGGAAGGCGAGGCCCTGCTGCTCAGCTTCGACGATGCGGGCGCCGTCACCGGCCGCTACACGCTCAGCGCCGGCGGCGGCGCCTGCGGCATCGACGTCGCGCCCGGCATCTGGCACACCGTCTGCGCGCTCACCGAATGCGCCGTCGTCTACGAAGTGAAACCGGGGCCCTGGGCCCCGGCGGCGGATAAGGAGTTTGCGGAGTGGGCGCCCCCGGAGGGAGATCCGCGGGCGCCCGAATTTCTGGCGCGCTGGCTGGCTTAGCCCTTGTGCCAGTACATCTCCCAGCCCAGGTACGTGCGGCCCGCGTCGTACACCGCCGCCGCCATCTCGCTCATGTTCGCCGCCACGTGGTGCTCGAAGCCGTTCTCGCAGATGTAGCGCAGCAGCGTCTGCATGCCGCCGATGCGCACCACGCCCGCGCCGCCGAACGTCTCCAGCGGATCGTTGGTGAACTCGCCCTCGCCCACGTAGGCCCGGATCCGCCCCGCCGCGTCGTCGGTGGAGACGCGCAGGTACGTCATCGGGCTGGCCTTCACCTTGCCCACCACCGTGCCGAACGTGTTCAGCTTGCCCACCGTGCCGGCGATGATCTCCTGGTAGTCCATGCGCGCGCTCTCGAAGAAGTGCTTCGGCAGGTTGGAGCAGTGGAAGCAAACGGCCTTGTCGGGGTCCGCGCCGTAGTTGTTGTTCCAGTCCAGCAGCGCGCTCGGCGTGCCTGAGGCCAGCGCCAGCGCGTACATCCCCACCACCCCCGGCACGTCCACTTCGCACGCGCTCGGCAGCAGCTTGTTCGACATCATGCTCATCACCGTGCACGGCACCACGCCGAAGTACTCCTCCATCGACGTCCAGCATTGCACGGCGGTCACCGTGATCTCGTTGTCCGTCATCCAGCCGTCGATCACCGCGCCCAGCTTGGCCATCTTCACCAGCGCCGCTTCTTCAATGCCCTGCGTCGAAACGTAGCCCTTGATCTCCGCCAGCTTGGCCTGCGCCGCGGCGTTGTCGTCCGCCATCTTCGACACGCGGCCGAAGATCTCGGACAGGTCGATGGTGTCCACGTCCACGCCCATCCCCTCGAACAGCTTCTCGCTGTAGCGCACCGTGTTGAACGCCGTCGGCCGCGCGCCGATGGCGCCCACGCGGCACTTCCTCAGCCCGTTCACCACCCGGCACACGGCGGCGAACTGCGCCAGGTCTTTCGCGAATTCGGGCGAATCCAGCGCCTCGGTGTGCAGCGTCGTCAGCGAGTACGGGATGCCGTACTGCTTCAGGTTGTTGCACACGCTCATCTTGCCGCAGAAGCTGTCGCGGCGGTCGGCGATGGTCATGCTGCCGGCGCGGTCCGGCGTGGCTTGAATGAGCACGGGCACCTTCAGCCCCGCCCCGCGCAGCGTCTCCGCCACCCCGCGCTCGTCGCCGAAGTTCGGCAGCGTGACGATGATGCCGTCGATCTCGTGGCGGTGCGCGTCGAACAGCTCCGCGCACTTCTTCGCTTCGGCGCGCGTCTCCACGGCGCCGTACTTGGAATCCTCGGGCGAGAGCACCACCACGCCGTACCCGGCGCTCTCCAGCACGCGGATTATCTCTTCGCGGCCGCTCTTGGCCAGGTGGTCGGGGAAGAAACCGCGGTTGCCCACGATGACGCCGAAAGTCTGCTTTTTCATGCCAAAAACCTCGCTTGTAAACGATTGCAACGCCACAATTCTATCGATCCGGCGCAGGGGGGTCAACGGACCGGACACCCGTTTCTTTCGGGCGCGCTACCGATACACTATCAGACGCCATGACGATTTCCCGTCGCGCCTTGATGCAATCGCCCGCACTGGGCGTACCCGCTTCGCTGGCCGCCCCCGTGCCGCTGCGGGAGAAATTCTTCGGCTGTATCGCAGCCTGTCACATCGGGTCCTCCATGGGCGCTGTGGTGGAGGGCTGGCCTTACCAGCGCATTGAAAAGGAGTTCGGCACCTTCGAACGGCTCGCGTCCTACGAGCACTACCGCAACGGCTGGAAGCGCGAGCCCGGCACCACCGAAGACGGCGTCGAGCGTCAGAAACTGATGATCACGGCCATCCTCGACAAGCAGGGCCGCGTCAACGCCGAGGACGTGCGCGCCGCGTGGGTGAAGCACATCAAGCCTGAGTCGGCCGGCATGGTGTCGGAGCCCTTCGAGGCCACGCTGCTGGCGATGGCCAAGTCCGGCATCCCGGCGCGCGACATCGGGCGCTACTGTGACTACGCGGGGCTGAACTCCTTCGCACGCTCCTGCCACCCTGTCGGGCTGATCAACGCGGGCGACCCCGCCGGCGCGTGCGCAGATGTCCTCGAAGTCGGGCAGTTGTACCAGACGACGAATTCGCGCGGCCTGCAGTGGGCCGTGGTGACGGCGTTCGCCATCGCCTCGGCCGCGAAGCCCGGCGCCACGGTGGAAAGCGTGCTCGACGACCTGCGCGCCGGCACGCCCGCATGGACCGGGCAGCCCGCGGTGCTGCGCGAAATCGCCCGCGCCCTCGAACAGACGAAGGACGCCCGCGACTTCCGCGCGCTGCGGCAGGCCTTCGACGCCATCTACTCCGGGCAGGGCACCCCGTATGCCTTCAGTTCGGCCAACGAAGTCGTCACCAAAGCAATGTGCGTGTTCCGGATGACGCGCGGCAACCCGAAGGACGCGATCGTCGCGGCGGTCAACATGGGACGCGACACCGATTGCCTCGCCGCCATCGCCGGCGGGCTCGCGGGCGCGCTCTCCGGCGCCGCCGCGCTGCCGGAGCAATGGATCCGGCAACTCGACCACGCCACCACGCTCAACCGCTTCACCAACACGCAGCGGACCCTGCGCGAACACGCCGACGGCCTGTACAACGCCTACCGCGCCAGGTTGTCGCGCCTGCGCGAGTTCGTCGCCCGCATGGAGGGAGCGTAAGGGGGGATTGCGGAAAACTGTTAGTATTGGATCAGTCGGGGCGTAGCGCAGTCTGGTAGCGCACCTGCCTTGGGCGCAGGGGGTCGGCAGTTCGAATCTGCCCGCCCCGACCAATGGAATCAAGCAGTTACGGGCATTCCTGGCTGCCTTCCAAACTCCCCTGTAGTCGATTCTGTAGCTGGTGGTTTCCGTCAACGGCGCTGTGTGGCGCATCGCGCCGACGTTGGCGCGAGCGTTTTCAATGGGTCACTGGCAGGTCACCTGCACAAAAGGCAGGTGCGTGGCCCGA
>DAHVTI010000315.1 GCA_027324255.1 Bryobacterales bacterium | reverse complement strand
GGTAATCCCGCGAACGGAGAGAGCCGGCACAGTCCGCCCCGTCGCCCGATTCTCCCGCGAAAGAAGCGAGCCGGCGCAGCCCGCCCCGCCTCCGCACCTACTCCCCAAAATAAAGTTGACGGCCACGACCGGCCGCCCGCCGGCCTGGGCCGGCGGGCGGAACCGCTCGGAAGGCCGTTTTACAGGCATTTCAGTAGCAGCCGAAACACTTCGCCCCCTCCGTGTTTCCGCTTATCACACGCGACCGTCCAGAATCCGGCCCAAGCCGTGTTGATTCCGATATCGACGTCTTATATAGTGAATCTTGGGTCATTCTTCTTACTACATTTCAGGTCTGATAGTCCTGAACACGCCGGCCCAAGGTGTCAGGAGAAGATAATCCGACAGACCGGGAGGTTTTGGATTGATGTTCACTACGGAAGCTGTGTCTGCCCACGGGCGGCGAGCGTCTCTACGTACCGGAGCCAGATGGTCTCGCGCCATCCTGTCTCTGATGTTGCTGGCATTCCTGGCGACGGCCGGCTCAGTGCCTGTCTTCGCCCAGCCCGAACACCGCGGCGGTGAAGCGAATCTGGTGCTGCCCGATCTCAGCCAGGCTCAGTTCCTCCCCAGCATCGGCGGCATCGGCGGCCGGACGCTGCTGATGGGGGGCCTGGTGGTGTGCGTTTTCGGCCTGCTGTTCGGGCTGATGATGTACACGAAGCTGAAGAACATGCCGGTGCACGCGTCCATGCTCGAAGTCAGCGAGCTGATCTACGAGACGTGCAAAACGTACCTGTTCACCCAGGGCAAGTTCCTGCTCATCCTGGAGTGCTTCATCGGCGTCGTCATCCTGTTCTACTTCGGGTTCCTGCAGGCCATGCCTCCGTTTAAGGTGGCCGTCATCCTGCTGTTCTCCCTCATCGGCATCGGCGGCAGCTTCGGCGTCGCCGCCTTCGGCATCCGCGTGAACACGTTCGCCAACTCCCGCACGTCGTTCGCCAGCCTCAGGGGCAAGCCGTTCCCCTGCTACGACATTCCGCTGCAGGCCGGCATGAGCATCGGCATGATGCTGATTTCCGTCGAGCTGTTCCTGATGCTCTTCATCCTGCTGTTCATCCCGGGCGACCTGGCCGGCCCCTGCTTCATCGGCTTCGCCATCGGTGAATCGCTCGGCGCGGCCGCCCTCCGCGTGGCCGGTGGCATCTTCACCAAGATCGCCGACATCGGCGCCGACCTGATGAAGATCGTCTTCAAGATCAAGGAAGACGACGCCCGCAACCCCGGCGTCATCGCCGACTGCACGGGCGACAACGCAGGCGACTCCGTCGGGCCCTCGGCCGACGGCTTCGAAACCTACGGCGTCACGGGCGTCGCGCTCATCAGCTTCATCCTGCTGGCCATCAACGAGAAGTTCGCCGGCCCCACCTACCAGCTCATCCAGGTCCAGTTGCTGGTCTGGATCTTCGTCATGCGCGTCATGATGGTGATCGCCTCCGGCATCAGCTACTTTATCAACGACGCTGTCGCCAAGGCCAAGTACGGCAACGTCGACAAGATGAACTATGAGGCGCCCCTCACCACCCTGGTATGGCTCACCTCCATTCTGTCCATCGGCCTCACTTACGTTGTCAGCTACCTGATGATTCCGGACCTCAAGGGCGACACCAGCCTGTGGTGGAAGCTCTCCACGGTGATCAGTTGCGGCACGCTGGCCGGCGCGCTCATCCCCGAGTTCGTGAAGGTCTTCACCTCCACCGAATCCCGGCACGTCCGCGAAGTGGTCACCGCTTCCAAGGAAGGCGGCGCCTCGCTGAACATCCTCTCCGGCCTCATCGCAGGCAACTTCTCGGCTTACTGGCTCGGCTTCGCCATGCTGCTGCTGATGAGCATCGCCTACATGGTCTCCACGCTGGGCCTGGCCGCGCTGATGATGGCGCCGGCCGTGTTCGCGCTCGGCCTGGTCGCCTTCGGCTTCCTCGGCATGGGTCCCGTGACCATCGCCGTGGATAGCTACGGCCCGGTGACCGACAACGCACAGTCCGTCTACGAGCTCTCCACCATCGAGCAGATCCCCGGCATCGAAGGCGAGATCCAGAAGCAGTTCGGCTTCAAGCCCAACTTCGACGTCGCCAAGGACAACCTCGAAGAGAACGACGGCGCCGGCAACACCTTCAAGGCGACCGCCAAGCCCGTGCTCATCGGCACCGCCGTGGTGGGCGCGACGACCATGATCTTCTCCATCATCGTGGCCCTCACCAACGGCCTCGATGCAACCCTGGTCGCCAAGCTGTCCATCCTGCACACGCCGTTCTTCTTCGGCCTCATCGCCGGCGGCGCGGTGATCTACTGGTTCTCCGGCGCGTCCTGCCAGGCCGTCTCCACCGGCGCCTACCGCGCGGTGGAGTTCATCAAGCAGAACATCAAGCTGGAAGGCGCCACCAAGGCGAGCGTCAGCGACTCCAAGAAGGTCGTTGAGATCTGCACGCAGTACGCCCAGAAAGGCATGTTCAACATCTTCATCTCGGTGTTC
>DAHVTI010000313.1 GCA_027324255.1 Bryobacterales bacterium | reverse complement strand
GGACAGGAGGAGAGCGGCGGCGGGGCGGGCGCGGGGCAAGCTGCTCGCCTGCGGAGCGGTGGCGGGGCGGGCACGGGGGCAAGCCGCTGGCGCGCGGAGCGGTGGTGGGGCGGGCGGGCGCGGGGCAAGCTGCTCGTCTGCGGAGCGGCGGTGGGGCGGGCGCGGGGCAAGCTGCTGGCGCTCGGAGCGGTGGCGGGGCGGGCGCGGGGTCACGCCGCGGGCCCGCGGAGCGGCGGCGGGGCGGGTTGGACGAATTGCGATGAGGGGCGGGGTGATAAAATCGCAGGATTCGCATGCGGTATTTCGACCTTGGTCTGATCGTGGTGTACCTGATCGGGATTACGTGGTTCGGCGCGCACTTCAAAGAGTCGCAGAAGAGCCTGAAGGACTATTTCCTGGGAGGGCGGACGACGCCGTGGTGGGCGATCGGGTTCTCGATCGTATCGGCGGAGACGTCCACGCTGACGGTGATCGGGACGCCGGCGCTGACCTTTGGGGGGAATTTCGGGTTCCTGCAGGTGGTGATGGGCTATCTGCTGGCGCGAATCGTGATCTCGATGCTGTTTCTGCCGCACTATTTCCGGGGCGAGCTGTACACGGCGTACGAGCTGATGCAGCGGCGGTTCGGGATGCGGCTGCGGCGGCTGACGGCGGGGACGTTCCTGCTGCTGCGGGCGCTGGCGGAAGGGGTGCGGGTGTTCGCGATCTCGATCGTAATCTCGATTGTGCTGGGAACGGGGGAGATCGCTTCCATCGTGGTGATTGTGTGCCTGACGCTGTTCTACACGTTCGAGGGCGGGGTGACGGCGGTGATCTGGACGGACGTGGTGCAGATGCTGCTGTATGTGGGCGGGGCGCTGGTGAGCCTGTTCGTGATCCTGGGCAAGATTCCGGGCGGGTGGAACGAAGTGTGGCAAGCGGCGGGGGCGGCGGGCAAGCTGCAGGTATTCGACTTCCGGCTGGACCTGGGGCTGGAGTTTTTCACGCGGCAATATTCGTTCTGGGCGGGCGTGCTGGGGGGCTGCTTCCTGACGACGGCGAGCCACGGGACAGAGCAGTTGATGGTGCAGAGGCTGCTGTCGGCCAGGAGCGAAGGGGACGCGCGGAAGGCGCTGTTTGCGAGCTGGGCGGTGATTTTCTTCCAGTTCACGCTGTTTCTGGTGATCGGGCTGATTCTGTGGCGGCAATACGCGATTACTGGGATGGAGCCGCCGAAGCCGGCGGACCGGATCTACCCGGAGTTCATCTGGAACGCGCTGCCGGTGGGGGTGAGCGGGCTCGTCATAGCGGCGATTCTGGCGGCGGCGATGTCGAACCTGAGCGCGGCGCTGAATTCGCTGGCATCGACGACGGTGATGGACTTCTACAAGCTGAAGTACCCGGACCGCGAGGAGAGCCATTACCTGCGGCTGGCGAAGCTGGCGACGGTGGCGTGGGGGCTGGCGCTGTTCGGAATCGGGGTGCTGGCGCGGCACGTGAACAGCGTGCTTGAGGCGGGGCTGGGGATCGCGTCGATCCTGTACGGCGCGCTGCTGGGGGTATTCCTGCTGGGGGTGCTGACGGCCAGGGTGACGGAGCGTTCGGCGATGGCGGGGATGCTGGCGGGCATCGTGGTGAACCTGTACGTGCGGTTCGGGACGCCGGTGGCGTGGACGTGGTACGTGCTGATCGGGACGGCGGTGACGGCGGGGGTGGGGCTGGCGGCGTCGGCGGTGCTGGACGGCGGGAAGAAGGAGGCGCGGTGAGCGGGCTGAGGCGGGAGCTGGGGGTGTGGGGGGCGGCGTCGATCGTGGTGGGGACGGTGATCGGGAGCGGAATCTTCCTGGTGCCCAGGAAGATGATCGTGGAGACGGGCGATGTGGGGATGGTGTTCGCGGTGTGGGTGTTCGGGGGGCTGCTGTCGCTGGCCGGGGCGCTGACGTACGCGGAGCTGGCGGCGATGATGCCGGAGGCGGGCGGGGAGTACAACTACCTGCGGGAAGCGTACGGGCCGTTCTGGGGCTTTCTGTACGGTTGGACGCAGATGTGGGTGGCCAAGAGCGGATCGATCGCGACGCTGGCGACGGGATTTTTCTATTACCTGGCGAATTTCCGGCCGGAGCTGGAGCAAAGAGCGTTTGTCATTCCGCTGCCGCTGGGGGAGGGCGGAAATCCGCTGGAGGTGAGTACGGGGCAGTTGCTGGCGATCGGGGTGATTCTGGCGCTGGGGTGCTTGAACTGGTTCGGGGTGAAGGCGGGCGGGCGGGTGCAGGTGGGGGTGACGGTGGTGAAGGTGGGGCTGATCGGGTGGATCATTTACATGGGCCTCAGCGGGACGCCGTCTGGCGCGGGGGCGGCGGCGCCGGCGGGACGGGGGGTGGCGGGCTTTTTCGCGGCGCTGGTGGCGGCGTTGTGGGCCTACGACGGGTGGAACAACGTGAGCATGGTATCGAGCGAGGTGAAGCGGCCACAGCGGAACCTGCCGCTGGCGCTGGTGTACGGGACGGCGGGGGTGGTGCTGATCTACGTGCTGACGAACCTGGCCTATTTCCACGTGCTGACGGCGGGGGAGGTGGCGGGTTCGGACCGGGTAGCGGCGACGATGATGAGGAGCCTGGTGGGGGAATGGGGAGCGGGCGCGGTGTCGGTGGCGGCAATGATTTCGATCTTCGCGGCATTGAACGGATCGATTCTGAGCGGGTCGAGGGTGCCGTATGCGCTGGCGCGGGACGGGTATTTTTTCCGGCGGTTCGCGGCGGTAAACGAAAAGCACGGGACGCCGGGGTTTTCGATTCTGGCGCTGTGCGGGTGGGCGGCGGTACTGGTATTGAGCGGGCGGTACGACCAACTGCTGACACTGGTGATCTTTCCGAGCTGGATTCTGTACGGGATGGCGACGGCGGCGGTGATCGTGCTGCGGAAGAAGAGGCCGGAGATGGAGCGGCCGTACCGGACGGCGGGTTATCCGGTGGTGCCGGCGCTGTTTGTTTTCGTGGCGGGATTGCTGATCTTTTTCACACTGCGGAACTCGCCGCGGGAGTCGGGGATGGGGCTGGTGCTGATCGCGGCGGGAATCCCGTTTTACCGGCGCTGGCGGGGGGCAATTCCTCCCGGGTAAAATTCGGTCCGGCTACTATCTTGTTCGGAAAACCGAACAAGCGTCTTGTTTCTTTGGCCAAATTGAGATAATACTTACATGAGGCGTTGCGTGAACGGCGGAACTTGTTCTGAAAACGGAACAGCATTCGCCGGCGAGAGTGGAAAGCAAGCGCGCCGCGCAGGGAGCATAAGATGGACGTATTGAAAATGTTGGCTGAATTGCGCCAGGAACGGGCAGCGATCGAGGAAGCGATCCTGACTCTGGAGAGGCTGGCCAAGGGACAGGGCAAGCGCCGCGGGAGGCCGCCGGCCTGGATGTCCGCGCTCAAGAGTAAAGAAGAAGGCGCGGCGCCGAAGAAGCGCCGCGGGCGGCCGCCGAAGAAGGCCGCGACCGAGTAGGAAGAAGCAGTTCGGGCCCACGTTGGCCCAGATCGGAAGAAGGACGTCTGCCGGAAACGAGGGGCGTCCTTTTTTCTTTTGGCCACCTTCGCCGGGGGTACGGCGGCCGAGGGGCCGCCTTTGTAGAGGCGTCCGCGGCGGAGGGGGCGTGGCTCGCCCGGGCCATGGTGGCCGGGGCCTGTTTGGTTGAGGCGGCGGCGGCCGGCCGCGGGCGGGGCTATGGCGGGCGGCTAGAGGCGGAGGAGGGCGGGCTGGATCTTTCCGGTGACTTCGGCGGCTTGTTCGGAGCGATAGACGTTCACTTCGCTGCGAATGCCGAATTCGGGGAGGTAGACGCCGGGCTCGACGGAGAAGAGGGCGCCGGGGATGACGGTGCGGTCGTCGTGGGTTTCGTAATTGTCCATGTTGGCGCCGTTGCCGTGGACCTCCTCGCCGATGGAGTGGCCGGTGCGGTGGAAGAAGTGCTGGTCGAGGGCGCGCTCCCTGAGGAAGCCGCGGGCGGCATCGTCGACCTCGAAGCCGCGGAGTTCCCTGCCCTGGGCGGCGGCGTTCCGGACGCAGGCGACGGCGGCGTCGCGGGCGCCGGAGACGGCGGCGAAGACGTTGAGCATCGAGGCGGGCGGGTTGGGGCCGCAGAAGGCGGTCCAGGTGATGTCGTAGTAGACGGAGGCGGGCTGGACGGACTTGGCCCAGAGGTCGATCAGGAGCAGGTCGCCGGAGCGGATGGGGGCATGGCTTTCGGGCGTGGGCTCGTAGTGGGGGTTGGAGGCGTTCGAGTTGACGGCGACGATGGGGCCGTGATCGGTGAAGAGGCTTTCCGTTTCAAACGCGGAGAGGATGAATTGTTTGATATCGAGCTCGGTGAGAGGAGCCTGGGCGGCGAGGGCGGAGGAGACGCGCTGGAAGGCGGCGGCGAGGATCTCGTCGACTTTGCGTTGGGCGAGTTTGTGGGAGTCGTACTGGGCGGCGGAGAGGCGGGCCTCGAACAACTGGACGAGATTGGCGGAGGAGCGGATTTCGACGCCGCAGGAGCGGACGAGCTCGGCGGTGCCGGCATCGATATTGGACACGTAGGGGACGGCGCAGAGGGGGGAATACTGCATGGCGACGGTCTTCAGGCCGGAAAGCAGGAGGGCGAGGGCTTCGCGCTGCTGAAGCCAGCCGGCGTAGGGGCGTTTTTCGCCGGGGAGGGGGTCGAGGACGCGGGGCTCGATTTTGTGGACGAGGGCGACGGGCTCACCGTGGGCGGGGACGAGGTAGTACCAGCGGCGGGTGACGGACTGGGCCGGCTCGAAGCGGAGGACGCGGTAGGCGAGGGGGTCGCGGCGGTGGTGGTCGAAGAAGAGCCAGGCGTCGAGGTTTTCGTCGCGGAGGGCGCGCTGGATGTCGTCGATGCGCATGAAGCATACTTTACCGCGGAGTGGATGTAGAATTGGGGCGGTAGCGCGAAGAACATGGAGGAGCGGCGTCTGGAAGCGCGCCTGCGCCGGAGAGGGAGGGACAGAGAGGAGAGGTGCGCCTTGAATCAGGAACGCGGGCCGGCAGAAAAGGACAAGGCAGTGAGAGAAGCGCTGCGCATGGCGGTGGCGGAGATGCCGGAGGCGTTCGCGCTGCACGAGATGATTTTCGACGAAAGCGGGCGGGCGGCGGATTACC
>DAHVTI010000161.1 GCA_027324255.1 Bryobacterales bacterium | reverse complement strand
GCGCTTCTCGTACATCGCCCCGTGGATGGCCCGCGCCGCGCGGACCATCTCGGGGTACGGCGTGTCCGTTACCGTCAGGAACCCGATGTTGTAGTTCTCCCCGTCCAGCGTCCGCCCGGTCAGCGGCTGGTCGTAGAGCAGGAACCAGTGCGCGCCCACGAACGATGGATGGGCCAGGACACTCTCCAGGTAGCCCTGAAAGAATTCCGCCCGCTGCTCCTGGTTCGCCGCCGCCTGCAGGCCTGTGTGGAACATCCCCCGGTCCAGCGCGCCGAAATGAAACTCCCCGATGATCGCCGGCTTGTCGAGCCCCGCCAGGTGCGTCCACTGCGCCGCATCAATCCCCCGCCGGTAGAGGTTGAAGCTCACCACGTCGCAGTACTCGGCCGCCGCTTCCACCACCTCGTTGACGTAGACGTTGATCCTCGATCCCAGGTACAGGTGGTTCGGATCCGCCTCTTTCACTACCTTCCGCACCTTGCTGTAGTACCGCCGCGCGAACAGCCTCAGCAGGTCCGATAGATCCTGGGGCGCCGCCGCGGAATAAGGCGTCTTCGGAGCCCCCAGTGCCGCCCAGTTTTCAAACTCCGTGCCCCACGCCTGGTTCAGCGCGCTCACCTCTCCGTACTTTTCGACGAGCGCCGCCGTGAAGGCCGCCTTTGCGGGCGAGTTCTCCGCCTTCAGGCCCAGCACCGTCGCCGCCACGTTCGACGACCACGGCAGTTCGTTGTCCACGAAGTGCCCCACCACCCACGGATCCCAAGCCGCCGGCGCGATGGTCTTCGCCGCCTGCGCCCGGACGGCCGCCTCCCACCGCGGGTCGAAAGGATCCCCCATGCCCGACGAACCCAGCGCGATCCACGCATAGCCCCCGCCGTAATGCGTCGTCGTGACATACGCCATCCCGCCCGTGGCCAGCGATGCGTCGGACCAGTTCGCCACCGTGTTGAAGCCCCAGCTCCGCAGCCGCTCCATCGAAATCCAGCGCCACGCCGGCTTCCAGTCCGCCCCGTACTTCCGGTCCAGGTTCGCCAGATGGAAGTCGTACGTCACGCCGTTCCGCACCGGCCCCTGACTGGCCGTCGCCCGGCCGTAATACGCCGCCAGCGGATCGTTCTGCGCCGGCAGCCGGCTGAACATCGCCTCCCGCGATGTCACGAACGTCGCCGCCCCCGGCCGCACTCCATCCACACCCGACGAAAAGAACAGCGTGCCGTCCGGCGTCACCAGCCACCACTTGCCGTCCACCTTCTCCGTGCGGAAAAAGTTGCCCGCTTCCAGCCGCGGCCCGCTGCTCCAGCCGCCGAACACGTCCCGTCCTTCCACCTCCCGGTGCGCAATCAGGTCCTCCACCTCCGCGTCGAACCGTTGCGCGAACTCCTCATCCTCGTGGAGCTTCCCCGGCCACTCCGCGCCCGTGTACTGACCGTATTGATCCACGATCTCCTCGAGCGGCCGCGCCTCGCGGAACCGCACGTTGTCCACGATCAGCGTCCGCTCCCGCCCCGGCGAATTCATGAAAATCTGGAACTGCACGATGTGGCTCAAGTCCAGCGTCCAGGATCCGTTCGAGCCCAGGCTGCGTGTGCCTTCCCACGTAGGCAGGCCCTTCATCCCGAAATCGGCGGCGCTCCGCGGACTCAGCGGGAAAGAGAAGGTCCGGCTTTCCCCTGGCGCCAGCGTCCCCGACCCCGTGCGGCAGTACAGCGTCCCGTTGGCCCGCGTGTCGTCGTCCACGCGCACGCTGAACGACGCCTGCTCCTCCTCCGGGTTCGTGATGTCCAGCGCGATCTCGCCCCACGTCCGCAGGTCCCACGCCGCCGCCGGCCGGAAGAACAGCGCCGGCCACTGCACCTTGCCGAACGTGATCCGCAGCGCGCGCTCGCCGTCCGTCGCGCCTTCGCTCACCACCTCGTAGCGCGTGTCCCGCGGCACCACCAGCGCCATCTGCTCCTCGTTCTCAAAGGACGTCAGCGGCTCCGTCTGCTGCGCTAACGCGCAGGCTGCCAGCAATGCTCCAAGGATTAACTTCTCCACGGCACGACCACGGTCTTGCCATTCCTCTCCTGGTTGCCGCCGAACGACCGCAGCGTGAAGGCCCCGCCCTCCTTCGTCAGCGCCGTCTCCACCCAGCCCACCGGCTGGTCGTCGTAGAAGTTGTAGCCCGACGCCGGCAGGTTGATCAGGTGGATCCCCTGCCACATTTCGAAGCTGTAGCGGTGCGAGTGTCCGTACACGATCGCCTTCACCTTCTTCTGGTCCTTCACGATGTTGAACAGCCGCGGCGTGTCCAGCAGCGAGGTGTCGCCGTCGTCCGGCGGATGGTGCACGAAGATCAGCGTCGGCAGGTCGCTGGCCGCCGGCAGGTACTCCGCCAGCCAGGTCCGCTGCGCCTTGCCCAGCAGTCCCGGCGTCAAGTTCGTCGCCATGTTGGAGTCCAGCACGATGAACCGCGCCACCGCGCTCTCCACCACCAGCACATGCTTCTGCTTCACCGGTTGCGCGCCCTTCTGCGCCTCGCCGAACGCTGCCAGGAAGTTCTTGCGGTCGTCGTGATTGCCCAGCGCCATCGCCACCGGCATTGCCGTTGAAACCGGCTCCAGCAGCTTCTTCACGTTCGCGTAGTCGCCGGCCAGCCCCTGCAGCCGCGCCACGTCGCCGCAGATGAGCGTGCCCTGCGGCTTGGCCGCCGCGACTTCGGCGATCACCTTCTGGAGGTTCTCGTAGGGCTTGAAGCCCCGGTAGGCGTCTGCCGGGTTCTCGGGGACATGCGTGTCGGAGATCAGCGCCCAGTGCATCTCCGGCGCAGCGGAGCGCAGCAGTGTGGCGCCCGCGCCGGCCAGCGACAGCGTGAACGTCCGGCGCGAAAGGGAGGGCAGGATCAGGTGCGGCATCTCAAACACAAGTTTACCCGCACCCGCGCCCCACTATTCCGCCCCGCCCGCCCCTCCGTCCCGCCATCCCTCCCCTCGCCCGGCCGCCCGTCCCGCCCGGCCGCCATTCCTCCCCCAGCTTGGGGCGGGGCCGGGGTTTACGGCCGCCGGCGGACTCCCCCAGCTTGGGGGCGGGGGCGGATGGCGGCGAAAGAGGCACAATGGAGGCTATGCCGATCACGGACGCCTACGCGCACTGCGGTGTGAGGAAGTACCGCCCGGTGGAGCAACTGGACCCGGTGATGGACCGCCACGGCGTGGTGCGCACCGTGCTGGCGGAGCACCTGGGCGAGTACGACAACAGCTACATCGAGTCGCTGGTGAAGAAACGCCCGCAGCGCTTCGCCGGCGCCTTTCTGGTGGACCACCAGTCGCCGCGCGCCGCCGACGACATCACGCGCTGGGTGAAGACGGGCGCGTTCCGCGGCATCCGCTTCCCTTCGGCCACCGTGCTGACCCACCGCCGGCTGTGGGATTGGTCCGCGCAGCTCGGCCTGCACCTGGTGGTCTCAGCGCCGTTCCCGAAGGCCGAAACGGAAGCCCTCAACGCCTTCGCCTCCGACCATCCCAGGACCTTCCTCCAGCTCACGCACCTGGGTGGCGCGGGCTTCGAAAAACGGTCCAACATCATCGTGCAGATCTCCGGCATGCACAAGGCGGGGCAAGCGCCCTACGCGGAACTGGTGCCGCGCATCCGCGCGCTGTACGACACCCTGGGCCCGGCGCGCCTGGTCTACGGCAGCAACTTCCCGGTGATGGAAGAGGAGTCCGTTTACGCCGCCGAAATCGAACTGCTGCGCGGCGGCCGGCTGGGCATCCCGGAAAACGACATCGAGGCGGTGATGAACGCGAACGCCGTGCGGCTGTGGTTCGGCCGGAGCACGGTGCGCGCCGGGTCGCTGCTGGGCGGCGTGCTGGGCTGATATGCTTTGGGGTGCACAGGAGGCACCGCGTGCACAACCCCTCGACGAGACGCACTTTCCTGACCTCGGCGCTGGCAGCGCCGGCACTGGCGCAGCCTGCCCGCGCGGCGGCGAAGCGCCCCAACGTGATCGTCATCCTGACCGACGACCAAGGCTACGGCGACTTCTCCTGCCACGGCAACCCGCTGCTGAAGACACCGGCCATGGACCGCCTGCACGCCGAAAGCGTGCGCTTCACCAGCTTCCACGCGGCGCCGATGTGTACGCCCACGCGCGGGCAGCTCCTTACCGGGCAGGACGCCTGCCGCAACGGCGCGACGTCGGTCACCGCCGGCCGCGCGCTGGTGCGGAGCGGCATCCCGATGATGCCGGAGGTCTTCGCTGCTTCCGGCTACGCCACCGGCCTGTTCGGCAAGTGGCACGTGGGCGACGCCTACCCGTACCGCCCGATGGACCGCGGCTTCCAGGAAGCGAAGTACTTCATGGGCTGGGGCCTGTCGTCGGCGCCCGAGTTCGACAACGACTATTTCAACGGCCGCTACCTGGACAACGGCCGGCCCGCGCGCTTCGAAGGCTACTGCGCGGACTTCTGGTTCGGGCAGGCCATGAGCTGGATCGGAAGGCAGCAGGCCCGCCGGCAGCCGTTCTTCCTCTATCTGCCGACGAACACGCCGCACGGCCCGGCGTGGGTGGACAGGAAGTACTCCGCCCCCTACAGCAAGCCCGGCGCGCCCGCCAATTTCTTCGGCATGATCGCCAACCTCGACGAGAACATCGCGAAGCTCGACGACTACCTGGGCCGCAGCGGGCTGCGCGACGACACCGTCGTCGTCTTCATGACGGACAACGGCGGCACCGGCGGCGTGAACTTCTACAATGCCGGCATGCGCGGCCGGAAAACGCAGAACTACGAAGGCGGCCACCGCGTGCCCTGCTTCGTGCGCTGGCCGGCGGGCGGGCTGCGCGTGGCCGAAGACATCGGCACGCCCACCCAGTTGCAGGACGTGCTGCCGACGCTGATCGACCTCTGCGGCCTGAAGAAGCCCGCCGCGGCGAGGTTCGACGGCATCAGCCTGGCGCCGCTGCTGCGCTCGAAAACCGCCGCCCTGCCGGACCGCAAGCTGGTGGTCCAGTACGGGCAGACGCCGAAGAAGTGGGACGCCTGCGTCGTCTGGGGCAAGTGGCGGCTGGTGGGCGAAAACGATCTGTACGACATGGACGCGGACCCGGCGCAGAAGGCCAGCGTCGCCTCCTCGCAGGGCGCGGTGCTGAAGCAGATGCGAAACCACTACGAGCAGTGGTGGGCGGGCGTCGAAAAGCTGGTGGCCGACTTCGCGCCGCTCAGCATCGGCGCGGACGCCGAGAATCCGGTGACGCTCACCTGCTCGGACTGGCAGGACATCTACTGCGACAACGTGCACTCCGTGCTGAGCGGCATCGGCGGCCCGCGGGGCGGCCCGTGGCGCGTGCTGGTGGAGAAAAGCGGCGAGTACCAGATCGAGCTGTCGCGCTGGCCCTTCCACCGCGCGCTGGCCCTCGACGCACCCTGCCCGGAGACGCCCCTGACGGTGGCCAAGCTGGAGGCGGGCAAGGCGTTCCCCGTCGCCGGCGCGCAGTTGCGCATCGCCGGGCAGACGGCGAGCGTCAAAACAAAGCCCGGCGACAAGTCGGCCGGCTTCCGCGTGAAGCTCGCCGGCGGCACGAAGACGGACATGCAGGGCTGGTTCCAGGACGCGCAGGGCGCGGACCTGTGCGGCGCCTTCTACGCCCGGGTGAAGCGCGTCTAGCCGCGCAGGAACTCGGTCACCCACATGAGCTCGCAGGCGCCAGGGCCGGAATCGGTGCGCGACAGCGAGCTGCGCCACTTGCTCCCGTCCGGCCCCTCGGCCTCGATCAGGTAGCCGCGTAGAATCACGACGCGGCCGACGCGCGTCCATTCGGCGGCGCTGCGCACGGCGGCGGTGGCGGGCACGATGTGCATGTTGGCGCTGTGGGCCGTGATCTCTTCGAACGGAAGCGGCAGGCCCCGCGATCCCCAGGTAAACGTCAGGAAGCGGTGGCCCTGGCTGAACCGCAGGCGGTCGAGCACCACCTGGTCCGACATCGGCCCCCAGCCGATGGCGAGGTCGAAGGGAGAGATCTTCGCGCCGCCGTCGATCCAGTAATGCTCGCGGCCCAGCAGGCGGCCGCGGATGCGGTATTCGGCCAGCGCGCGAATGCGGAAGCCGTGGTGCTCCCACCCGGGCAGCGCGGCCGTGCGCTGCTCGGGCGGCCCGGCCACCAGCACACCCGGCGCGCTGTGCTCGCCGCGCAGCCACCAGGCGAGCCAAAGAGCGGGGATCAGGAGCCAGGCCAGGCGCACATTCCTCTATCGGCCGGCGCGCGCGGAGAGTGCAGGCCGGGCTAGTCTGAAATTATGCGGTTCTGGGCACTCTGTCTGCTGGCGGCGGCCTTGGTGAAAGGTGGCGAGATCCGCGGCGCGGCGCTGCTGGAACACCCGCGGCCGCGCATCTTCACGTGGGGCGACCAGTTGCTCGAATGGAACCTCGACGGAGCGCCGCCGAACATTCGCGACAACCGGGCCGGTTACGGCCCCGGCGGCTGCGCGGCGGACGTGGATGGAGACGGGCTGGAGGATTTGCTGGTTCAGGAGCGGCCGGGGCCTGGGCGGATGCTGTGGCTGCGGATGCCGCTGTGGACCGGGAAGACCGTCGAGCCCGAAACCGAGTTCGCCGACTGCCTGCCGTTCACTCTGGCCGGACGCCGCGGCGTGGTGATGACGCACCTCTTCTCGCAGGCGCGGTTCTACCTGTTCCCGTACTTCGAATACAAGGAGCTGTACTCCATCTACACCGCGTCGGAGCAGGGCGGGCTGCTGGCGCACGACGTCGACCGCGACGGCCTGGCCGACCTCTTCCTCGGCAATTACTGGATGCGCAACCCGGGCCGGCTCGACGTCGCCTGGCGGCTCTTCGCGGTGAACGCCTTCCACGACACGCCGCAGGCCGCGCGCGCCGCGCTGGCGCTGTGGCAAGGCCGGACGCTGTTCTGGGCCGAATCGCGGGCCCGGCAGGCGCGCATCGCAGCCTTCACGCCGCCGGCCGACGTCAGGCAGCTTTGGATCGAGCACCGGTTCGCCCCGCTCGACCAGCCGCGCGCGCTGCTGGCGCGCAGGGAGGGCGTCCTCATCGGACACGCCGGCGGCGTCGTGCTGGAATCGCCCGAAGGCGACGGCTGGAAGCGCACGGAGATCGCCGCGGGCTTCCCGGTGCTGAAGCTGTTCGCCGTAAGGGACGAGGTGTGGGCAGTGACGCCCGCGGACGTGCGGCGCGTCTACTTGCGCAAATAGGCGTCGTCGCCGCTGATCCAGTCCTGCCGCGGCGGGGTGAAAAGGTCGATGACGGTGCAGTCCTCCAGCACCTCAACACCGTGCGGGACGTCCGGCGGCAGCTCGAGCACCTGCCCGGCGCCGACGATCACCTCCTCGCCGGCCACGATGAACTTCAGGCGGCCGGAGAGCACCATCGAGACCTGTTCGTTCCCGTGGGCGTGCACGGGCACGGCGCCGCCGGCCTTCAGCTCCAGCCGGGCGACCGTCATCTGGCCGGTGTGGATGGCTTGGCGGACCAGGTGCGGGTTCATCTGTTCGCGGGGGATGTCGTTCCAATCGAATGGTTTCACGGCATCGGTAGTGTACCATGATAGTTTCACGGCCGAAGGGTTTCCGGCCGCGGAGGAGCATTCCATGAAGGGCGTCATCCTGGCTGGCGGAAAGGGTACCCGGCTGTACCCGCTGACCAAAATCACGAATAAGCACCTGCTGCCGGTCTACGACAAGCCGATGATCCACTACCCCATCCAGACACTGGTGGACGCGGGCATCCGGGACATCCTCATCGTGACGGGCGGCGGCTACGCCGGCGACTTCCTGCAGCTTCTGGGCAACGGGCGGCAGTTCGGTCTGACCGGCCTCAACTACACCTACCAGGAGGGCGAGAGCGGCATCGCCGACGCTCTGTCGCTGGCCGAACACTTCGCCGACGGCCAGAAGATCTGCGTCATCCTCGGCGACAACATCATCGAGCGCGGCATCGAGGATGCCGTGAACGACTTCCGCAAGCAGGCCTCCGGCGCCAGGATCCTGCTGAAGGAAGTGCACGACCCCGAACGCTTCGGCGTGGCCGAGGTGCTGCACGGCCACGTCGTCAACATCGAGGAGAAGCCCCGCAGTCCGAAGACCAACTACGCGGTGACCGGCATCTACATGTACGATGCCACCGTTTTCGACAAAGTAAAGTCGCTGGAGCCGTCGGCCCGCGGCGAACTTGAAATCACCGACGTCAACAACGCCTACATCCGCGAAGGCAACCTCACGTTTTCCTTCCTCGAAGGCTGGTGGACGGACGCCGGAACCTTCGACTCGCTGCTGCGCGCCTCCAACCTGGTGGCCCAGAGCCAGCCCAAATCAGAGTAAATCCATTCATGGCAACCCCTGGCATCCCTGAAATTGCGATTCCCACCTGCGAGTTCGGCATCGGCAAAGTCATCACCCAGCCGGACTCGAAAGACCTGATCGACGGCGTGCGCATCCAGCCTTACTGGTTCTGGGCCGACGACCGCGGCCACTTCCTGGAAGTGGCCCGCATGGGCCACGGGCTGGCGGCCGGGTTCCCCGCCGGGACGACGCAGTTCAGCGCCGCGATGACGTTCCCCGCGGCCATCAAGGCCTTCCACTTCCACAAGCACCAGACCGACTTGTGGGTGGTGGTGCAGGGCATGTTCCAGGTGGCGCTGGTGGACCTGCGCCCGGATTCGCCCACCTTCGGCGTCAAGAACACGCTCTACGTCGGCCAGATGCGGCCCTGGCAGATCCTGATCCCGCCCGGCGTCGGCCACGGCTACAAGGTGATCGGCATGGACCCGGCGGTGCTCGTCTACCTGACCAACCGCTTCTACAATCCCGCCGACGAAGGCCGCATCGCCCACAACGAGCCGGGGATCAACTACGACTGGGAGCTGCAGCACAAATGAGATTGCTCGTCACCGGCGGCGCGGGCTTCATCGGCAGCGCCTTCGTCCGCCTGGCGCTCGCTGAGAATTGGGCCTCGCGCCTGGTGAACCTCGACAAACTCACCTACGCCGGCAACCTCGAAAACCTCGCGCCGGTGGAAGGCGACGCGCGCCACCGCTTCGTGCAGGGCGACATCTGCGACACTCGCCTGGTGCGCAGCCTGCTGGAAGAAGAACAGCCTGGCGCCATCGTCCACTTCGCCGCCGAATCGCACGTGGACCGCTCCATCCTCGGTCCCGCGGCCTTCGTCGAGACCAACGTGCGCGGCACGTTCTCGCTGCTCGAAGCCGCGCGGGCCGTCGAACTGCCGCGCTTCCTCCACGTCTCCACCGACGAGGTCTACGGTTCGATCGACGAGCCGCACGACGCCGACGAGAACTACCCGCTGCGCGCCTCCAGCCCTTACTCGGCCTCGAAAGCCGGCTCCGACCTCCTCACCCTCTCCTACTGGACCACCTTCAAGCTGCCCGTCACCGTCACGCGCGCCTCCAACAACTACGGGCCCTACCAGTTCCCCGAAAAACTCATCCCGCTGATGATCTCCAACGCCCTCGAAGACAAGCCCCTGCCCATCTACGGCGACGGCCTGCAGGTGCGCGACTGGCTCTACGTGGACGACCACTGCCGCGCCATCTGGGCGGCTTTGACGAAGGGCGCGCCCGGCGAAATCTACAACGTGGGCGGCTCCCGCGCGCTGCCCAACCGGCGCGTGGTGGAGATGATCCTCGATGCCTGCGGCAAGCCGCACAGCCTCATGACTACCGTGAAGGACCGCCCGGGCCACGACCGCCGCTACGCCATCACCACCGAAAAGCTCGAAAAGGCCACCGGCTGGCAGGCCCTGGTCCCGTTCGAGGACGGCCTGCGCCAGACCATCGACTGGTACAAGGCCAATCCGGGCTGGATCGCGCGCGTGCGCTCCGGCGAGTACCAGGGCTACTACGAGCGCAACTACGCCGGGCGGTAGTCACTCCCGCAGGAACGGGTTGCGCTCCTTTTCTCGGCCGATGGTCGTTTCGGGGCCGTGGCCGCAGATGACGCGCGTTTCTTCCGGCAGTGGGAGCAGGCGGGTGTGGATGGAGGCGAGGATCTTGCGCGGATCGCCTCCGGGCAGGTCCGTGCGGCCGATGGAGTCGCGGAAGAGGGTGTCGCCGGCGATCAGCGTCGCCAGCGACGGCAAGTACAGGCAGGCGCTGCCCTGCGTGTGGCCGGGGGTATGCAGCACGTGCATCTCCACCGCGCCCAGCTTCAGCGCGTCGCCGTCGCGGGCCTCGCAGTCGATTTCGGCGCGCGGCGGCTCCGGCATGCCCAGCCACTGCGCCTGCATGCCGAGCAGGCCCATCTGCTCCTGGTCGCTCGCGTTCATGTACACCGGCGCGCCGGTCAGTTGCTTCAATTTCGCCGCGCCGCCGATGTGGTCGATGTGCGCGTGGGTGATGAAAATGGCCTTCACCCGGAGGCCGCGGCCGTCCAGGATGGCGCGCAGGCGGTCCAGGTCCGTGCCGTCGCCCGGGTCCACCACGATGGCCTCGCCCGATGCTTCGTCGCCGAAGATGGAACAATTGCACTGCAGCATGCCGACTGGCAGAATCTCATGGATCATCTGGACATCAGTATAAAGAGACACGCCATGACCAACGCCGTTCTACACCTCCACCTGGCCCTCGGCCTGCTCCTGCTCGGATTCATCGCCGCCAACCGCGTGCGCAAGTTCCGCGGGCTGGCCGTGACCGCCGCCCTGCTGGCCGCCCTCACCGGCACCTTCAACTTCATGACGCGCATGAAGGACGCCCCCGCCGGCTGGCACGCCTTCATCGGCATCAAGATCCTGCTCGCGCTGCACGTCATCGCCATGGTCTTCCTGATTGCCCGCGGCACGGCGCCGCCCGAAAAGGAGGCCCGCTACCGCAAGGGCGCGCTGGCCTCGGCCGCCGCCGTCACTCTCATCGGGCTGTATTACAGTAACTTTGCGCGGTAAAAAACCATGACCGGCTACGAAGCATTGCACCACGGCGCGGCGGTGGTGGACCTCTCCGCCCGCGGCCGCATCCGCGCCGCCGGCGAGGACCGCCAGCGCCTGCTGCACGCCATGACTACCAACCACGTGCAGGAACTCGAGCCCGGCCGGTCCCTCTACGCGTTCTTCCTGAACGCCCAGGGGCGCATCCTGGCCGACGTCTACATCCACTGCGCCGCAGACCACCTGCTGCTCGACGTCGAGCCCGAGATGCGCGAGAAAGTCTTCGCGCATCTCGACCGCTACATCATCGCCGACGACGTCACGCTGGAAGACGTCACCGAGGCGACCGCCGAGCTGGCCGTGGCCGGCCCTTCCGCTGCCGCCCTGCGTCGCGGCGAAATGGTGTTCGACTCCACGCTCACCGGCCAGCCGGGCTTCCGCGTGGTCGTCCCCGCCGCGGAGAAGGCCGCACTGCTCGCAGCCCTGCGCGCCGCCGGCTGCGTCGAAGCCACGGCCGAAGAAGCGCGCACGGTGCGCCTCGAAAACGGCCTGCCCCGCTACGGCGAGGACGTCACCGAAGCCAACCTCGCCCAGGAGACCGGCCTGCTGCACGCCCTGCACTTCAACAAGGGCTGCTACCTGGGCCAGGAGATTGTGGAGCGCGTGCGCTCGCGCGGCCACGTCAACAAGACCCTGCGCGCGCTGCGCATCGATGCGGAAGAAGCGCCGGCGGCGGGCACCAAAGTGCTGAGCGGCGGCAAGGAGGCGGGCGAGATCACCTCCGCCGTGTACTCCCCCGCGCAAGGCTGTGTGCGCGCCCTGGCCTACCTGCGCGCGCTGGAGAACTTAAGCGTGGCCGGCGCGCCGGCGCAGCCCGTCCAGCAGGGATAGCGGCGGGCGCTGGTTGCGCCGCCCGCGGCCCAGCAGCACGCCGGGCTTGTGCGCGCCGTGATAGTCCGACCCGCCCGTCATCGCCAGGCCGTACTTCAGGGCCAGGTTCGTGTAGCGCGAGCGGCAGCTCTCGTCGTGGTCGGAGTGCCAGACTTCGATGGCGTCCAGGCCGGCGTCCACAAAGCCGCGGATGATCCGCTCCTCTTCGGCGCTATCGGGCTTGTTCAGCCGCCGCGCGTGGGCCAGCGAGGTGACGCCGCCCGCTTCGCGGATCCTCCGGATGCCCTCCGCCGGCGACGGATCTTCGCGCTCGACATAGGCCGGGCAGCGCTCGCCCAGCAGCGTGCGGAAGGCGTCCTCGAAGTGCGCTATGTAGCCCTTGCGGCGCAGGACGAGGGCGAAGTGCGGGCGGCCGATGATGTTGCGGCCCGCGGCCTCGGCCTCCTCCAGCGTCACGTCGTAGCCCAGGTCCTGCAGGCGCTCCGCCATGGCGCGGTTGCGCGCGCGGCGCTTCGCCTTCAAGGTCTCGAGCCAGGCGCGAAAGCCCGGGTCCGGCTCGCCAAGGAAATAGCCCAGGACGTGGACGCTGCGCGCGGCGGGGTCGGGCTCATCGGTGCGGCGCGTGCTCAGCTCCAGGGCGCGTACGAAGGCCAGGCCGCCGGCCGCGGCCAGGGGTAGAGCCTCGTCCGAGCCGGCCAGCGTGTCGTGATCCGTCAGGGCCAGCGCCTCCAGTCCGAGTTCCAGCGCCCGCGCCACTAGCTCTGAAGGCGTGTCGGTGCCGTCGCTGGCCGTCGAGTGCGTGTGCAGGTCGATCAAGCGCCCGCCTTGCCCGCAGGCGCCCGGTGGGACACGACTTCACGCGCGGCGGAAAGGGATGGGATGCTTCTCATGGGCGGGGAAGTTCCAGGATAGCCGGAATCTTTCCCGCACCCAAGTCCCTACTCAGCCCGCGGGCAGCCGGCCGGCAGGCTAGCGGCGCCGCCTCAGGAAAAGCAGTGCCCCGCCGCCGGCGATCAGCCCCATCGTCGAAGGTTCGGGCACCTGGGCAGCGCCCGCGATGTAAACGATGCCGTCCAGTGCGCCCTGCTCCGATAGCACGGCGGATCGGGCGAACGTGTTGGCGTCGTACTGATACACGAATCCGCTCCAGTCGTTCGTCCAGTAGATGTCACGGTCCGGGTCGTAAGCCAGGCCGTTGTCGTTGAGGGATCCGGATCCGACGGAGAGCAGCGTAGCCGCGCCGCTAGCGGGATTGACGGTATAGAAATCGCCGGTGCCGGCCGAGCTGAGCACCAGGGCCCCCAGGGTGCCGTTGTAGGTCAATCCGCCGGGATAGACGCTGTTCGAACCGATCAGCGTGGCCGCGCCGGCGTTCATGTCCAGCGAGTAGAACGAGCTTGAGCTCGACTGGCCGTACAACATGCCGGTCAGCGGGTCGTAGGCCAGCCCGAACAGATCGTTGACCCCATGCGCGCCCACCAGCGTCGCGGCGCCAGTGGCCATGTTCAGCGTGTAAAGATTGTCGTTCCCGCGGCCCGGGGCCCAGAAGAGCGTTCCAGTGGCGCTGTTGTAGGCCAGGTCTCCAAAGTCGCCTCCCACGCCGGTGGCGCCCACCAGGGCGGTGGCGTACGTATTGGGATCCATGGTCCGCAAAGAGTTCGAGCTGTCGTCGATGTAATAGATGGTCCCGGCTTGGACCGTACCCAGCAGCAACAATGCCGCGCAAGCGGCGGGAACGAATTTCGCCATCTGATCTGCCTCCTCGATTAGATGAATTATACACTCAGCATGGCAATCCTGCACACAAAAGCCGAGAAGGTTTTCCGAGGCTGCTCTGGCGCCACCCAGGCCGGATCGCGGCTACGGCCGCCGCACCAACTCCCCCGGGTGCCTGTAGCCGCCCACCAGGAACTCGAACTGCTCCGCGCCCACGGTGGCCACCAGCTTGCCTTCGCCCAGCAGTTCCTTGCCGCGCACCACGAAGAACACCGCGCCGTCTGTGGATTCGCCCGGCTGCAGCCGCGTGGACACCAGCACGATGGCCGACGCCGCCGCCGCCGCCTTCAGGCGGGACGACGAGACTTCCGCCAGCGCAGCCTGCCGCCGCTGCTCGTAGCCGTTGGTCGACTGGAACCGGCTCAGGCCGTACAGCCCCAGTTCGTACGTCCCCACCAGCCGGATCACGTCGTTGCGCCCGGCCTTTTCCAGGAACTGCTGCACCACAAACCGCGCCGGCGTGGCCGGAAAAACCGTCCCGTCCTTGCGGATGAATTGGAAGTCTTCGGGCTTCACCGTGCGTGAAGACGGGCTCCCGTTGGAGACGGCCACCTGCAGCACGACGTAGTCGCGAACCTGCGTGGGCAGGTAGGCGAACATGATCGTGAGCCCTTCACGAGTCAGCGTCTGGTAGCGTAACCCGTTGGATTCAAATTCGATAGCCTGCGAAAAGGCGGGACAGAGAGCCCCCACGGCAGGAAGGAGCAGCGCCACTGCCGCCAAGGGGAACTTCATACCTCCATGATAAACTGGACCTTGTCTCAGGGGGCTCGCTTTTCTCTTCCGGGCAAAACGAACCCAAACTCCACAGGAGCGTAAACGATGAAGAACGAAGGTGTATCTCCCAGTCGCCACGGCCTCGGCGAGCTCGGTTTCCAGGAGGCGGCGGTGAAGTGGTGGAACCTGGGAACCGGACGCCTGACGGAGATGGCGCTGGTGCGGCAGGAGGGCGTGCTGGCCGGGAACGGCGCGCTGGTCGTCCGCACCGGCCAGTTCACCGGACGCTCGCCGAAGGACAAGTACATCGTTCGCGACTCCTACACCAGCTCGACCGTGGCCTGGGGCAGCGTCAACCAGGAACTCGCTCCCGAAGAATTCGAAGGCATCTGGAACCGTCTCATGACGTTCCTCTATCACAAGGAACTCTTCGTGGCGGACCTGCTGGCCGGCGCCGACCTCGGCTACCAGATGCCCATCCGTGTGGTCACGCAGCGCGCCTGGCATTCCATGTTCGCCCGCCAGCTCTTCATCAAGCCCGCGCTCGAGCAGCTTGCCGCCCACAAGCCCGAGTTCACCATCGTCTTCGCGCCCGACTTCAAGTGCGACCCCACCCTCGACGGCACCCAGACCGAAACCTGCATCTGCGTCAACTTCACGCGCAAGCTCGTCGTCATCGTCTGCACCTGCTACGCCGGCGAAATGAAGAAGTCCGTCTTCACCATCCTCAACCACCTGCTGCCGGAGCGCGGCGTCCTGCCCATGCACTGCTCGGCCAACCTGGGCGGCCACAAACGCGTCGCCCTCTTCTTCGGCCTCTCCGGCACCGGCAAGACCACACTTTCAGCCGACCGCAACCGCCGCCTCATCGGCGACGATGAGCACGGTTGGTCCGATTCCGGCATCTTCAACTTTGAGGGCGGATGCTACGCCAAGTGCATCCGTCTCTCGGCCGAAGCCGAGCCCCAGATCTACAACGCCATTCGCTTCGGCTGCGTGCTCGAAAACGTGGTGATCGACCCCGTCACCCGCCTGCTCGACTACGACTCCGAGGAGTACACCGAAAACACCCGCGCCGCCTACCGCGCCCACTACATCGACAACGCCCTCATCCCCGGCACCGGCGGCCATCCCACCGACGTCGTCTTCCTTACCGCCGACGCCTTCGGCGTCCTGCCGCCCATCTCCCGCCTCACCAACGAGCAGGCCATGTACCACTTCCTCAGCGGCTACACCGCCCGCCTCGCCGGCACCGAGCGCGGCATGAGCCGGGAGCCGCAGGCCACCTTCAGCTCCTGTTTCGGCGAGCCCTTCCTGCCGCGCAGCCCGTTGGAGTACGCCCGCCTGCTCGGCGAGAAGCTCCGGAAGCACAAGGCCCGCGTCTGGCTGGTGAACACCGGTTGGGTGGGCGGGCCGGCGGGCGTCGGCAGCCGCATGAAGCTGGCCTACACCCGCGCCATGGTCAACGCCGCCGTCGAGGGCGAGCTGAGCGACGTGCCCGTGCGCCAGGACCCGGTCTTCCAGGTCCACGTGCCCCAGTTCTGCCCCGGCGTGCCCAACGAGTTCCTCGACGCCCGCGGCCTGTGGGCCGGCAAGGACGCCTACGACCGCGCCGCGGCCGGCCTCGCCGCCCGCTTCCGCCGCAACTTCGAATCCAAGTTCGGCGCCGTCGGCGCCGACATCGCCGCCGCCGGCCCCGCCGGGGCCTGAGCGGCCTCGCCCCAGCCCCGGAGCGAAGGGACGGGCCGCCGCCCCCCGGCCCTTGCCCCCCGGCTCTTGCTACCATCGGTCTGGGAGCCAATTCTGTCCGGTGGCAGGCACGGTCTTCAAAACCGCTGAACGGATCTCTGGTTCGTTGGTCGGTTCGACTCCGACTGGTTCCCGCCATCCTCCCCGCCCTTTTGCCTGAAATCCATCCCCCATTTTCAGACGGGGAAGTGTAGACTAAAGGCGATCCTTTTCCGAATAGAGAGGAATCGTGAGCCAGACCGAACGGATTTTCACCATTCACCGTCTGCTCGGCGCGCGCAGGGCCCCCACCCTTGAGACCCTGATGGACTCCCTCGAGGTATCCAAGGCCACCGTCAAGCGCGACATCGAGTACATGCGCGACCGCCTGCACGCGCCCGTCGCCTACGACCAACAATCCGGCGGCTACCGCTATCGCGCCATCCCGGACCACCCACCTTACGAACTGCCCGGCCTGTGGTTCAGCGCCGAGGAGATGCACGCCCTGCTCGTCATGCAGGACCTGCTCTCCCAGATGCAGTCCGGCCTGCTCGGCGAGCCCCTGCGGCCGCTGCGGCGCAAAATCGAAGCGCTGCTCGAAAAGGGCACCCTGCGCAAGCGCGAGCTCACTCGCCGCTTCCGCATTCTCGGCGCCCGCCAGCGGCCCGTCGAGGCGCGGCATTTCCAGGCCGCCAGCACCGCCACGCTGCAGCGCCGCCGCCTGGAAATTACCTATTTCAGCCGCTCCCGCAACGAAACTCTCCAGCGCGAGGTCTCCCCGCAGCGCCTCATCTGGTACAACTCCAACTGGTATCTCGACGCTTTTTGCCATCTGCGCGAGGAACCCCGCAGTTTTTCCCTCGATTCCATCCGCGAGGCCAAGGTTCTGCCCACGCCCGCCCGGGACCTGGACCTCGGCGAACTGGAGGAGCGGCTCGGCTCGGGATACGGCATCTTCGCCGGCAAGCCCGCCCACACCGCCGTGCTGCGCTTCCGTCCGCCCTCCGCCCTGTGGGTGGCGCGCGAATCCTGGCACCCCAGACAGAAACTCACCCCCCAGCCCGGCGGCGAAGTCCTGCTGGAGGTCCCCTACGCCGACTCGCGCGAGATGGTGATGGACATTCTGCGCTACGGCGCCGACGTGGTGGTGGAGGCGCCGGAGAGCCTGCGCGAGGCGGTCACCTCCGCCCTGCGCGCCGCCGCCGAACGCTACGCCCCGCCGCGCCGCTCGCCGGCTCGCGCCCAGGAGTCCAGCGCGTGAACTTTTTTCGCCGGGCTCAGCCGGTGAGCCCGCGTCCACCGCATGCTGGAGCCAGGAGGACAACCTCGGAGGCTCCGGTTGCCGGGGTCAATCCTAAGGATGCGAAGTTTTCTGCTCCCTGCGGAACGGAGCGCCCGGCGGCTTGATCCCGGCAGCCGGAGGCAAGACAGAAGAAGGCTATAGCGAGTAATGCTGGCATGAAACTGTTGCACACGGCCGACTGGCAAATTGGAATGGAGGCTTCCCGCTGCGGCGCCGCCGCGGAACGGGTCCGCGCCGCACGCATCGAGTCGGCGCGCCTCCTCGCCGGGCTCGCCGCCCGCGAAAGAGCCGACCTGGCCCTCCTGGCCGGCGATACCTTTGAGAACCACGGCGTCTCCCGCGCCGACGTCGAGGCCGTGGCCTCCATCCTCGGCGATTTCCCCTGCCCGGTCTTCGTCCTGCCCGGCAACCACGACCCCGACGCCCCCGGCTCCGTCTGGGAGCACCCCTCCTGGCGCCGGCACGCCAACGTCACCCTGCTCCGCCAGTCCCAGCCCACCGCCGCCCCAGGCTGTGTCCTCTTCCCTTGTCCCCTTCGCACCCGCTGGGGCTCGGCCGACCCCACCAGTTGGATTCCCGCCGGCCGCGCGTCCGATGCCATCCGCATCGGCGTCGCCCACGGCACGCTCGCCGGCCTGCCCGGCGCCGCCTCCGACCACCCCATCGCGCCCGATGCCGCCGCCCGCCGCCGCCTCGACTACCTCGCCCTCGGTCACTACCACTCCACGCGCATCTACCGCGACGCCGAGGGCCGCTCCTCCATGGCCTACAGCGGCACCCACGAGCCCACCGCCTTCGGCGAGGACGACAGCGGCAACGCCCTGCTCGTCGAAATCGACGCGCCCGGCGCCGCCCCCCGCATCCAGGGCTTGAAGACCGCCCTGCTCGACTGGCGCCAGTTGCGCCTCACCGCCGACCAGCCCGGCCGGCTGGCCGAAACGCGGCGGCAGCTCGAGGAACTCGCCGCCTCCACGCGCCTGCTCGACCTGCGCCTCGACGGCATCCTCTTCCCCGAAGACCTGGCCGACGTCGAGGCCATCCAAGTCCTCGCCCCGCGCTTCCTCCACGCCCGCATCGACACCGCCGGCCTGCTCCCTCCCGTAACCCTCGACGACCTGCCCGAGGGGCCCGTGCGCGAGACCGCCCGCCGCCTCATGGCGCTGTGCGACAATGCCACCCAGGGCCCGGCCGCCCGCCTCGCCCTGCAGCGCATCCTGCGCCTGGCGCGCGGAGCCTCCCGATGATCCTGCACCATATCGAAGTGTCGGACTTCACCCGCTTCTCCGCGCCCTTCCGCGTCTCGATCGAGCCGCATCGCGTCAACCTCCTCTGCGGCCCCAACGGCAGCGGCAAGTCCTCGCTGCTCGCCGCCCTCACCCTCGCCTTCACCGCCAGCCACAAGTCCCTGGGCGCCGACGTCAAGGCCATCCAGCCCTGGGGCCGCGCCGTGGCCCCGCGTGCCGCCGTCGAGTTCAGCCACGACAGCGCCCGCTACCGCCTCACTAAAACCTACCTGCTCAAGGGAAAGTCCGCCCTGCTGGAACGCTGGAACGGCACGGCCTTCGAGGCCGTCGGCCAGGACGAAACCGCCGAGCGCGAGCTGCCCCGCTTCCTCGGCGGCACCCCCGGCGCCGGCGAAAACGCCCGCACCCGCCAGGCCTGGCTCGCCTCCATCCTATGGAGCCGCCAGAACGAAACCGCCCTGCCGCCCGTCGAAGGCGAGGTGCGCCAGATGATCCAGGCCCTCTTCGGCGCCCAGGCCGATACCGGCATCACTGCCCTGGTGGCCAGGGAAGCCCAGCGCGCCTACGACCTGGATTGGACGGCCACCGGCCGGCCGAAGAAGACCTCCGAAGCCGCCCGCCTGCAAGCCGAAGCCGTGGCCGCCCGCGCCGAAGCCGCCCGCTGCCATGCCGTGCTCGAAGACATCGATCTCCTCCGCAAATCCGTCCAGGATCTCGAGGACGGGCAGTCCACGCTGCGCACCCAGGCCGAAGGCTTGGAGGCCCTGTTCGGCGAACTCGACGACCTGTGGCGCGTGCGCCGCGAAAAACTCGCCGCCCGGACGGAGCTGGGCCTGCAGATCGACGCTCGCCAGCAGGAGGCCGACCGCCTCCGCGTCCAGGCCGAGCGCCTGGCCGACACCCGCGGCAGGGCGGAGGAAAGCCGCCGCAATCTGGCCGAACTCTCCCCCCGCATCCTCTCCACCCGCACGGCCCGCGACCAGGCCGACGCCGCGCGCCGCGAGGCCGCCGCCCGCACCGCGGCCGAAAGCGGCCGCCTGCAGGCGCAGCTCGACGCCCTCAACGCGCCCGCCGCCGGCGAACTCGCCGCTCTCGAAGCGCTCGACCAGGACCTCCTCCTGCTCCGCGCCCGCCTCGCCGGCGCCCTGCTCCACCTCGACCTCACTCCGCAGACCGCCGCCCGCATCACCGTCGTCACCGCGGAGACCCCCGGCGCGCTCGACCTCGCGCCCGGCGTCACCCGGCGCATCTCCGGCTCGCCCGAAATCGTGATTGAGATCCCCGGCTTCGGCACCCTTCGCGCCTCCGGCCCGGCCGAGTCCGCCGCGGAGATCCGCACCCGCCTCGCTGAGACCCTGGAGCAGTGGAACACGCGCTCCGCGCCCTACGCCGGAGCGCCCGTCGCCGAGCTGCGCCGCCGCCGGCGGGAGGCCGCCGGCCTCGAGTCTCGCCTCGCCGACCTGCGCTCCTGGCTGGAACAGGATGCCGCCGGCCGCACCCCCGAAGCCCTCGCCGCGCGTGAAGCCGCGGCCGGCCTGGAGGCGCTCGAAAAGGAGCGGCGCCAGGCGGAGTCCAGCCTGCAGTCCTCCCTCGCGGATCTGTCGCAGCTCGAACGCGAGTGCCTGCCCGAGGCGGACTCTCTCGCGCGCCGCGCCGCTCTCGCCCTCGAAGTCCTCGGCCTCCGGGAGAAGCTCACCGGCATCGATGCCGCGCTCGCCGCCGATCCGCCCGAACTCGAGCAGCAGCACGCCCGGACGCGCGCGGATCTCGATGGCGCCCTTCTCCGCCAGGGCCAGGTGAAGGACCTGCTCGTCAGCGGCCGCGCCGTGCTCGACGAAAAGCTCGCCCACGCCCCCTACCTTTCCTTCACCGCCGCCCGCGCGCGCCTCACCGAAAAGGAAGACGCCTGGCGCCAGGCGCAGCTCAGCGCCGACGCCGCCAAACTCCTCCACGAAACCCTCGCCGCCGTGTGCGGCGAGGCCGAAGCACAAATCATCCCGCCGCTCGAAGCCGGCGCCAATACCATCCTCCAGGGCATCTCCGGCGCGCTGCCCGGAGCCGTGCGCCTCGACGGCCACCTCGTCCCCCACGCCCTCGCCGCCGCCGGTCGCGGCGAGGACATCGCCCTCGACCAGCTCTCCGGCGGCGAGTTCGAGCAGGTCCACTTCGCCGCCCGCCTCGCCCTGGCTGACCTCTTCTGCCTGCACGCCCCCCAGCCCGTCGTCTTCGACGATGCCCTGCTGGCCACCGACGACGTGCGCCTCGGCCGCATTCTCGAAATGCTCGAATCGCGGAGGGAGCGGATGCAGATCCTCATCCTCACCTGCCACCCCGAGCGCTACGCCGCTCTCACCGGCGCGCACGCCATCCACGTGCCCGCCCTGCAGGGCGCCGGCGCATGATCCCCTGGGACACCCTCAACCCCGAGCAGCGCCACGCCGTCGAAGCCTGGAACGAGGCGCTACTCGTCATGGCCCCGGTCGGCACGGGCAAGACCAACGTGCTCGCCCTGCGCGCCGCCCACGCCATCGACCAGGGCGTCCCGCCCTCCGCCGTCCTCTGCCTCTCCTTCACCAACAAGGCCGCCCGCGAACTGAAAGCCCGCCTCGCAAAGTACCTCGGCAAGGCCGGCAACGAAACCACCGCCCGCACCTTCCACGGCCTCTGCGCCCAGATCCTCCGCGCCGAGGCGTCCTTCGTCGGCTGGGATCGCGACTTCGTCGTCTACGACGAGGAAGACTGCCGCACCCTGTGCGGTGAGGCCGCTGCCCGCTGCGGCCTCGAACTCCCGTCCGGCAAGGACCGCACCGGCATCGAGTTCTTCCTCTTCCAGACCGCCTCCGACGCCCGCCTCAGCCCCTTCGAGGACCCGCCCGGCCTCGAGCCCCAACAGGTCTTCGACCGCCGCCTCCAACCCACCAACCTCGACCTCCTCAAGCGCCGCCGCGTCTCCTTCAAACCCCTCCTCACCGAGTACATGCACCTGCTGCGAGACCGCCACGCCGTGGACTTCGCCGACCTCATCACCGGCGTCAACCGCCTTTGGAAGGAGCACCCCGAGGTGCTCGAGCGCTGGCGCCGCCGCTTCGCCTGGATCCAGGTGGACGAGGTGCAGGACACCAGCCGCGGCGAATATCTCCCGCTGCGCCTGCTGGCCGAACAGCACAAGCGGCTCTCCTTCTTCGGCGACGTCGACCAGACGATCTACGAGCTCCACGTGCGGGACTTCTCGATCAGCGACGAGACCGTGCCCGCCGCCCTGCGCGGCACCTACGGCGCGTTCGCGGTGCGCAGCGACGGCACCCGGCACCTGCGCGAGCTGGCCGACGCCGGCCTGACGACGG
>DAHVTI010000286.1 GCA_027324255.1 Bryobacterales bacterium | reverse complement strand
CTCCGTTTCCACCGCCAGCCCCTGCGCCGGTCAGAACCCCAAAGGCTGGCATGCGGGCCCCGTGGGCGGCGATCTCCGCCGGATTGGCGGTGGTCGTTGTCATGGTGGCGGGTGTGAAATTCCTCGGCTCTGGTCAGCGTCCGGATCAGCCGGCGCAGCCGGTGCGGGAGGTCCAGCAAGCTCCGCCGGCGCCGAGCCAACCCGGCGTGCCTGGCCCTCAAGTTCCAAAGTCCACCCAGGAACCGGCGGCGGGCGCGCGCAAGCCGGCCTCGCCGCCGGCCAAGCTGGCATCCCTGGCCGCCACTCCAGTGAAGCCCGAGCCGAAGCCAGCCCCACCGCCGGCGAATCCAGTCAGGCCCGCAACGCAGCCTGCCTCATCGGCAGGCCAGCCGGCCGCGAAACCGGCTCAGCAGGCCCAGCTACTGCCGGAGGTGCAGAAGTCCGCGCCGCCGTCTTCACCCCCACCTGCCGCCACGAATCCGGCCCAGCCTCCGGATCTTCCGGCGGCGCCCGCCCCTGCCCCCGTCCAGCAGGCGGCCCAGGAGCCGCCGCGGGCGCCGGTCAGGACGTCGCCCGTACTCCTCCAACGGACGCCCTCCCCCTATACCGACCAGGCGCGCGGGGCGGGCCTGGAGGGCGCCGTGCAACTTTCTGTGGATGTTGATGATCGCGGCATTCCCATCCGGGCGCGTGTGCTCAAGTCGCTCGATCCGGGGCTCGACCGCAACGCCATTCAGTCCCTCGCCGGCTGGCGCTTCCAACCCGCCACCGAGGACGGTAAGCCAGTCGGCGCTACCGTGAAAGTCGAAGTGCAATTCAGCCTTGTCGGCGCCCCGGGCAGGCGCATCCCCAGCCTGAAAGCGAAAAAGAACTAGGCGCGGCAGCCTCGGCGGCGCGCCTCATTCTCTGGCCGTGAGCGGCAATTCCCCGAGCCTTTCCCGGCCGCCTACCGGCTGTCCGCCGCCTCCATCGGCCGCGCCCCCGGCGCACGCAGCGTCCGGATATCCCGCCCCGGCGGCTGCCCGAAGAAACGGCTGTACTCGCGGTTGAACTGGCTGGCGCTTTCGTAGCCCACTTCGAAACCCGCGCTCGCCGCGTCCAGGCCGTCCACCAGCATCCGTCCGCGCGCCGCGTGCAGCCGCAACTGCTTCTGGTATTGCAGCGGACTCATCGCGGTCAAGACCCGGAAATGGTGGTGCAGCGTCGATACCCCCATCCCTGCCATCTGCGCCAGTTCTTCCACCCGCAGCGGCTTCGTGTAGTTCAATCGCAACCAGGCGATCGCCTTCGCCGTCCGGTGGCTCTGGTCTCCCAGCGTCGCAATCGCCCGCAGGCGCGCCCCCTCGGCCCCCTGCAGAATCCGGTAGACGATCTCGCGTTGGATCAGGCCGCTCAGAAACGGAATGTCCCGTGGCGCGTCCAGCAACCCCACCAGCCGGCAGCACGCATCCAGCAGCTCCAACGTGATCTCACCCGTAGCCATGGCAGGGCTTTCGGACGCCGCCTCCGGCGCCGGGATCTCCTCCCGGCTCATCAACTCCCGCACCACCGGCATCTCCAGCTTCAGCGCCAGGCACAGGAACGGCGCCTCTTCACTCGCTTCCGTCACCTGGCTCACGATCGGCAAATCGAGCGACGTCAGCAGGTATCGTGACTCGTCGAAGAGAAATGGCGTCCGCCCCAGTACCGCTCGCTTCTTCCCTTGCGCCACCACGGCGATGCTCGGCTCGTAATTCACTGAGGCCGGAGCCGTCGGGGCGGTCCGCCGCGAGAGCAGCAACCCCGGAACTTCCGTTGCCAGCTTCTCCGCGGAGCCGATATGCAAGGCAATCCTGCGGGCCAGCTCGGCCCGCATTTCGCGCGCTCTGTCCGGTCGCGGAGGGTCTGCGCCGCCAAAATTTACCAAGGTATCGCCTCCGATCCTCTGTCCTCAGGATAACCGCCGGCTCTGCCGGTGGGAATCGCGTTTCTGGGCATCGGGAGGAATAGGCAAGAAATCGGAAGAATCGGGATACCGGCTCCGCTCCGCCTGCCGCTAGCCTGGAGAAGAACGGCGGATCGCCTGAAAGGAACAATGGTGCAGAAGCGCAAACTGGGAAACAGCGACCTGGAAGTTTCGGCCATTGGCCTGGGCTGCATGGGCATGAGTTTCGGCTACGGTCCGGCTCAGGACAGGCAGGAAATGACCGCCCTGCTACGCTCCGCCGTCGAGCTCGGCGTCACGTTCTTCGATACCGCTGAAGTCTACGGCCCCTTCACCAACGAAGAGCTCGTCGGCGAGGCGCTCGCCCCCTTCCGCGGGCAGGTGATCATCGCCACGAAGTTCGGATTCAAGCTCGACCCCGACGGCGGTCCGCGTTGGGTGGGCCTCGACAGCCGTCCGGAGCGCATCAGGCAGGTGGCCGAGGCCTCGCTCCAGCGCCTCAAGGTCGACGCCATCGATCTCTTCTACCAGCACCGCGTGGATCCGGATGTACCCATCGAAGACGTGGCCGGCGCGGTGAAGGACTTGATTCAGCAAGGCAAGGTGAAGCACTTCGGCCTCTCCGAGGCGGGCGTGCAGACCATCCGCCGCGCCCACGCCGTCCAACCGGTCGCCGCCGTCCAGAGCGAGTACTCTCTCTGGACGCGAAAGCCCGAGGCCGAGGTGTTGCCGGCGCTCGAGGAACTCGGCATCGGCTTCGTTCCGTACAGCCCCCTAGGCAAGGGCTTCCTCACCGGCAAAATCGACGCCGGCACTGCCTTCGACGGATCCGACTTCCGCAACATCCTGCCCCGCTTCACGCCGGAGGCGCGAAAAGAGAATCAGGTTCTGGTAGATCTGCTCGCCGGCATCGCGCATCAAAACAATGCCACGCCGGCCCAGGTCGCGCTCGCCTGGCTGCTGGCCCGGAAGCCGTGGATTGTTCCGATCCCCGGCACAACAAAGCTGCATCGCCTGGAAGAAAACATCGGCGCCGTGTCCGTGAAACTCTCCTCCCATGATCTGCGTGACATCACGGAAGCCGTGTCCAGGATCACTGTGCAAGGCGCTCGATATCCCGAACACATCGAGCGAATGACAGGCCGCTGAGCGGCAACGGACTGTGCTCTGGTTGCATTCAGATCGGAGAAGGCGCTAACGCGATAGAAACCGCTGCTGCCGGCGGATGAGGGGTCCAGGAGAAAAATCCATGCGAAGACGATCGTTCGTAGGAGGCGCTTTTGCCGGAGTGCCGGTCACCGGCGAATTTGCCGTGCCTCGGAAGCTGAAGGGAGCCGGCATACCCACAACGGCGTTCGGCAAGACCGGCGTCAAGGTCAGCGTCATTGCGCAGGGCGGAGCGCGGATGGATCTCCTGCCGGATGTTCCGTCCGCGGCGGCACACGTTCGAAGAGTATACGACCTCGGCGTGACCTACTTCGACTGTTCGCGCCTGTACTGGGATGGGCGTGCCGAAGAAGCTTACGGCATCGGTCTCCAGGGGGTCCGCAAGAACGTCTTTCTTACCACCAAGACCGTCAAGCGTACGGCCAGGGAGGCACAGGAGGAGTTGGAAACTTCCTTCCGTCTCCTGAAGACCGACTACGTCGACCTCTGGCAGGCCCACGCCGTGCAGAGCCACGAGGACATTGACCTGCTCCTGGGACCCGGTGGTGCGATAGAGGCGTTCGAGGCGGCGAAGAAGGCCGGTAAATGCCGCTTCATCGGGTTTACCGGCCATCACGATCCCGAGGTGCACGCGGCGCTTCTGAAGGCCTACCGCAAGTGGGACACTGTGATGATGCCGGTTCATGCGGCGGACCACGCCTATCTGAGCTTCGAAAAGACGGCCCTGCCGGTGGCGCTGAACCATGGCGTGGGCACCCAGGCCATCAAAGTGTTCGGCAAGGCATTCCTGCTCAGGGCGCTCAGCCCGGCCGAATGTCTGCAATACGCGCTGAGCCAACCGGGCGTGCATGTGGCCGTCTGCGGCGCCGGCACGCAGGGACAGATGGAAGACAACATCCGGGCTGTCCAGGACTTTAGGAAGATGTCTCCTGAAGAGATTGCGGACGTCCGCGGGAGAGCCATTGCCGGCGCTGGAGTGTATTCCGGACCCATGATGGAGTACTGGAAAAAAAAGGCCTGAAGCTGGCGTCGAGGAATTCAGAAATGGACATCAAGCGCAGTGGTTCCCAACCCTCCGGCAAAGGCCCGGCGGACTATTTCACCGGTACCGTCCGGATTGACCCCCTGTTCAATCCGCCCCCGCCGGCCCGTGCTCTCGGCGCCAGTGTCACCTTCGAACCCGGGGCCCGCACCGCCTGGCACACCCACCCGCTCGGCCAGACCCTCATCGTCACTTCCGGCTGTGGCCGCGTTCAGCGCTGGGGCGGCCCAATCGAAGAGATCCGCCCCGGCGACGTCGTCTGGTTCCCGCCCGGAGAAAAACACTGGCACGGCGCCACCCCCACCACCGCCATGACCCACATCGCCATCCAGGAGCAACTGGACGGCAAGGCCGTCGACTGGCTGGAACAGGTCAGCGACGAACAGTACCACCCGTGACAAAGCGCTGTCATCGAATCGTTAGGAGCGTCCATCCATGTACAACTCGAAAGCTTACGCTGCCGCGAGTGCGGCTTCTCCCCTGGCCTCCACCACGGTCTCGCGCCGGGATCCCGCCGGGCACGACGTGCAGATAGAGATCCTCTTTTGCGGCATCTGCCACTCCGACCTCCACCAGGTCCGCAATGAGTGGAGCAGCCTCATCCCCACCGTCTACCCCTGTGTTCCAGGCCACGAAATCGTCGGCCGCGTCACCAGGGTCGGTTCCTCCGTCACCGGGTTCAAGCCCGGCGACCTCGCCGCCGTCGGCTGCCTGGTCGATTCCGATCGCACCTGCCCCGAGTGCCAGGCCGGCCTCGAGCAGTTCTGCCCCAACCTGACCCTCACCTACAACTTCCCCGACAAACACCTCGGCGGCGTCACCTACGGCGGCTACTCCGACAGCATCGTCGTCGACGAGCGCTTTGTCCTCCATGTCCCCTCCAACCTCGATCTGGCCGGAGCCGCCCCGCTCCTCTGCGCCGGAATCACCACCTACTCGCCCATGCGCCACTGGGGCGTCACCAAGGGTAAGAAAGTGGGAGTCGTGGGGCTCGGGGGACTGGGACACATGGGCGTGAAGTTCGCCCACGCTCTCGGCGCCCACGTCGTTGTCTTCACCACCTCACCCAACAAGATGGACGACGCTCTCCGCCTCGGCGCCGATGAAGTCATCGTCTCCCGCAATGCCGGCGAGATGCAGAAGCACTCCGGCAGCTTCGACTTCATCCTCGATGCCGTCTCCGCCGGGCACGACATCAACGCCTACATCCAACTCCTGCGCCGCGACGGCAATCTCACCCTCGTCGGGGCGCCCGAAATACCCCTCCCCGTGGCCTCTTTCGGTCTTCTGTTCGCCCGCCGCAGCCTCTCCGGCTCGCTCATCGGAGGCATCGCCGAAACCCAGGAGATGCTCGATTTCTGCAGCGCTCACGACATCACTGCCGACGTCGAAGTCATCCCCATCCAGAAGGTCAACGAAGCCTTTGACCGGATGCTCAAAGCCGACGTGAAGTACCGCTTCTCCATCGATATGGCGTCTTTGAAGTCCGAGTGAGATTATTCCTCCGCCGCGCAGTCGGAAGGCGAACGGCCGGACTCCCCATCGCAAAGACCGTTCCCGGGCGCCGCCCTTGCGGCGCCTCGCGAATGGCTCCGAATCTCGGCGCCGAACCGGTGCAACCGATTCCAGGAAAATCTTCTCCATCGAATCAATCGCTTAGCGGCATCCCGCCCAGCCTGCCATCCGCCGCCGCGGTTTCCTTCTTCGCGGGAGGCGACCTATGCTCATCCATCTGGCCACTCCGGAAACGCCCGTCGGGCCCGTGTCCGGTCATTCCTCGCCAGCCGAATCTATGTCCGCGGTCCCCGCCTGCCCAATCTTTCCGGGTTCACCTCTCTCCTGTGCAGTCCGCGAGCGAAAAAGTGAAGTAATTGGCCTCTATCCTATTGATTCTACGTTCGGCCGCCCGAACCTTCCCGCCGTTCGGCCCCAACCCCGACCCTCGGATCCCCCCTCCGGCCCCCGGAGCCCCTCCCCAGCCGGACTCACTGCGAATTTTGAAGTTATTGGTCTCTATCTTGTTGATTCTACGTTCGACCCTCTATCCGTGCAGGCCCTTCTCCCTCAGCCACTCCAGCAGCGGCCCCGGCCGGTCTGTCTGAATCCCCGTCACACCCTCTTCTACCGCCTTCTGCCAGTATTCCGGGTAGTCCGTCTTCCCCTGCCGGTCCAGGAACACTTCGCAACCCGCCTGTCGCGCTCTCGCCACCAGTTCCGGCCGGAAGTCGCCGCCGCTGAACGCCACCACTGGTGGCTTCAGGTCCCGCAGGCTCCGCTCCAGAGTCTCGGCGTTCACCGCCTCCGGCATCACCGGCCACCCCGGCCGCAGCCTCACCAGGTCCCGCAGCAGTTCAAATCCCCCGTACGTCACCAGCGACTCCCGCATCCCCGCCCTCTCCACAGCCGCAATGATCGACGCCGGCATCGCCTGCTTCACGTCCAGGTAAATCCGGATCTTGCCCTGCGCCAGCGCCAGCACATCTTCAAACGCCGGCAGTTCCTCCCCCGGCTTCAGCGCGTCGTGCTTGATCACCAGCCGCCCCTCCGCCGTCGTCCGCAGGTCGGTCTCGAAGTAGTCGCAGCCCAGCCGGATCGCGTCGCGGTAAGCCTCCAACGAGTTCGCCGTGGCGCTCTGGTGCGCCCCGCGGTGCGCGATCACCTGAATCCGTCGGGCCATCCTGTCATCATACGGTGCCGGACGCACTCCTGCCCGCCGCCGCAAGCCTTTCGCGCCCGGGCAGTCCTCTCCCTCATATCGCTCGGCGGGAACTCGGGGCGCCCCCGGTTGGCGCGCCCCTCAATCGAATGCCGCTCAGCCCTGCACGGACGGCGCCGGCGGAGAAGCGAGCTTCGGCACAGGCTTGTCCTTTGCCTTTTCCTTCACTTCCTTCTTCAGCGGGCTGATGATCACGTGCGCGTTGCGCCCCTCCAGCCGCGGCTGCCCTTCCACGGCGCCGTGCGCCGACAGGTCCTCCGCAAACCGGATCAGCAGCTTCCGTCCAAGGTCCGTGTGAGCAATCTCGCGCCCGCGGAACTGCACGATCGCCTTCACCCGGTTGCCCTCGCCCAGGAACCGGATCGCGTGCTTCATCTTGAACTCGTAGTCGTGGTCGTCGGTGTTCGGCCGGAACTTCAGTTCCTTCACCTGGATCACGTGCTGCTTCTTCTTGGCCTCGTGCTGCTTCTTCTTCTGCTCGTATTGCCACTGGCCGTAATCCATGGCCTTGGCTACCGGCGGCTCCGCCGTCGGCGCGATCAGGATCAGATCGAGCCCGAGCTCCTGCGCCCGGCGGATCGCCGCCTGGGTCGGCATGACCTCCACGGACCCGTCCGGGAAGACCGCGCGGACTTCCCGCGCCCGGATGGCCTCGTTGACGTTCTCTCTGATTTTGACGCGGGGACGGGGAAACCTAGAAGGATACATGCGGCAGGTTCTTCTGGAAAATCATGGGTGGGATGGGTTTGCTCCTTAAACAGAAATTGGGCGCCCCGCCGGAAATCCTCCGTGGGCCGCCCGCTCTGTTGTGGTCAAGAGACTTGGGACGCTTCAGTCAATGCTCCCTTTGGATCAATATACAACGAATTGCCCCGCGCGCAACAGTCGGATCTATCGGGGGCGAACACCCGGGATGTCGTCTTCCCTCAGAATCGTGCGCCGGATCACCCTCCGCTCGTCGCTCGTGTAGACCACGTGGATCTTCCCGTCCCGCGTCTGCACCGCGCTTGGGTACGCCAGTCCACCCGGCCCCTTCGCGACGTCCAGACTCCTCGGCCAGCTCTTCCCGCCGTCTTCGGAAAGCGCCACCGTCAAGGGTGCCCGCTCGCTCATGCTCGGGTTGTACACCAGCAACAGCCGGCCGCTCAGCAGCCGGATCAGTTCCACCGCCGAGTTCGGGTTCGGCAGCTCCGTATCCTGGCCCTGGCTCCACGTACGGCCACCGTCGCGCGACTCCGACGCCACAATGAAGCCCCTCTCCTCGGGCCCGTATCCGCCGCCCCGCCGGCAGTACGCCAGCAAATGTCCCGGCTCCAGTTCCACCGGCGACGGCTGCAGGTTGCCGTTCTTCGACCGGATCCGCCTCGTCGGCTCCCATTGCTTTGTCTTCACGCTATACCGCAGGAACAGAGACGTCGTGTCCGGTCCCACCCGCTCCCGGTCCGCGCCCGTCTCGTGATAGACCGGCAGCAGCCACTCGCCCGACTTCAGCGCGATCGGTTTCCCCCGCACCATCCAGCCCTCCTCCAGCCGCAACAGCGAGGAGTCCGACCACGTCTCTCCGCGGTCGGCCGAGATCTTCACCGCAATCCTCGAATTGCTCCATGTATCGCCGAACCGGATCACGTAGAACAGCCAAACCAGCCCGTCCGGAGACTGCCACGCCACGCCGTTGCCCGCCGGACGCAGCGGGTCCTGCGCCACAATCCGCGGCGCGCTCCACGCCCTCGTCCCCGCCTTCAGCCGCGACAGGAACACCGCCGTCGAGTTCGCATACTCGCCCTCCCCGCCGTAATAGGTCAGCAGCAGGTCGCCGTTGTCCAGCGCGCAGATCGAGGCCGGATGCTTGTACGGTCCCGTCTTGATCTCCGGCCCGAAGATCCGCTCCGTCACCACCTCCGCCCGCAGCGCCAGGCCCAACACCGCCAGCAGATGCAGCCCTCTCATCTACGACTGCTCCAGTTGCTTCGACGTGTCGATGAACGGCCAGCAGAACGCCCCCAGGAAGTAGGCGAACGCCATGCTGTACAGGAACAGCGTCCAGTCCCCGCCCGTCCGCTTCAGGATGAAGCCGCCGATCGTCGGCGCCAGGATCCCCGCCGCGTTGCCCATCATGTTCATCGAGCCCGAAAGCGTCCCCGCGTACTTGCCGCCGATGTCCATGCAGCCGCCCCACGCCCCCGGCATCACGATGTCGTTGCAGAAGGACGCCATCCCCATCGCCAGCATCGCGAACAACGGATCCCGCAGCACCATGCACAGCAGCAGGAACCCGCACGCGCCCAGGAATCCCGCCACCCCCAGGATGCGCCGCGAGCGGTCCAGCGAACCCAGCTTCTGCGCCAGGTACTTCGAAAGCAGCCCCGCCGTCATCGACCCGAAGCCGCCGAACAGCAGCGGCAGAATCGCGTACCGCGCCGCCGGCTGCATCTCCAGGTGCCGCCCCTCCTGCAGGTACGTCGGCAGCCACGTGATGTAGAAATACCAGGGGTACGTGATCAGGAAATACTGCGCCCACAACAGCCACACCGAGCGGTTCGAAATCAGCTTGCCCCACGGCACGTCGCCGTGACCCGACGCCGTGTCCTCCGCCCCCCGCAGCAGCGCCAGCTCCGCCGCGTTCACCGACGGGTGGTCCTTCGGGTTGTCCCGGTACCAGCGGAAGAACAGCACCGCCCACACCAGCCCAACCGCGCCGAAGACGTAAAATACCTGCCGCCAGCCCATCATCGCGAAAAGCACCGCGAACAGCGGCGGCGTGAATGCTCCGCCCCACCGCGCGAACGACCACATGATGCCCTGCGCCCTTACCCTCTCGTGCGCCGGCAGCCACGTCGTGAAGGACTTCGTCAGGTTCGGGAAACACCCCGCTTCCCCCGCGCCGAACAGGAACCGCGTTACCCACATCGAAGTGAAGTTCCACATCCAGCCCGTCGCCACCGTGAAGAACGACCACCACAGCACAATCCGCATCAACACCCGCCGCGGCCCCATCCAGTCGCCCAGCCACCCGCCCGGGATCTCGAACATCGCGTACGCCAGCGCGAAGGCCGAAAAGATCAACCCCATCTGCTGCTTGTCGAAGCCGAGATCGTGGCTGATCGACGGCGCCGCCTGCGAGATGGCGACCCGGTCGATGTAGGACAGCACCGCCAGGGTGACCGCGAAAACGATCACCCAATGGCGCGCGCGCGTGGGTTGCTGCGGATGCGTCATGAGTCCCCTATCCCATCACAGCCCGCACCATTCAGGCAAGCGCTCCGCGCCCCCGCCGCTGGCAATCCATCTCCCACGGCCGCAGCCAAGCACCGCGCTTCTGCCGCTGGCAATCCGACCCACATAGCCGCAGCCAACCGCCGCGCCCCCGCCGCCGGCAATCCGACCCCCATAGCCGCAGCCAAGCACCGCGCCCCCGCCGCTGGCAATCCGACCCCCATAGCCGCAGCCAACCGCCGCGCTTCTGCCGCTGGCAATCCGACCCCCATAGCCGCAGCCAAGC
>DAHVTI010000257.1 GCA_027324255.1 Bryobacterales bacterium | reverse complement strand
CGCAATCGTCATCTCCAGCCCCAGCTTGTCGGCCAGCGTCGCCGTGAACCGGAAGGCGTCTTTCCACTCCGGCGTCATGTACACCAGCCGCTTCTCCACCACCTGCGGCGTATTCAGCGCGGCGTCGAAGTTCTGGAACCCCCCGATGCCGTTCCGCTTCATCCACTCCAGGTCGAGCTGGACGCCCTCCTTCGTGATGTTGCCGTTCATCCAGTGCCACCACACCCGCGGCTTGGCGCTCTGCGGCGGAGTCTCAAAACCGCTTCGCAGCGCGTCGGCCGCGGTCTGCCCGGAAAGGCTCCACGCCCAGACAAAGCAAATCAGAGTACGCAAAACTGGACGTCTCACTCACGCACCGCTCCTTTCGCCAGTCGCTAGTTCAATAAAATAGGGAGGCCCCGTACCTGCCGGAGCCTCCCCGTGTTGTCCCTTATTTCACCCCCGACGCCGGCCTCCCCGCCGGTTGCGGCCGGGAGGCTGGCGCGGTCACATCGAGTTCAGTCCCTAGAACGCGTACCGCAGCGACAGAATCGCGCGGCGGCTCTGGAACTGCGTGCCCTGGATGGTGCCGAACGCCGCGTTGGTGTTGGCGCCCGTATTGTAGTTCCGCGTGATGGTCATGTTCGGGTTCGCAGGGTTGAAGTGGTTCAGCGCGTTGGTCGCCTCAACCTTGAACTCCAGCCGGTGTCCTTCGCGCACTCGGAACGACTTCTGCAACGCCAGGTTGAACAGCTCCAGGCCCGGCCCGTAGGCGAGGATCCTGGGCGCGTTGCCGATCATGCCCCGGGTGAAGGGCGCAAAGTTCTTCGGCAATTGGAAGTTGTTGGGATTCATCGGGTACCACAGGTTTGGATCTGCCGTGGAGCCAACGTCGGACGGTTTCGCGCCGGACGCCAACCAAACGGCATCCGGGGTTGCCGTGACCATCTGGCAACGGAACAGCACGCTGCCTGTCGGCGTGCCGTTCGGATAGCCGACCGGATTGCTTTGGAACCCGCAGCTCGGGCCCATCGCCGCACCGGAGAAGATCTGCGCGGTGCCCATGACGCGCCAACCGTTGGTCAGTTGTTTCATGAACGCGTTGCCGTCCTTCAAGGACGGGATCTCATAACCGAAATTGGCATTGAACGCGTGCGGACGGTTGTCGGTCTCGTACCGGGTCAACGCGTCGTCGGTCCACTGCTGGCGTTCGTAGATCAGGGTCTTCGACCACGTGTAGTTGGCGCTCCACGTGATGTTCCTGCCGGCCCGCCGGTTCAACTGCACCTGCAGCGAGTTGTAGCTCGACTGCCGGTCGTTCGTGAATACCGGCACCGACCCCACGCCCTTGAAGCCCACCATCGACCGGATCAGGTTGGTCGAATACAGGCCCCCGCTGGAGCTGGTCGGGTCGACGAACGTCTTGTTCGTGCCGCCCTGCGGCGTCCACGTGGTGAACGGCGCAACGGCGTTCAGGTCTTCCACGGCCCCGTTGAAGCCGTGCTTGTAAGTGTTGCCGACGTAGGCCACGTCGAGCAGCAGGTTCCAGCCCAGGTCCCGCTGGATGCCGAAGCTCCAGTTATAGGTCGTGGGAGCCAGGTGCTCCTCCGACCCGCCCTGAATGTCCTGCGGCGCCAGCACGGCCGTGGCGCCCGCCAGGGCCGTGAACGACGAGTTCAGGATGATGGGCGACAGGAAGGTGGGCGGCGCCGCCAGCGGGCCTCTCCCGACACCCAGCGCGCCGATGTAATCGACGGTCGCGGCTCGGTCGTAGAAGATGCCGAAGCCGCCGCGGATCGCCATCTTGCCGTTCCCCGTCACGTCGTATGCGAAGCCGACGCGCGGTCCCAGCGTAATGGGCGGCGCCTTCCAGAAGTAGCCTTGGTAGTCCTTCACGCCGCTGAACGGCATGCCGGTATAGCTGGCCGGGTCGAACGTGCCCTGGCGGACGTACGGGTAAACGGCGCCCGTCACCGGATTCCAGCTCTGCTTCACCCCGTTCACTACGGTGGGATACAGCGGCTGCCCCGCCTTGTTCTTGTCATATATGGACTCGTTGAAGAGACCCATCCGCTGGTCGGCTGTGTGCAGCGGCCCCATCCACTGGAACCGCATGCCCAGGTCGAGCGTGAGCCGCGGCATCACTTTCCAGCTATCCTGCACGAACCAGTCCCACTGCGTGTACCGCGCGTGGTTCACCTGCTTCACGCTGTCCTCGCCGTAGGAGAAGAAGCCCCCGGTGACGAGGTTGGAGTAGGGATAGCCCGTGTCCACCGCGCTGGCCCTGTCGGAGCCGAAGTAGTAGGAGCCCGCAATGTTGTACCTGGAGTACACGCTGACGTTGCGCGCCATCTTCTCCAGGTAGACGCCGGCTTTCACGTTGTGGGCGCCCTTCACCCACGTGATGTTGGAGCTGACCGTCTGCACCTGGTCCGTGCCGTCGAATGGCCAGCGGCTGTCAAACCCGTAGGCCGGAGCGTTCGCGATCGTCTGCCCCGACGACTGCGCGCTGAAGCCCGAGGGGAAGCCGAAGTTGATCTGCGGCCGCAGGTTCAGCGTGTTCGCAGTCGGGAACAACCGCGACAGCGGAATGGTATTGCCCGACGCGTCCTTCAACGGCAGCAGGCTGTTGTTGTACAGGTCCATGTCCGTCGGCGTGTTCATCTGGTGGCCGCGCGTGATGCCCCACATGGATTCCAGAATCAGGTTCGGCTGGAAGCTGTAGATCAGCGACGCCACCGCACCGGCCGACGGGATGTCGTAGCCGTGCGGGAACTGCCGCCAGCCGTCGCCCAGCGCGCCCAGAATCTGCCCGTAGCCGTCGTTGCCCGTGTAGTCCTGCAGCAGGCGGACATAGGCCGAGGCCCTGGAGCTGACGGGCCAATCGACGCGCAGAATGCGGTCGTGCCGCGGCTGCGTGAAGGGGTTGACGAACTGCGCGTTGTACTGCCTCTGCCCCGTCGGGTCCGTCGTGTTCGGCAGTGGGAACAGGTTCATCATCGCCAGCCCCGTCTTGTCCAGCCGCGACTGCGGGATCTTGTTCCCCGGAAACTGCGCCCCCGTCGCCGGATCGTTGATCGGAATCAGCACGCCCGTCGTCGTCGTCGTGGCCGAGAAATCGCCCTGCCGCTCCAGCGCGGTCGGCATCGTGTAGCGGTTCGGGTTCGTCACGTTCTTCGTGGTCAGGTAGTCGTAGGAGAAGAACCAGAACAGCTTGTTGTGGTCCTTGTTGAAGCTCGTGCCCGGGATAATGAACGGCCCGCCGAAGGTGCCGCCCAGGTTGTGGTACTTGTACCGCGGCCGCGGCGTGCCCGTCTTGTTGTTGAAGAACTCGTTGGCGTTGAACGCCTCGTTGCGCAGGAAGTAGTACCCGCTGCCGTGGAACTGGTTGGTCCCGCTCTTCACCATGACGTTCATCTGGCCGCCCGACCGCGCGCCGTATTCGGCGTTGAAGTTGGCCACCAGCACTCTCACCTCGGCGATCGCATCCACGCTCGGCGCGATGTAGCCGAAGTCGCGGTTGCCGGAGTCCTGCGAGGCCGCGCCGTCCAGCACCAGCAGCTTCTGGCCGGACTGCCCGCCCATCAGCACCGGGCTGCTCGTGCCCCAGCCGCGAGTGTCGTTCTGGTTCAGGTCCTGCACGCCCGGCAGCGTGCTCATCAGCATCATGAAGTTGCGGCCCTTCGTCACCGTATCTTCAATCTGCGTCGTGGTGACGGCTACGCCGCGGTCCGAACTGTCCGTGTTCACGCGGACCGCCGACGCCTGCACCTCCACCGAGGTGGTCACGTCGCCCACTTGCAGCACGATCTCAGGCAGCGCTACCTTCTCCACCGCGCCGACGCTGATGGCCTTCTGCTCGTACGTCTTGAAACCGGTCTGTGCCACCCGCAGGCTGTAGTTGCCGGGAGACACGTTCGTGAACGTAAAATTCCCGTTCGAATCGGTCGTGAACTCGCGCACCTGTTTCGTCAGGTCGTTCGTGAGTTGGACTTTGGCGTTGATGATCACTGCCCCGGCCGGATCCGCCAGGCGGCCCGATATCTGGCCGGACATCATCTGGGCATTGGCCGCCGGCATCGAGGCCAGCAGCAGGACAAGTAGGGTCAGCACCCAACTACGAGACATGAATGGTTACCCCTGAAGTTACTGGTTCGATCGATTTGCTATTGATCCGGCCGCCCCGTGCGTAAAGAAGATCCCGCCGGCCACGTCAGCGAAACCCCCCGCCGAATCTGAATCCTCGTCACACCAACCGGCCATTGAGTGGATCGGGCGCCGGTTCAGCGCTTTCCGCAGAGCCAGCTTCCTCTGGTTTGAGGATCGACTCCCACGTCCTTCAACTCGTGGACTGCACTATACTTCAGGCCGATGACAAGTTCAATGGAAAAGTGGTGGACCTTTGTTCTTGAAACGCCGTTCTGCAATCCGCCTGAGGCCCATTCAAGCGG
>DAHVTI010000252.1 GCA_027324255.1 Bryobacterales bacterium | reverse complement strand
GCTTGGGCAGGGTGGGGGCGGCGGAGGCGAGGTCGGCGGCGAGTTCGTCGAAGGTGACGTCGACGAGGCAGATGCGGACTCGGGCATCGTCGTCCACACGGCGCGTCATAAACTCCACGGCGCGCCACAGCGCCTCCAGTTCCTGGAACGCGGGAAAGTGGAGCAGTGCCCGGGTCTGCGCGCCGATGACGTCTTCGATCAAAGCGCGCCGCTCCATCTCGGCCTCCGGGGTGGCGGCGACGGTGTGGGGCTGGACCTCTTTGTCGAGCCACGCGCGCAGCGGGTCGTGGCTCGCGCCGCTGCGGCCTTCGGCCCGGTCCGCGGTGGCGTCCAGCGCGTCGTCAAGAAGTGAGCCGAGAGAGCCCAAGGCGGGCGGGGCGGACGGCGCCGCCCGTGATGCGGGCCGGGTTGGCGCCTGGCCGGGAGCGCGGCGCGCCTGCAGCAGCGGCGCGAACGCCGCAACCCGGCTCCACAGCCGGTCCGGGTGGAAATCCTCCGGATCCTCCAGCCGCAGACGGCCGAAGACGGGCAGGTCCAGCTCGACCTGGAAGCGCGCAAACACTTCCTCGAAATTGTCCCGGTCCACGGTCACCGGCTTGCGAGAGAGAAGATCAACCGCGCCTCCGGCAGGCCCGCGGCCGGCCCGTCCGCTGAAATCGCCCAGGACGGCGATGCGAAAAGGCTCGTCCCGCCGCGGACGCCCGGCGGGCTGAGCCCCCAGGCTGACATCCAGGTTCACGCTGCTGTATTCGTTTTGCATCCCCATGATGAGTACCTGAGACAGGATACAACCACAAGGCGGGGGGAACGAAGCAGAATCTGAAGGAGCATCTTTCCGTGCCGCGGTCGAACTGCTATGTTTGATGGCAATGAGACTGCTGCAACCGGTCGTCTGGGCCAAGGGTACGTTTCTGACGCCGCAATACCTGCAGGCGCAGGATCGTTTTCTGGAGGAGTTGAGCCGATTCCGCTCCGACGCGCTGAATTTCCGGCCGTGGGGCTTTGCCCGCGTGCGGGTGGATCAGGCCGCGCTGGCCGCCGGCAACTTCGCCATCACGGAAGCCTCCGGCATCATGTCCGACGGTCTGCTGTTCGACATGCCCAACTCCGAGCCAGCCCCTCCGCCAAAACCGATCGCCCCACTGTTCGGGCCGGACCAGACGACGCTCGGCGTGTACCTCGCCATCCCGCAGTACCGCGAAGGCGGCTTCAACGTTGGCGGGGCTGCGCGCGGCTCCGGCAACCGCTACTCCGCCGAGGTGGAGATGCTGCGCGACGAAACCACCGGCCTGTCTGAAAAGCCCGTCATGGTGGCGCGCAAGAACTTCCGGCTGATGGCCGAGGGCGAGAACCGGCAGGGTATGACGGCCCTGCAGGTGGCGCGCGTCAGGAAGACCCCCGCCGGCCTGTTCGACCTCGATCCGGCCTTCGTGCCGCCCCTGCTGGACTTTCATTCCAGCGACCTGCTGGTGTCCATCGCCCGCCGCCTGGTGGGCATCATGACCGCCAAAAGCACCTCGCTCGCCGCCGTGCGGCGGCAGAAGAACCAGACCCTGGCCGACTTCACCAGCGCCGACATCGCCAGCTTCTGGCTGCTCTACACCATCAACTCGTCCTATCCCATCGTCCGCCACCTCTTCGACAACAGCGGCGGCCATCCCGAAGCGCTGTTCTCCGCCATGCTCTCCCTGGCGGGCTCGCTCACCGCCTTCTCCACCAAGCTCCAGCCGCGAGACCTGCCGGCCTACGACCACGAAAATCTCGGCGGCTGCTTCGCCGACCTCGACGAAAAGCTGCGCTTCCTGCTGGAGACGGTGGTGCCCAGCAACTTCGTCTCGCTCCCGCTCAAGGAGGTGCAGACCTCGATCTATGCCACGTCGATCGACCGCGACGACTACCTCCGCAACACGCGCATGTACCTCGCCATCCGCGCCGAGACCAGCGAGGCGGAACTGATCCGCAAGACGCCGCAACTCGTGAAGATCTGCTCGGGAGACTACATCGGGCACCTCGTGCAGAAAGCTCTGCCGGGCGTGACGCTGGTGCATGTGCCGACGCCGCCGAGCGCCATTCCGGTCAAGCTCGACTACCAGTACTTCAGCCTCAGCCAGGGAGGCGGCCCGTGGGAGGCCGTCGTGCGGGCGCGCAACCTGGCCGCCTACATCCCCTCGGATTTTCGCAATCCCCAGGCGGAGCTCATCATCCTTCTGCCGCAGGACTCCTAGCGCCTAGCGTTTCAGGGCAAACACCAGGATCAGCACGACGGCCACCAAAAACAGCGCGCCGAGAATGAGGATCAGCGGCAGGTAAGAGGTCTGCTTCTTCCTGGCTCGTTCCGGCCGGGCCGCCGTCGGCGCGGCAGGTGCGGGCGCCGGCGCGGGCCGCTGGGCCGCCATCATGCGGGTGTATTCGCTGGGTCCTTGCGGCGAGGCCTGCGGAGCCGCCGCCGTGGGCATCGAAAACACGCCCGTGGCCCCATGCCCCGGCCCTGCGGCCGTGGGCGGCGGCTGGTAGGCGGCCGGCGGCGTGAAGGCGGGCGGGCTCACGGGAGGTTCGGGGGCGGCCGAAGGCGCCATGAACATGCGCGTGAACTCGCCCACGGCCGGCTCCTCCGGCGGCAGTCCCGCCGGGGCGGGCGGCGGGGCCGGCGGCGTCAGCGGCTCGGAGGTGCGGAACATCCTCGTGAACTCGCCCGGCTCCGAGCCGGTAGGAGCGGCGGGACGCGGAGCGAACGGGCTCTGCATCAGGCGCGTGAACTCGCCCGGCTGGGCCGAGGACGCGGCGGGAGGATACGAGGCCGCGGGCGGCGGCGCGGGAGTCTGCATCAGGCGCGTGAACTCGCCCGGCGCGGCCGGGCTCTGCTCGCCCGGCAGCGGCTGGGCGATCGGCGGCGGCGGAGAAGACACCATGCGCGTGAACTCGCCCGGACCTGAGGGCGGAACCGCGGCCGGGCCTCCCTGCCCCGGCAGAGGCTGCCGGATGGTGGCAGGCTGCGCCTGCATCAGTTGCGTGAATTCTCCCGGCGTCGGGACCGCCGAGGCGGGCGGAGCCTGCATCAGCCGCGTGAACTCGCCCGGCCCGGAAGCGGCGGGCACAGGCGGCGCGGGCGGAGGCGGTGGCGGAGCCGACGCGGGCGGAGCCTGCATCAGTCGCGTGAACTCGCCCGGCTCGGAAGCCGCGGGCAGAGGCGGCGCCGGCGGAGGCGGTGGCGGAGCCGTCGCGGAACGCGCGGGCTCGGCAGCGAAGGGCGCGGCGGGCGCACGTGGCGCGGTCGGCGCCGGAGCCGCCCCGGACTGCGCGTGCATCAGCCGCGTGAACTCGCCCGGCTCGGAGCTCGGAGGCGCGGCGGGCACTGGCGGAGCAGGCGGAGGCGGTGGCGGAGCCGCCGCGGGACGCGCGGGCTCGGCAGCGGACGGCGCGGTGGGCACAGGTGGCGCGGTCGGCGCCGGAGCCGCCCCGGACTGCGCCTGCATCAGCCGCGTGAACTCGCCCCGCTCGGAAGCGGCGGGCACAGGCGGCGCGGGCGGAGGCGGTGGCGGAGCCGCGGAACGCGCGGGCTCGGTAGCGGAAGGCGCGGCGGGCGCGGGCGGCACAGGTCTCGACGGAGGAGCCGCCCCGGACTGCGCCCGCATCATGCGTGTGAACTCGCCCGGTTCGGAGGCCTGCGGCGCTGCGGGCACTGGCGGCGCAGGCGGAGGCTGTGGCGGTACCGCTGAGGGCTGCGCCTGCATCAGCCGCGTGAACTCCCCCGGCTCGGACACCGGTGGCGCCGCGGGCACTGGCGGCGCTCCCGGCTGCGGTGGCGAAGCCTTCGCCGGCTGCGCCTGCATCATGCGCGTGAACTCTCCGGGTCCGGCAGCCGGAGGCGCGGCGGGCGCCGGCTGCGCCTGCATCAACTGCGTCACTTCATCCGCCGCGGACTGGCCGCCCGGCGCGGGCGCGCGCATCGCCACCGTGGGCATTTCTTCCGCCCCCGGCGGCTGGGGCGCCGGCGCGGCCGGAGGCGCCTGGAACTGCGGCACTCGCCACACCCCCACGCGCGACAGCGCCTCCCCCCCGGCGGGCGGCGGCGGAGGCGGAGCGGCCGTGATTACCCCCAGCCCGGCCAGCCACTGGCGCAAGGTTTGCGAGCCGGGCAGCACCTCCGTCAGCACGTACAGCATGCCGTCGAGGTCGCCGTGCTCCAGCACAGCCTGTTGCTGCGCCGCCAGCACACGCTGCGCCTGTTCGAGCAGCGTCGCATTGTCCTGGCTCATTCCGCCCGGCAGCAAGTGCAGGGCTACAACGCGCCCGGCCGGCCGCTGGCGCACGTGAAAGGTGCCTTCGCGGCGGAGGTCCCATTCAGAGACATGGTCGAGAAGTTCGAATCGTTCCCAGAGATTCATGATCGTTTGACGCGGGCAGTGGTATTAGATCAAGATACAACCTATCATTGAGTATCGGGCAAAACCCGCCTGCCGGGGATTCCCGAATGGATCCAATCGCCCATGAAATTCCTATCCAGGGTAGTTTGGTCGGAGGGCATGCATCTGGGGCCGCATCACTTTCAGGCCCAGGGCCGCTACTTCGAGGACTCCATCCAGTTCGCCACGGCGGCGCTGTGGAGAAACCCGCACGGGTTCACGGGCTACGGCCTGGATGCCGAAGCGCTGACGAACGGAACGGTGTCCGTGGTCCACTCCCGCGGAATTTTCCCCGACGGCCTGCCCTTCCACATGCCGGAGCACGACGCCGTGCCCGAGCCGCGTGCCATCGACGACGTCTTTCCTCCCACGCGCGAAGGGCTCATCGTCTACCTGGCCATCCCCAGCCGCCGCCAGGACGGCCGCAACTGCGCCCTGGAGGACGCCCCGGCCGAGACCCGCTACGTCGCCGAGGCGCGCAGCCTCGTGGACGAAACCACCGGCCGCGATGAGCGCGAAATCCGCACCGGCAGGAAAAACATGCGGCTGGTGGTGGACACCGAGCCGCTCGACGGCCTGGCGGCGCTGCCGCTGGCCCGCGTCATCCGCGACGGCGCCGGCCACTACATCTACGACTCCGGCTTCCTGCCGCCCTGCCTCCAGATCAGCGCCAGCGAGCCGCTGATGCTCATGCTCCGGCGGCTGATCGAGATCCTCCAGGAAAAGGGCGCCAGCCTGGCCCGCACCGCTTCGGCCAAGGGCGACGGCGAATACTCCGCCGGAGAGATCGCCAACTTCTGGCTGCTGCACTCGGTGAACTCGTCGCTGTCGGCGCTGCAGCACCTGTGGATGGTGAAGCGCGGCCACCCCGAAGAGCTGTACATGGAGATGTCGCGGCTGGCCGGGTCGCTCTGCACGTTCAGCCTCGAATCGCACCCGCAGATGCTGCCGCCCTACGACCACGACGCGCCTCAGCGCTGCTTCGAAGAGCTGGACCGCCACATCCGCACGCACCTGGAGATCACGGTGCCCACCAACTGCGTGTCCATCAAGCTGACGCGCGTGGCCGACTGCTTCTACGAAGGCCAGGTCAGCGACACGCGCTGTTTCGGCCGGTCGCGCTGGGTGCTGGGCATCCGCGCCGGCGTGGGCGAGGCGGACCTGATCACGAAGGTCCCCCAGTTGGTCAAGGTGTGCTCGGCCAAGTTCGTCGCCGAGCTGGTGCGGCGCGCCGTGGCCGGCCTGCCGCTGCTCCACCTGCCCATGCCCCCGACGGCCATCAGCACCCGCGTCGAGACGCAGTATTTCAGCGTTTCGAAATCCGGCCCGTTCTGGGACAATATTGTGCAAACGACAAGGGTCGGCATTTATGTTCCGGGCGAGCTGCCCGACCCTGAGTTGGAACTTCTGGTTGTGCTCGACTCATGAGGGAGAGTTCATGTCACATGCTGCCATGGCCGGACCTGGAATCCGGCGGAGTACCGATCTTGCGCTGATCTTCCAGGAATTGCTCACGGCCGTGGTGCGGCTGAGGTCGAACCGCCAGGCGGTTTCCGACGCCGGCTCCTTCCGCCAGCACATCCGCGAGGCGCTGAAGACCGCCGCCCACGAGGCGCGCGACGTCGCCGCCTACTCCTCGGAAGACGTGCGCATGGCGATGTTCGCCGTGGTCGGCTTCCTGGACGAGACCATCCTCAACACCCGCAACCCCATCTTTGCCGACTGGCCCCGCAAGCCGCTCCAGGAGGAGCTGTTCGGCACCCACCTGGCCGGCGAGCAGTTCTTCCAGAACCTCGACCAGTTGCTGGCCCGCGACGATTCGCCCGATACCGCCGACACGCTCGAAGTGCACCAGCTCTGCCTGCTGCTCGGCTTCCGCGGCCGCTATAGCGCCCGCAGCGCCGGTGAACTGCAGGCCCTGCTCGGCTCCGTCGCGCAGAAGATCCAGCGCATCCGCGGCGGGTCGGGCCCGCTTTCTCCGTGGTGGCGGCTGCCATCGGAGGCCATGCCCACGGCCAGGGATCCGTGGACGAAGCGGCTGCTGATTGCGTGCGTGGCCTGCCTCGCTCTGGCGCTGGTGCTGTTTGCCGGCTTCAAGCTGTCGCTCAGTTCCGGCGTGACGGATGTGGCCAGCGTGTCGGGAACGGGAAGGAGCTGAGAAGCCGCCATGCAGACTATCATTCTCATCACTGGCGGGATCTACCTGGCCTACAGCACCGTGGTCTACTTCACCTCCACGCTGCTGTCCCTGAAGGGCATGCAGTTGTGGACGCTGCGCGGCGCGCTGTGGCTCATCGGCCTGCTGGCGGCCATCGCCGTGATCTGGTTCCTCTGGAAGCAGCGCCGGGCTGAGGCCGCCGAGGAGGAGTCCGCCGACGCCGTTTCCAGCCAGGACGAGATCGGGCTGCTGATCCGCGAAGCGGAGAAGCGGCTGGCCTCGTCGAAGGTGGAAAAGACCGCCGGCCTCGGCGCCATGCCCGTCTTCCTTATCGCCGGCGAACGCGGCAGCGCCAAGACCAGCACCATGATGAATTCGGGGCTGGAGGCCGAGTTCCTGGCCGGCCGCGTCCACCAGGACAACGCCATCGCGCCCACTGAAAGCGCCAACGTCTGGTACGCGCGCGGAGCCGTGTTCGTCGAAGCCGGTGCCCCGCTGCTGAAGGACCAGGGGCTGTGGAACCAGCTCGTCCGCCGCTTGCGGCCGCGCAAGTTCGGCAGCGTCGTCCGCGGCCAGGGCCAGGCGCCCCGCGCCGCCGTGGTGTGCCTGGATGCGGAGACCTTCCTGCGCGCCGGCGGCGCCGACGCCGCCGCGGCCTCCGCTCGAGAGCTCCGCCAGCGCCTCGGCCTGCTCTGCGAAAAATACGGCATCAACCTGCCCGTCTACGCGCTGTTCACACGCATGGACCGCCTGCCCTTCTTCCTCGATTACGTCCGCAACCTCAGCAACGAAGAGGCCTCGCAGGTGCTGGGCGTCACGCTGCCCTTCACCCCCGGCGAGCGCCGCGGCATCTACGCCGAGCAGGAGACCGCGCGGCTCAGCGCCGCCTTCGAGGACCTCTTCCGCTCGCTCTGCCGCCACCGGCCGGAATTCCTGGCCCGCGAGCATGAGCCGGCCACCCTGCCCGGCGTCTACGAATTCCCGCGCGAATTCCGCAAGCTGCGCGCCCCGCTGGTGCAGTGCCTGGTGGACCTCTGCCGGCCCAGCCAGTTGGCCGTCAGCCCGTTCCTGCGCGGCTTCTACTTCTCCGGCGTGCGGCCGGTGGTCGTCAACGAAGTGGTGTCGGCGCCCGCGCTGGTGCGCCCGCAGTCCTCCCAGGGCGTCTCCGACGCCACCGGCATGTTCCGCATGGGCATGGCGGCGCAGGAGCCGCAGGCCCCCGCCCAGCGCATCACCGGCAGCAAGAAGGTCCCGCAGTGGACCTTCCTCGGCCAGCTCTTCCACAACGTCCTGCTCGAAGACCGCATCGCCATGGGCGCCAGCGGCGCCAGCACCAAGGCGAACTTCCTCCGCCGCGCCGCCCTCATCTCCGGCGCGGCCCTCGCCCTGCTGCTGAGCATCGCCTTCATCGTCTCCTACGCGCGCAACCGCGGGCTGGAAAACGGCGTCGCCGGCGCCGCGCGCGGCATCGCCTCTACGGCCACCGCCGGCTCCGATCTGCCGTCCGCCGACTCGCTCACCCGCCTCGACTCCCTGCGGCAGTCGCTCGAAACCCTGCGCACCTACCGCAACGAGGGCGCGCCCTGGAGCATGCGCTGGGGCCTGTTCGTCGGCGACGACCTCTATCCGCACGCCCGGCGCCTCTACTTCGATCGCTTCCACGCCCTGCTGTTCGGCCAGACCCAGGCCTCGCTGCTCACCTACATGCGCAGCCTGCCCGCCACTCCCGGCCCCGAGTACGGGCCCACCTACGACACGCTCAAGGCCTACCTCATCACCACCTCCCACCACGACAAGAGCACGCGCGAGTTCCTCGCCCCAGTGCTCATGAAGACCTGGTCCGCCGGCCGCACCGTGGATGCCCCCCGCCAGGCGCTGGCCGAAAAGCAGTTCGCTTTCTACAGCGAGGAGCTGAAGGAATCCAACCCCTACTCGCCCGACAGCGACGGCGCCTCCATCGAGAGGACCCGCCGCTACCTCGCCCAGTTCGCCGGCTTCGAGCGCGTCTACCGCGCCATGCTCACCGACGCCGCGCGCAGCGGGCCGCCCATTCAGTTCAATCGCAAGTTCCCGGGCTCCGAACAGGCCGTCATCGATTCCTACGAAGTCTCCCCGGCCTTCACCAGGACCGGCTGGGACTTCATGACCAGGGCCATGGCCAACCCCGACAAATACTTCAGCGGCGAGCAGTGGGTGCTCGGCGAGCAAGTGTCGGCCAACATCGACCGCCCCAAGCTCGTCCAGGAGCTGAAGCAGCGCTACTACGACGACTTCATCCGCGAGTGGCGAATGTTCGTCAAGAGCGCCGCCGTGCTGCGCTACGCCAACCTGCAGGACGCCTCCAGGAAGCTCGGCCTGATGTCCGGCAACCAGTCGCCGCTGCTCGCCCTCATCTGGCTGGCCTCGCAGAACACCAACGTCGGCGCCGAGCCCGTGGCGCAGGCCTTCCAGCCCGTCCAGTCCGTCGTGCCGCCGGCCAGCGTGGACCGCTACATCGCGGGGCCCAACCAGGGCTACATGAGCGGCCTGATGGCGCTGCAGACGTCGCTCGAAAGCGCCGCCGCACTGCCGCAGGTCAACGACGCCGCCGCGGCCCAGGTGCTCTCCAACGCTTCGACCGCCAAGCTGGCCGCGCGCCAGCTCGCCCAGGGCTTCCGCGTCGATCCGGAGTTCCACCTCGAGACCCAGGTGCAGAAGCTCCTCGAAGACCCCATCACGAACCTCGAAGGGCTGCTGCGCGCGCTCGGCCCGGCCGAACTGAACGGCAAAGGCAAGTCGCTCTGCTCCCAGATGCGGTCGGTGTGGAGTAAGTATCCCTTCAATGCAACGGCCACGGCGGAAGCCACCGTCGACGAAGTCAACGGCCTGCTGCGCAAGCCTGACGGCGCGCTGTGGCAGTTCTACGACACCAGCCTGCAGAAGGTGCTGGTGAAGCAGGGCGCGCACTACGTCCCGGCCATGGGCACCGGCATGACGGTCAACCCCGCGTTCGTCGCGTTCTTCAACCAGGCCTCCGCGCTGTCCGAGGCCTTTTATCCCGGAGGCGCGCAGGACCCGCGGCTCGCCTACACCCTCAAGCCCGTGCCGTCCGAAGGCGTGCAGAGCGTCGGCCTGCGGCTCGACGGGCAGAGCGCCACGTTCTCCGCCAGCGACTCCGCACCCAAGAAGTTCCTCTGGCAAAGCGGCGGTCCGCACGAAGCCCGCGCCACTGTCAGGCTCGGCGGCCCCGACCTCACCTGGTCCAGCAACGAGGGCCTCTGGGCCGTTTTCCGCCTCTTCTCCAAGGCCGAGCAGTTCCAGCCCGCCGGCGGCGGCTTCATCGCCGAATGGATTATCCGCATCGGCAACGAGCCGATGAAAATGCAGAACGGCAAGCCGCTCACCGTCCGCTTCGAACTCAACATGGAGCCGGCTCCGCCGCTGTTCCAGAAAGGATATCTGTCGCGCCTGGGCTGCGTGGCGGAGGTGGCCAGGTAGGCACAATGGATTTTCCGAAGACCATCGGCAAATACGAGCTGCAGGAATTTCTCGGCGGCGGCATGTCGCACGTGTTCCGCGCGCGCGACAGCGTCATCGGCCGCACCGTGGCGCTGAAGATCCTCACCGACCAGGGCTGCACCGACCCCGATGTGCGCGCCCGCTTCCTGCTGGAGGCCCGCCTCGCCGGCAACCTCGCCCACGACAACGTCATCCGCATTTACGAGTTCGGCGAGGACGAGCGCCAGCATCCTTACATGGTGATGGAGTTTCTGCACGGCGAGGACCTCCGCCATGCCATGCGCAACGGCAACACCGGCGACACGGTGCGCAAGCTGCGCATCGCCCTCGATGTGGCCAAGGCGCTTGGCTACATCCACACCCAGAACATCATCCACCGCGACGTCAAGCCGGAGAACATCCACATCTCCGACAAGGGCGTCGTCAAGCTGATGGACTTCGGCATCGCCAAAGGTGAAGGCCATTCGATGACGCAGGTGGGCTTCGTCCTCGGCACGCCTTACTACATGGCGCCGGAGCAGGTGCGCGGCGAGGCCGTTACGCCGCAGGTGGACGTCTACGCCTTCGGCATCATGCTGTTCGAACTCATCGCCGGCGCCAAGCCGGTGACGGGCGAGGACATCACGCGGATCTTTTACCAGATCATGAACGAGCCGCTCAACGAGGAGCCGCTCGTGCAGGCCGGCGCGCCCGACTCCGTCATCGCTCTCATCCGCCAGTGCTGCGCCAAAACCCCCGAGCAGAGGCCATCCGGCTTCGATGCGGTGTGCTGGCAGTTGGAAAGCATCCTGGAGACCCTGGACCCGAGAGTGCCCTCCGGCCAGCACGCCACGCGCACGGCCGAGTCTGCCGCGTCCGGCTCGCAGCCCGCCGCCGCGCCGGCGCCCAGGCGCACCGGGCTCATCGCCGCGGCCGCCGCCGTGGTGGTGCTGGGCGGAGCAGCCGCCGCCTACTTCGCCCTGCGGCCCTCCAAACCGGAACTCGCCGCCTCCTTGAGCACGCCCACGGGCGAAATGGTGCTGGTGGCCGAAGGGCCGTTCCAGTTCGGCCCCAACAAGGAATCCATCTCCCTCCACGCGTTCTACATCGACAGGACGGAAGTGACCAACCGGGCCTATCAGTCTTTCTGCAACGCCACGCAGCGCCAGTTGCCCGAGGGCTTCTCCGCGGATAAGCCCGGCTACCCGGTTTCCAACATCACCTTCGCCGACGCAGAAGCCTATGCCCGCTGGGCGGGCAAGCGCCTGCCTACCGCGCGCGAGTGGGAGAAGGCGGCCCGCGGCCTCGACGGCCGCGCCTACCCGTGGGGCAACCAGCGCGACGCCTCGCGCGCCAACGTGCGCGACAATCCCTCTCTCGGCAAGGCGCCGGTCGAAGCCAATTCCCTGCCCCTGGGCGCGAGCATCTTCGGCGCCCTGCAGACCGTCGGCAACGTGTGGGAGTTCGTGCTGGAGCCCAAAGCGCCTACGCCCGAAACAGCCGAGCGTTTCTCGCGCATGCTGAATCCGCCGCCCGGCCCATCCGAGCGCTGGTACACCATCCGCGGCGGCTCCTTCGGCGAAGACCTCGCCGACAACGTCATGTACGACGCCACCACCGTGCCCGAGCGCTTCCGCGATCCCAGCATCGGCTTCCGCTGCGCCAGGGATCCTGAGCCGCAGGCGGCCAGGTAGCCCGCTACTGCTTCTTCATGAAGCCTTCGATGTTGGCGATGTTCTGCCGCGCCATCTGCGATTGCTCCAGGTCGGGATTGATCTCGAGCATCTTGCGGAAGTGCTTCAGCGCCGCCGGCAGCATCTCCGTCTTGCCGCTCTGCACCGCCTTCTGCAGGAACGCCAGGCCCAGCGCGTAGTGGATGTAGGGATCGCCCTGGTCATAGCGCAGCGCCTCCTGGCAGTAGCGGATGGCCGGATCGAAGCGCGACACCTGGCTTTCGCAATCGCACAGGCCGAACAGCGCGATGCTGCGCAGGTCCTTCCAGATGTCCTGTTGCGTGGCCCGCTTCCGCTTGCCCAGGCCCACCAGGAAGCCCACCACGTAGTAGTTCAACTGGCCCGCCTTGCCGCTGTCGAAGTTGCTCAGCGCCATGTAGCGCTCGTACTCGGCCTTGGCCGCCGCGAACTTGTTCTGCAGCCGCAGGCTCTCCGCCCGCCACAGGTGCGGCTCCGCATACTGCGGCGAAAGCTGGATGGCCTTGTCGGCTGACTCCACCGCCTCCGGGTACATCTCCTTCATGCGGTAGGCCTGGGCCAGGTTCGTCAGCGCCAGGACGTTCTTCGGGTCGCGCTGGATCACGGCGTTGAACTGCCGGATCGATTCGTCCGTGTTGCCGATGTCCAGCAGCATGCCCCCGAAGCTGGCCCGCGCCTCCAGGTAGTCCGGATCGATCTCGATAGCCCGCCGGAAGTACTTCTCCGCTTCCGCCTGGTTGAACAGCGCGTTCTGCGCCCGCGCCATGTACAGCGCCGCCTGGCTGTAGTTCGGATCGACGGCCAGGGCTTTCTCAAACTGCGCGACCGCCGCCCGGTAGTTCTGCGCGTAGCCTTTCTCGTAGGACTCCACGCCCTTGTCGAACGCCTCCACCGCCGCCCGGTTGCGCCGCGCCGGAATCATCAGCCGGATCCGCACCGTCGAGCGCTCGCCCGGATACACCGTCTCCTCGCGCGGGCCGTCGGGCTCGTAGCCCATCTTCACGCCCTTCACCGTGTGCCGGCCCGGAGCCAGGCCCGGCAGCTCCAGCGGCTTGCCCCGCTGCACGGTGCCGGCCGACTTGCCGTCGATGAACACCTCCACTCCGTCCATGTTGGCTTCAATGACGAACGTGCCGAACTTCGGCGCCGGCGCCGCGGCCGGCTTCGCCCGGCTCGGCACATAGGCCAGCAGCATCTGCGGGTCGAAGCTGCCCTGCACCGCCGTGGGATTCTGCGCGGCGTTCGTCGCCTCGCGCACGTTGCGGTATACGTAGTCCTGCAGCTCGTCGGCCGTGACGATGCCGTCTGAGTTCTGGTCCGCCTCGCCTTCCATGCCCTTCACCACGTAATAGGTGAAGATGCCGTGGCCGCCGCCCCAGTCCGGGCTTTCAAACGACTGCTCGCGGTCGCGGCTCGCCGTCAGCGAAAACAGCGACGTGCTCAGGTCCACCAGCGACCGGTTCAGGCTCTGGCTGTCCTCGGGCCGGATGGCGCCGCTGTGGCAGGCGTCGGTCAGCAGGATCTTCGACGTCGCCTTGATGCGTGAGCCGATCACTTGGCCCAGGTCCGCCATGGGGTAGGCGGTCGCCGCCACGTTGTTCGGATCCACGTCGTAGGGCGCCAGGTATCCGCGCCCGCCCGCCACAAAGCCGTGGCCTGCAAAATAAATGAGCACGCGGTCGCCCGGCTGCGCCACCGACGGCAGCCACTGCTCCAGCTCCTTCCGCATCCCGGCCAACGTCGCCTTCGCGCCGATCAGGCGGTGGACGTTCTCGGCGTGGAAGTTGCCGCCCTCCGGGCTGATCAGGATCGAGTAGATCGCCTCGGCGTCCCGCTCCGAAAACTGCAGCCGCGCTTTCTCGGGCAGGTTCTTATAGTCGGCCACGCCCACGATCAGCGCGTAGCTGCGCGGCACGCTGACGTTCGGAGGCTTGGCGGCCGGCGTTTCAGCTTCCAGCTTTTCCACCTGCAGGTCGCGCTGGCGCTGCTTGGCATCCGGCGCCGGAGTCTGTCCGGCCAGGGTCAGGGCGGCCCCCAGCGCCGCGCCGAGTCGAAGCATGTTGCGGAGTCTCATGGCGGTTATTTGTGAGCCAGGCGGAATTCGTACACCACGGGGCCTTCCAGCACCGCGGACGAGCTGATCACCGACTTGTCCTTGTCGCGCAGAAACACCAGCTCGCGCGGCTTCAGCCGCGAGCCGGTCAGCTCCTCGCGGTCCTGCTCCGTGCCGCTCAGCGTTTTCGGTCCGGCGCTCATGTCGATGCATTCGCCGCGCGCGCGGAAAATCGTGGAGTCGCAGCGCGGCATCATGATCTTCGGCGCCGCGGACGGCGGCGGAGGCGGAGGCAGCGGCTTGTACTTGGCGGCGGACGCGCCCTCTTCCAGCCGCACCGGCGTGACGATCCAATACACGATCTCGTGCCCGGCCGGTCCGGAGATGCGGAACACCGCCCCTTCGCGCGGTACCTTGTACTCCTGTGCGGCCTCCACCCGGTTGTCCTCGCCGGCCTTGGCCGACGGGAAAAGCTGCTCGTACTTGCCCGAGGTGCTGTGGTTCATCACGTACAGGTAGCCGTTGAAGTTGGAGCGGAACAGGAAGCGCACCTCGTCGTTCTGCTCGCACACGGTGCCGGGGTCGATGGTCTTCCACTGCCCCGCAACGCGCCTCTGCAGTTGGATCTCCACGCGGTCCCGCGACGGCGCGGCGGTCGTTTGGGCCGCAAGCGGAATCGCGGCATACGCCAGGGTCAACCCGGCGAGAACGGCGCGGCGCGGCGGCCGGACGGTTGTGATGTACATGTTCTCCGCCTACTGGTGCTTGAGCTGGATATCGGCCACCACGCGCGAATCGGCGCGGCCCGTGGGGTTGACGACGTAGACGGCCTTGTCCGCGGCACGCCCGGCGCTCGGCTCCTCGTCGATCTTCTCGGTGATCAGGTCGCGCGAAACCAGGTTGCGGTAGCGCGCGATCATCTCGTCGTTGGCCATCCGCAGGCTGGCCAGTTGCAGTTGCTGCTGCGGCTTCACCACCGGAGCCGCGGCGGGCTTGCCCCCCTCCTGCAGAGACTCGATCAGCGACTCCAGATCCGGCTCGGGCTCGCGCGACAGCACCAGGAAGAGCTTCTCTTCGCCAGGGTCTCCCACGAAACTGAACATGCTGTCCGGCGGCAGCAGGTAGTGACGGCCCCGGGCCACACGATTCGACCCTTCCGCCCCGCCGGCAGCCGGGAACATCAGCTTCCACGTGCCGCTGGAGCCGCGGTGGACGATGTAGAGATAGCCTTCGTCGTTCGCTTCCACGGAGAGGCGGATGCGGTCTCCGGAACGGAACACCGTGTCGGGTGCCACCTCATTGAACTGCCCCGACGCGCCGCGCTTCAGAATCGAGTAGCGCACTCCCAGCGGCGCGTTGTCCGCCGTGTAAGTCACCGTTCGAAGGTTCGGATTCAGCGCCGGAGAGACCGCGCGGCGCGGAGCGGCCGCGGGCTCTGCCTGCGGCCGTGCCACCTCTGGACGAGCCGGCGGCGCGCTCTTGGCAACGACGGCGGGTTCCGCTTTGGGCCGGCTGGCGCGCGCGGTCTGCTTCGGCGTGGCCGCTGCCTGGACGCCCACCGCGGGCGCGGCCGGTTTCGCCGCGGCGCCGGCGAAAAACATCTCGCGGGCGGTCAGCGGCTTTTTGGATTCGGCCTCCTGCCCGGCAGCCGGCAGTGCCGGCAGCATGGCGATCGTTCCCAGCAACAGTGTCAGTCTCATCAGTGACACCCCCTCTGACGACCTTATCATCCTACTCCTCCCGTTCGCACAGCAACTCCCCGCCGGCCGGCGGAAAGCCGCCTCAAAACACCGCACTTTCCATTCTCAGGTCTTTGCCCCATAATAGTCTGACAATACTCCTTCTTTGGAGAGAGCTGGCAGCTTACCGGCGGCCAGTTGTTCTGCGAAGTTGGCGCCATCCCGCGGGGTAGCGCCGGGAGAAACGGTTCTGGGTTCGGAGGCTTCAATATGCGTATGAGGGATTCAGGCTGGATCCGGGACCTCTCCCTGATCATGGCCGGCCTGCTGGTGGCGCCTTCCAGCGGACAGGGCGCCATGCCCGTCCACACGGATCCAGGGCAACCCGCGCAGGGCATGCTCAACATCGTAGTCGTTAAGGGCGAAGGCGCCATCAACAACATCAAGCAGCGCACGGCCCGCGAGGTCGTGGTGCAGGTGGAAGACGAAAACCGCAAACCCGTCGCCGGCGCCAGCGTGGCCTTCCTTCTGCCCAATTCCGGCCCCAGCGCCACCTTCGCCGACGGAGGCAGGCTCTTCACCGCCGTCACTGACCAGAACGGCCGCGTCTCCGTCACGTCCATGAAGCCGAATCAGAGCGTCGGCTCCTACACCATGAACGTCACTGCTTCCTTTCAGGGCCTGCGAGCCTCGAAGGTGATCGCCCAGAAAAACATCATGCCTCTGGCCATCGCAGGTATGAGCCTCGGAGTCTTCGTGGCCGTGCTGGGAGCGGCAGCCGCCGTGGGCACCGTCCTGGCCGTCCGGTCGGGCTCCAATGGCGACACCACCACCGTGAACAACCGCGCCAGGGTCAGCATCGGGCAGCCCTCGCTGCCCTAGGGCGGCCGTCGCAACTCAGGGAGGAATCAGGCGATGAACGCAATATTCACTCGATTCGGACATCCACTGCTCTGCTGCACCCTCGTGCTCAGCGGCTCCATCGCGCGCGGAGGCGATTCGGCCGCCGCCAAAGCCGCCGCGGCGCTTCCCGGCCTGCGGGTCCCCGTCCTCGGCTACGTCGCCGCGGGCTCGCCGCCCGCTCTGCGCCCGATACTCGGCGTCGCCGGCGCAGCCGTCCTCGGAGATCCCCTGCGGCTGGAGCCGCAGCCTTCCCTCCTCGCCGTGTCCCCCGGCCAGTCCCAGGTGCTCATCGCCCGCGATCTCCCGCCAGGCCTCACCTGCGCGCCGCTCGGGCCCGGCGGCACGGGTCCGGAACTCGAGATCCCGGGAACGCTGGCCGGCGTCGACCGCGCCGTGTTCAGCCCCTCCGGCGACAGCGCCGTGGTCAGCTCCAGCCGCGACGGACGGCTCCAGGTGCTCACCGGATTGCAGTCCCAGCCGAAGGTCGCCTTCGAAATCGACTCCTCCGCCTTCGCCGCCTCCCTCCGCTCCCTGGCCGTCAGCGACGACGGCAGCTTCGTCCTCGCTGGAACTTCCGACGGCGTCACGGGCGCCGTGCGCCTCTTCGCCAGGGACGGCGAACCGCTTCCGCTCCTCCAGGCCGGCGATCCCGCCGTCGTCCGGCTCATCGCCGGCTCCGCAGGCGCGCTCGTCGTCGATCCGGCGCTGCGCCAGGTCACCATCCTCGAAGGCTTGACCGGACAGGCCACCGCGCGCGTCTTCCCCGCGGCTGCCGATGGCGAGCCCGCCGGTCCCGACGACGCCGTCCTCTCCGCCGACGGCAAGCGCCTTTACATCCTCTATTCCAGCCGACGCGAGGCGCGCGTGGTGGACCTCGACAACGGGGCCGTCACGCCGTTCGAATTCGCCGGCGGCGGCGCCGAGTCCGGCTCGCTGCCCCAGTCCGGCCTCTCCGTGCGCACCTCCCCCGGCGGCAGCGCCGTCTGGCTGGCCGACTTCAGCGTTCTTGAGCCGCGGGCCCGCTACGTGCCACCCCTGCCCGCGGCGGCCGTCGGCGGCCCGCAGGAGGTGGCGCAGTGAAGCCCGCCTTCCGTTGGCATCGTGCCCTGCTGGCCCTCGCCCTTCCGGCCTGGCTGGCGTCCTTCTCCCCAGCCGCGGCCCAGACTCCTCAGATCACTTCCGTGACGCCGTCCACGGCCGGTTATTTTCAGGTTGTCACCATCCGGGGCACCAATCTGTTCACGGCGTCCAACCCCGGCGACACGGCGGTGGAGTTCCGGCTAGACGCCAGCTCATCGTTGTGGGGCACTGTGATCCAGCAAGCTTCCTCTGCTTCTGTGCTCTATGCAACCGTGCCCTACCCGTCCAACCCGAGTGCTCCCCCGGTGATCGGCGTGAGGGTGCAGCGCGGCGGCGCCGTCTTCTCGAACGAACTGCCGTTCCAGTCCGGCCCGACCATGGCTACGCCCGTATTGCTCAACGTGTACCCCCAGGGGGGCGCTTCTTGCGCGGGAACCCCCAATTCCACGCCCGCTACCTCCGCTTTTCCAGGTCAATGGCTCGCTCTGGCTGCCGACGGTCTCGACCAGTACTCCAACACGGTCACCTTCACCAGCCCGGCGGGCACTTTCACGGCCAACTCTTATTGCACCGCGGGGACTCCCGCCACCGGCCTCACGGCCCTCATCCCGGTTCCGGATGGCGTCGGCACCAGCGGCACGCTTCAGATTCGGGTTTCCGCCGGATACTACACCAATGCCAGCCCGCAAAGCAACGCTTTGACTCTTCCCCTCGCTACGCCCCCACCGGCTCCCGTCATCACCTCGATCCAGCCCAATCCGGCATCCCTGAAGCAGATGGTCACCATCACCGGAACCAACCTGATGATTCCGGGCGGCAGCGCTCCGGGGGTCACCTTCAGCCAGCCTTCGATGGAAGGCAACAGCACGGGCACGGTCGTCGCCGCTGCATCCACGCCCACCAGGCTGTTCGTGATTCTTCCCGACCTGGATTCCTACCTGGGCGCTGGGGCCACCGACGTGACAGTGGGCAACGAGAACGGCACCGGTGCCTCCACCATGCAGATCAGCACCACGCCTACCGCTCCCATCATCCGCAACATCTACGGCTTCACCACTCCGCCCAACCCCAATGACCTCTGCAGCGGAACGCTCAACCCAACGCCCCTGACCCAGATCGTCCCCGGGCAGGCCATCGCCATCGCCGCCGACGGCATCAGCCTGGCCAACAATACCATCACCTTCACCGCGACCTCCGGAACCATCCCCGTGACCTCCCCCTGCAGCCTGACCAACTCCACCACGGGCGTCGCGGCCGTGGTCGTCGTCCCGGCCAGCCTCAGTGGATGTTCCAGCGGCATCACCATCCAGACCATGGTGGACCAGACGCCTATACTGTTTTACGCCTACGACGTGAAGCCGCCGGCCGCGCGGGCCGCCTCCTCCCAGCGCGGCGCCCTGGTGCCATCTCCGCCCAGCGCCGCGGTGACCCGGATTTTGCTGGCCTCCTCGTTGTCCGCCGTCAGCCTGATCAGTTCGCTCAACCCTTCTGTCTTTGGCCAGCCGGTCACCTTCACCGCCCAGGTCGTTTCCCAATTGGGCTGCGCGATTCCCACCGGGACGGTCACTTTCCTGGACGGGCCCTCGGCGTTCGGCGCAGTCTCACTCAACGCGAATGCATCCGCCGCGCTTTCCACATCCTCTCTGTCTCCCGGGAACCACCAGATCACGGCGCAGTATTCCGGCGATGCCTTACAGGCGCTCTCGACTTCCCGGCCGCTGACCCAGGCGGTCCAGGCGCCGCCATTGAATCTGAGCGCGGCGTGCCCCGCCAGTTCCCCCCTCGGCTCGCTGCTCCGCATTCCCCTCATGCCTTCCGGCGGCACCGGCAGCTACCAGTACAGCTATTCCGGACCCGGCTGGCTCAGCCTGAAGCCCGGGCCCACCGCACCGGGCATGCTGTTGGAAGGAACTCCTCCCTCCGTCGGCGCCTTCCCCATCAGCGTCACGCTGACGGATGTTGCCGGGCTCACGCCCGCCGTCTTCAACTGCGTCGTGCACGTGGATGCGCCGCTGACCATGTCGGGCGCCTGCCCCGCGCCGCAGGCTGTCCCCGGCGTGCCCTATTCGGTTCCCGTCACCGTCTCCGGCGGCAGCGGCCAGTATGAGTTCTTCCTCAACGGCCCGTCCTGGCTCTCCCTCAGCGCCAAATCCGGCACCGCTACAGGCGGCGCCTATCAACTAACGCTCCAGGGCACCCCGCCCACCGCCGGTTCCTTCCCCTTCTCCTTGCAGGTGCGCGATGTCGTAGGCACCGCCTACATCTACTCCAACTGCAGCATCCAGGTCTCACCCGCCAGCCTGCAGATTACTTCCGGCTGTCCGGCCTCCCAGCTTCCCATCGGATCGGCTTACTCTTTCGCGCTCGGCGCCAGCGGCGGCACCGGCTCCTACACCTGGTCCATCCCCTCGGGCGCCCTGCCCGCGGGACTCAGCCTGAACGGCAGCGTCATCTCGGGCACGCCCCAGGGTCCGGCCGCCACTTCGGCCTTCTCCTTGCGGGCCGACAGCGGCGGCGCTACCGGCCAGATCGATTGTTCCATCACCATCCAGCAATCGAACGTCCCGCCGCTCCTGTTGTCCGCCGCCTGTCCGGCTGAGCCCGTCCTGCCGGGCACTAGCGTCGGTTGGGGCTACACGGCCAGCGGCGGCACGGCACCCTACCAGTTCCAGTTCGCGCCGCCCGCCCCCCAGTGGCTGACGCTCTCCAGCGCCGGCGCGCAAGCGAAGGTCGTGGGCACCTCTCCGTCCTCGGGCACTTACCCCGTCGGGTTGGAGGTTCATGACGCCTCCGGCAAATCGGCCACGGCCTCCTGCAATCTGACCGTCTCAAGCGACGCCTGCCCGCCGCTCCAATTGAATTCGGCCGTGGGCTGCCCCACCGCCTCCGTGCTTGCGGGCGTGCCCTATGCCCTCGATGTCTCGGCCGCCGGCGGCAGGGCACCCTACCAATGGAGCTTGACCGCGCCTGCGTTCCTTTCCCTGCTCGAAACCGGCTCCGCTTCGGCCAGGGTCAGCGGCACCCCGCCGGCCGCCGGCACCAGCGCCTTCACCGTCACGCTGGCCGATGCCTGCCAGAGCCCGGCCGCCACGCTGTCCTGCAACCTCACGGCCTCGGCCAAGCCCGTCCCCCAGATCTCGTTCACGGTCGGCAGCATCATGGACCCGCTCCAGACCGTCCGCACCGAGGTCCGCCTCAGTGAGCCCAGCCCCGTCCCCCTCGTCGCCGACCTGGTCCTCACCTTCACCCCCAACGCGTTCGGCCTGACCGACAACCCCCGCGTGCAATTCCTTGATCCCGCCGCCACCAACTCCGGGCGCCGCCTGCGCATCACCATCCCCGCCGGCTCCGTCTCCACCCAGGTGCCGGTCCAGCCGGACATCGTGGCGGGCCTCATCCGCATCGAGCTCGCCAGCATGTTCGCGGGCGAGCAGAACCTGGTCGCCGCACCCTATCCCGCCACCGAGATCACCGTGCCGCGCATGGCGCCGGTCATCACCAGCCTGGCCATCGAGCGCGATACCGGCTCCAGCTTCGACATCGTCATCGGCGGCTACTCCACGCCGCGCGACATGACCACTGTCGCCGTCACCTTCTCCGCCCGCCCCGGCAAGACCATCGACGAGCCCTCCACCATCACGGTTCAGCTCGCCGACCTCTTCCGCACCTACTACAACTCCGCCGCCTCCCTCGCTGGCGGCAGCTCCTTCTCCGGCCTGCGCCTGCCCGTCTCCATCGACGGCGTCCAGGATGCCGTCGGCTCCATCAGCGTCGTGCTCACCAACGGCGCCGGCTCGTCGAAAGCCGAAACGAAATCCCGCTGACCGGAATCCCTGCCGCGCCTGACAGCCAGGCGCGGCAGAGCCCGCGAACGCCAGCACTCTTGCGCCCCAAACGGAGCGCTCGACTCTCCGCCGCTCCGCCCTGCTCTGCCTCGCCCTCGGACTCCGGCTCCTCGCCCAGACCGAAGCTCCCGCCAAGCCTCTCCGCGTCCTCTTCATCGGTAACAGCTACACCTTCTTCAACAGCCTCCCTAAGCTCCTGGAGTCCATCGCCGCCAGCCAGAAGGCGGGCCCGGCCATCCACACCGAGGTCTCCCTCAGCGGCGGCAAAACCCTCCACTAGCACTGGGACAACGGCCGCGCCGTCGAGGCCATCCGCCAGGGAGGCTGGGATTTCGTCGTCCTGCAGGAGCACTCCACCCTCGGCAAAATCGTCCCCCCGGAGGCGTGCCCGCAATCAACCACCCCACCGCGTACTTCGAGTACGCCGCCAAGTTCCACGCCGAAATCGCCAAAACCGGCGCCAAAACCGTCCTCTATGCCACCTGGGCCCGCGACGGCTACCCCGAACAGCAGCGCCGCCTCGACGACGCCTTCACCCGCCTCGCCCCCCAAATCGGCGCCGGCCTCGTCCCTGCCGGACTCGCCTGGACCGTCGTCCGCCTCAAAGATCCCCCCATCCGCCTGCACATGCCCGACCGCTCCCACCCCACCATGGCCGGCTCCTACCTGAACGCCCTCCTCTTCTACCAGTGCCTCACCGGACGCGCCGCCGTCGTTCCGCCCGCCGTCATCACCGGCCCCCAACGCTGGGACGATCCGCGCATCGTCACCCTCGTCAATCTCCCCTGGGACCAGGCCGCCGCCCTCAACCAGTTCGCTCAGCGCGCCGTCGCCCAGGAGCCGCTCCGCCCCCTGCATTGAGCCGCAAAACGGCCCTTCACCCCGGCCCCCCGCTCCGGTATACTCCTTGCGTTCGATTTCAGATCCCTGCATCTGAATCCCGCACCGCGCAGGAGGCGCCATGCAGCTACATAGGACCTATCTCACCCGGCGGCATTTCATGCTCGGCTCGTCCGCCGCCTTCGCTCTTTGGGGACGCGCGCAAACCCCCGGCGACGCGCCCTGGGACGGCCCCGCCGTCGTTCGCAAAGTCTTCCTCGCCGGCACACCCAGTTGGCCGCGCCCCGACCTCGACCTCGCCCAGGAGGTCGCCGGCATCGAGGCCCAGCTCGCTGAACTCCAGAAACGCTACCCCGGCAAAATCGTCTTCACCGGCGGCGAGACCATCCGCACTCCCGAACAGATGGACGCCTGGCTCGCCCAGCCCGACTCCTCCGACGCCGTCCTCGCCTTCCCCATGGTCACCATCACGCTTCCCCACCTCCGGAAGCTTGTTGCAACAAACAAACCCGTCCTCATGTTCTCCGTCCCCTACAACGGCCACGACTGGACCCACGGCGCCGCCTGGATGCAGAAGGGCGCCCGCCTCCAGTTGATCGCCTCCAGCGACCTCACCGCCATCGATCCCTACGTCCCCCTCCTCCGCACTATCCATCACCTCAGGCACAGCAAGGTGCTGCTCGTCTCCCAGCCCCAGTCCCGCCCTAAAACCGAAGCCTACACCCGGCAATTCGGAACCACTTTCGGCTTCCCCGCCTACACCGACCTCGGCGCCGCCTACGAGGCCGCCGGCCTCCGCCAGGCCACCGCGCTCGCCGACGAGTTCATCCACTCCGCCGCCAGGGTCGTCGAGCCCAGCCGCGACGAGATCATCCGCTCCCTCCGCCTCCACATGGGCATCCGCGAAGTGATGCGCCGCGAACAGGCCAACGCCATCGCCATCGACTGCCTCGGCGGCTTCGGCCGCAAGGAACTCCCCGCCTACCCCTGCATCTCCTTCTGCAAGCTCAACGACACCGGCATGTACGGCGTCTGCGAGAACGACCTCGAATCCACCATGACGCAGCTCCTCGTCACCTCGTTCTCCGGCCGCCCCGGCTTCGTCTCCGATCCCGTCTTCGACACCAGCCGCAACGAAGTCATCCACGCCCACTGCGTCTCCGCCACCAAGCTCAAGGGCATCGACGGCCAGTCCTCTCCCTACCAGGTCCGCTCCCATCTCGAGGATCACAAGGGGGCATCCATGCAGGTGCTGGCGCCCTCTGGCGAGCCCGTCACGGTCGCCAAGTTCGCCGACCCCGCCCGCCTCATGATCTCCACCGGCGAGGCCCTCGGCAACGTGGACAACGAGCGCGGCTGCCGCACCAAAATCCGCACCCGCGTCAAGGACGGCGAAGCCCTCCTCGCCAACTGGAGCGCCACGCTCACGCCCGGCCCCGGCATGCCCGGCACGCGCGACCTCCTCCACCGCGTCGTCTTCTACGGCGACTACCGCAAGGAAACCGCCCGCCTCGGCCACCTCCTCGGCTTCAAGATCATCGACGAAGGCTAACCGGCCGCCGGCCCCTTCGCGGCCGCCTCCATCACCAGCCGGCAGTTCTCCCGCACCTGCTCCTGGTACTTCGGAAACATCCCGATCACCACCGCGTCCGTTGGCTTCGCCGAACGGAACGCCAGCTCCATCGCCGCCCGCCGCGATTGCTCCGTAGCGCACTGCCGCGTCGCACCGTACACCTTGAAGATCAGGCACTGCTTCTTCGTCCGGCGCACGCGCTCGAGCATCTCTTCCCGGTCCGCGTCGTGAAAGTACTCGCCCTTCACCGGCCGCCCCGCCACTCGCGCCGCCTCCTCCGCCGTGCGGCTCAGGTTGTAGACGCACGTCATGTAGAAGTCGAAATCCCAGTCCTTCGTCTCGATGTAATCCACCACCGCCGGGATGTGCGTGCCCACCCCGGCCAGCGCGCCCGTCTGCCGGATCCGCTTCAGCGCGTCCCGCACTTCATCGATGCGCCCGGCCGCCCACAGCTTATCGGTCTGCGACCCGTGATGATAGATCCCGATCGGCTTCAGCGCCGCCGCCTCGCCCAGGTTGCGCCCCAGGTCGCCGTACTCCGACGCCGTCTGCGCGATCCATTGAATGCGCCCGCCCTCCTGCCGGTACTCGTGCAGCAGCCGCATGATGTGCCGGTCCGCGCGGCTCTGCCATGCGTTGATCCCCGCCGCCTCGCACTCCGCCAGCATCTTCTTCGTGTTCGCCGCCGTGAAGTAGTCCCGCATCTCCGCGCTCAGCGCCCCCGCTACATGCGAGTTTCCGCTCACCGGGTTGCCGCCCACAATCAGCCGCGACACTGTGTGCGGCCCGAACGCGACCGTCGCCATTTCCGCCCCCGTCGCGGCCAGCACCGGCAGGCTGCCCATTAGTGTCCTTCTACTGATGCTCATCGCTTCAACTCCTCCCTCTGCGCACCCCACCATATCGCGCCCTCGCGCGCCTGTAAACCGCGGCCGGCTTCGATATGATCCAGGTGAACCCATGACTTCCCACGTCTCCCGCCGCGGCCTCCTGCAGTCTTCGCTCGCCGCCGCCCTGCTGCCTTCCGCCCCACCAGCCGGCGTCGTCGTCTACGGCGCCACGCCCGGTGGCATCGCGGCGGCCGTCGCCGCCGCCCGCCAGGGCCGCACCGTTATCCTCTGCGAATACGAAGACCACATCGGCGGCATCGTCTCCAACGGCCTCACCAACGCCGACATCGGCAGGAAGCAGGCCGTCGGCGGCCTCTTCTACGAATTCACCCGCCGCGTCGTCCGCCACTACCGGCAGCAGGATAGCGGCAACCCCGCCCAACCCAACCTGAAGCTCTGCCGCGACGGCTACTGGTACGAGGCCACCGTCGCCGAAAAGATCCTCCACGACCTCATCTCCGAAACCGGCGGCCGCATCCGCCTCCTGCTCAGCCACAAGCTCGTGGAAGCCGTGGTCGCGCGCAACCAGCTCACCGCCATCGTCCTCGAAGACCGCCGCAAGCCCGGCGCCACCGTCCGCCTCAACGCCCCCGTCTTCATCGACGCCACCTACGAAGGCGAACTCGCCGCCATGGCCGGCGTCCCCTTCCGCACCGGCCGCGAAAGCCGCGCCGAATACAATGAGCCCCACGCCGGCGTCATCTACATGCGCTTCGGCACCACCACGCTCCTGCCCGGCTCCACCGGCGAAGCCGACAACGCCACCCAGGCCTTCTGCTTCCGCTTCCACGTCACCAACGATCCCGCCTTCCGCGTCCCCATCGAAAAGCCCGCCGCCTTCAATCGCGACGACTACAAGTTCGTCGTCGACGACATCCGCGCCGGCCGCGCCACCACCTTCCGCCACGTCATCCAGGTCTACCCGATGCCCAACGGCCGCTTCGAGCTCAACAGCGACCACGTCCATCCCGACACCGGCGTCCCCTGCGAATCCCTCGACCTCGCCGAAGACAACTGGGAGTGGCCCACCGCCACCCCCGAGCGCCGCCGCGAAATCTATCAGCGCTACCTCACCCACAACGTCGGCCTCATCTGGCTTCTTCAGAACGACCCCGAAGTGCCCGCCGCCCTGCGCGAGGATGCCCGCCAGTACGGCTGGCACCGCGACCTTTGGCCTACCAACAACCACATGCCGCGCCAGGTCTACGTCCGCCAGGGCCGCCGCATCCTCGGCGACTACGTCCTCACCGAGCGCGACGCCGATCTCGATCCCTCGCTCGCCCGCACCCGCCTCCGCCCCGATTCCATCGGCGTCATCGAGTGGGCCTTCGATCCCCACGGCCACCACAAGTACGACCCCGCCCACCCCGGCGTGCGCGAAGGCTACATCTTCATCGCTCACGAGCCCTTCCAGGTCCCCTACGGCGTGCTCGTCCCGCGCAAAATCGACGGCCTGCTCGTCCCCGTCGCTTGCTCCTGCAGCCACGTCGCCTACAACGCCCTGCGCATGGAACCCGTCTTTATGGCCCTCGGCCAGGCCTGCGGACTCGCCGCCGATCTCGCCATCGCCAAACGCACCACCGTCCGCAATGTGCCCACGGCAGTCCTGCAGTCGAAGCTCGTCGAGCAGCGCGGCGTCGTCACCTTCTACCACGACCTGCCCTTCGACGATCCCGCCTTCGCGGCGTTCCAGTACCTCGGCGCCCGCGGCCTCAATCCCGGCTACCGCGCCGAAAAGGCCGCGCCTCTCACGAAGGCCTCAGGCGCGGAGCGCCTCGCCCGCATCCTGAAGTTCGAAGGCAAATCGTGGACGCCGCCTTCCGCCGCCGCTGACCCGCTCACCGCGCAGGACCTCGCTGCCTGGCTCAAGCAGGCCGGCTACAATAGCCCGGCTTCATCCGATAGCCGCCCGCTCCATCTCGAAGCCTTCGCCACGCAGGTCTATCGGGCCATCAAGCCCTGAAGTCACTTCGCCGCCGGCGCCACCTGCAGCCCGTCCACCACCACCACGCCGTCCGTGCCCTGGTTCGTGATCCGCACCGTGAACTCCGCCGGCAGTTCATACGTGCCCATCCAGTCCGCCGGCTGCCGCTCGTTCACTCGCG
>DAHVTI010000225.1 GCA_027324255.1 Bryobacterales bacterium | reverse complement strand
CAGCCGCGAGTTGTGGTTCAGGTCCAGGATCCGGTCCACCTGCGGCAGGTGGCAGTTCAGCCGCCGCGCCAGCTCCGCCTTCCCGATCCCCGCCGCCCGCATCGCCGTGTACAGTTCGATCTTCGCCTCCACCAGCGGAGGTGCTACCACCAGCCGCATGCCCCGTTTCGCTTTCGAAGGCGCCGGAATCGGCAGCCGCCGGCTCATGTACTCGTCCAGGCAATCGGCCAGCAGTTCGGCCACTCGCAGCAGGGCCTCTTCCTCGTCCAGGCCGAACGTGATGATCTCGGGCAGGTCCGGCACCACAGCCAGAACCGTATCATTCTCCTCGCGCGTCAGTCTTACCGGATAGGCCAGCATCCCGCGCCTCCTTCAATCCCAGTTGCTTCTTGATCGCCTCCACCAGCCCTTTGCCCAGTTCATGATTCGCCCCGTGCATGGGCAGGTAGCTCCAGCGGTTTCCCAGCGAAACCTTCAGATGTCCGCCCGGTCCCGGGCGAAAGGTACACCCCTGCTTTTCGAGCCACCTCTTCAGCTCGGAGCTCTTCACGCCCTTAGCTTACAACATTTTTGTTGTGCTCTCCACCACCCTCACCGTCTCCCGCGCCGCCCTCTCCCACGGATAAGCCGCGGCCCGCAATGGCCCGCCCCCCGGCGCCTCCCCTCTCCACAATCTCCGCAGCCCCTCCAGCACCGCCCCGTCGTCCTCCGGATCGAACAACACCGCGCACTCCCCCACAATCCCCCGTAGCGGCTCAATCCCGCTGCACGCCAGCGGCACCCCTTCCGCCATCGCCTCCAGCACCGGCATCCCGAATCCCTCGAACTTCGTCGGATAAACAAACCCCCGCGCCCGCCGGAACAGCTCGTACAGCTCCTCCCGCGCCACCCACCCCTTCACCTCCACCGCCTCCCCCAAGCCCAGCTCCGAAACCGCCCGCTCCACCTGCCCCGCCGCAAACCCCTTCACCCCCGTCAGCACCAGCCGCGCCGCCGGCTCTTCTTTCCGCAATACCGCAAATGCCCGCAGCAGCCGCTCGTGGTTCTTGTGCGGATGCGTCGTCGACGCGCACAACAGGTACCCCCCGTCTTCCCTCCTCGACGCCAGATCGAAAAACGCCCGCTCCACCCCGTGCTCCACCACCGTCGCCTCTGCCCCGTAATACCTCTTCAAATCCGCCCGCGTCGCCTCACTGACGGCAATCAGCTTCTGAGACCTCTTCACCGCCACCCACAAAAACAGCTCCCAGAACGGCAGATCGAACCACCGGAAATATTCCGGGTGCCGCTTGTGCTGCAAGTCGTGGAATACCGTCGCCTGCGGCACTCCGGCGCAAGCCGGCGCCGTGAACCCCGGGTTCAACAGCGCCTCAATTCCATATCTCCTCAGCACAAAAGGCAGCGCGAACTGCTCGTACAGCAGCCGCCAAGGCCGAAACGAAGCCCGCACCGGCAGCTCCACGCACTGCCGCCCCAGCCGCCCCGTCTCCCGGTTCGTAAAAACAATAAACTCATGTTCTGTTTCGAGCCCCTCCAGCCCCTCCACCAGCCGCCGCAGGTACACCTCCGTCCCCCCCACCCCGCCGGGAATCAGGTACAGCGCATTGATCCCGATCCGCACCGCGCCCCTTTACCGCCCCGCGCCCGCCGCCGCTGCCCGTTTTCCCTGCAGCGCCGCTTCGTTCGCCGGGTTGATCTTCAGCGCTTCGTCGAACTCCGCCGCCGCCGCCGCCGGCTGGCCCATCATCACGTACACGTTGCCCTTGTACACCCGCGCCGCCTCGTCCGACGAGTTGATCTCCAGCGCCTTGTTCAGCGCCTCCAGCGCCTTCGCCGTCTCGTTCCGCTTCGCCAGCACCATCCCCATCACGCTCCACGCGTGCGAGTCCCGCTCCAGCCCCGTCGCCGCCCTCAGCTTCTCCAGCGCCCCCTGCGAATCCCCCGCGCAATCCAGCGCCAGCCCCCAGTCCACCAGCAGCCGGTAGTCGGTCTTCCCGTACTTCGCCGCGTCGCCGTACTGCGCCGCCGCCTCCCCGCACCGCCCCTGCGTGTAGTACACGTAGGCCAGTTGGAAGTGCGCCCGCCCGTTCTCCGGATTCGCGCTCACCGAACTCGCCCACATCGCCTCCGCGCTCCCGTACGCGCTCGACCGCACCGCCGTCGCCAGCCCCAGCACCGCCAGCACCCCCACCAGCGCCGCCTGCTTCCATCTCTCCTCGTTCATCCGCGACACGAACTCCGCCGCCATCAGCGCCAGCCCCACGAAGCCCAGGTACACGCGCCTCTCCGCCAGCCGGTCGTCGATCGGCACCACCGACGACGTCGGCGCCAGCAGCACCAGGAACGTCAGCGCCCCCAGCGTCGCCGCCGGATATCTCTTCCTCCACACGAACGCCCCCACGATCACCGCCGCCAGCCCCACCAGCCCCAGCCACGCCAGCGCGTCCCCCGGCGCCTTCGTCACCGGATACGCGTGATCCAGGTTCAATCCCGCCGGCACGAACACCATCCGCACGTACACCCAGATCGCCTTGAATTGCGTCACCAGATAGTCCGCCCGGCTCACCGCCGCCGACGCGCCCGCCGTACCTTCCCGGCTCACAATCTGGTAGATCTTGTACCCCGCCGCCAGCCCGCCCAGCGCCAGCGCTCCGTACAGCTTCCAGTTCCCCATCGCCCGCCGCCAGTTCAAGCCCTCTCCAAACCACACATCGGCCAGCAGCAGCACCCCCGCCATCGCCACCGCCGGCTCCTTGCTCGCCATGCCCAATCCCAGCAGCAGCAGGATCGCCGCCGTCCGCCCCAGTGCCGCGCCTTCTTCTTCCTTGGAATGCAGGAACACCCAGCACGCCGCGTAGGCGAATAGCGCGCACAGCACCTCTGACCGGCTCGCGATGTACGCCACCCCCTCCGTCTGCAGCGGGTGCAGCAGGAACAGCCCCGCCCCGAACCATGCGCCCCATTGCGCCGCCGCCGGCGTCCGCCCCGCCCGCTCCAGCAGCTTCTTCACAATCCCGTACACCAGCCACCCGTTGATGAGGTGCAGCAGCAGGTTCAGCGCGTGGTACGGCGCCGGGTTCAGCCCCCACAGCGTCTTGTCCGCCAGCAGGCTCAGGTTCGTCACCGCCCTCACGCCGCGCCGCACGTAAAACGTCCACGTCAGCACATCGGCCTGCGCCGTCAGCATCGGCAGGTTCAGATCGTCGAACAGGAACGGCCCGCTCAGCGCCGGGATGTAGGCCGCTACGGCCGCCAGCGCCAGCGCCAGCCCCGCCCATGCCGGCAGCCCGGTCCGCGCCTCCGCCTTCACCGTCTTCGCCGCCGTCTCAGTCTCTTGCTTTTGTGCCTTCTTCTTCATGCCGCTCTCTCAAACGGTATTCCAGGATCGCCACTTTCTGCGTCAGCGTGATATTCATGTCTTTTAATTCGGATACCACGCGAGAAAAGCGGTAAAATACTCCCAAAAATACAATCAGGATCAGAAAAATCAGAGAGACCGCCGGCTCCGCTATCCCCAGCGCCTCCGATACCCGCCCCAGCGCCGCCCGGCTCCGCGACAGCAGCAGCAGCGCCCCGCACGCCGCCAGCCAGCTCACCGAGTGCTCCACCCGGATGTGCTCCCGCCGCAGCGACCGCAGCACCAGCAGCAGCAGCACGAAACTCAGCCCCGCCAGCACGTCCAGCAGCCGCTCCATCCCCTAGCCCTCCCTCTTTTCCGCCCGCGGCCGCCCGTCGAACCGCAGGATGTTGATGAACACCCCCAGCAGCACGTGAATCACGTAGTACACCGACTTCAGCGCCGTAATCGAGCTCCGCCCCGCCATCCGCTTCCGCATCCGGCACGGCACCTCCTCGAACCGGAACCGCCGCCGCTGCAGCACCACCAGCGTCTCGATTTCCGGATATTCCAGCGGAAAACTCTGTGCAAATACTCCCAATGCCCGCTCGTTTACCGCCAGAAAGCCCGACGTCGGGTCCGCCGCCGCCCGCCCCAGAATCGGCCGCAGCAGCAGCCGGAAAAAGTGGATCCCCGCCTTCCGGATCGGGTGCGTCTCAAAACCGCCCGGCTCCTTCGACCGCACCCCGATCACCACCTCGTACCCCGTCTTTTCCAATACCTCCAGCAGCCGCGGAACGTCCGCCGGGTCGTGCTGCCCGTCCCCGTCGATCCGCACCACCCGCTCATATCCCTGCTCGAACGCCAGCTTGTAGCCCGCCTGCACCGCCCCGCCCAGCCCCAGATGGCACGGCAGTCGCAGCACCCGCGCCCCCCCCAGCTTCGCCTCCGTCGCTGTCGCGTCCGTCGAGCAGTCGTCGATCACCAGCACCGCCAGCCCCGCGCACTTCTCCCGCACTTCTCTCACCACCGGCCCGATCGCCCCGCCCTCGTTGTATGCCGGTATGATCAGCAGCGTCCCGTCGTAGTTCATTGCGCCGCCACCTCCCGCGCCGCTATCCCGTGCCGCCGCAGCGCCCGCGCGAACTCCCCCGCCCGCACCTTGCTCCGCCGCCGGATCGCCCGCCGCTCTCTCACCAGCCGCGGCAGGTTCCTCACCACGTCCGCGTGCGCCTTCAATACCACCAGCGCCAGCCGCCATCCGCTGCCCCCGCCGTCTCTGTATTCCGCCGCTTTTCCCTTCCCCCCCAACATCAGCGCCGCATGCCACAAGTAGCGCCACGCCGTCCAGAAAGGGCTCGCCAGCAGCCACCCAGCCGGCAGGCACCGCACCGCCACCCGCAGCCGGTTCCGCTCCACGAACCACGCTTTTCTCTCCGACGCCCGCCCCGCGCTCCGCGAGTACCCGTGCTCCACCACGCTCTCCGGCACGTACACGCACGTCCACCCCGCCCATCGCCCCCGCAACCCCAGGTCCGTGTCTTCGCAGTACAGGAAAAAGTCCTCCGCAAACAGCCCCGTCTCTTCGATCATCGCTCCCCGGTACACCGCCGCGCATCCGCTCGGCAGCAGCGCTTCTTCTTTCTTCGCGTACCGCTCCGCCGGCTCCCCGTGCCCGCGCTGCTTCGAGCTCCCGTCCCGCCCCATCAGCATCCCCGCCGAATCCACCAGCCCCGTCCCCAAAAGCATGATCCGCGGCGCAATCATCCCCGCCCGCGGCGTCTTCTCCAGCTCCTCCACCGCCCTCTCCAGCCACCGCCGGTCCGCCACCGCGTCGTCATTCAACGTCGCCAGGTACTCCGCAGGCGCCAGCCGCCACCCCTGGTTCACCGCCGCCCCGAACCCCGCGTTCTCCCGGTTTTCGATCAGCCGGAACCGGTAGCGCGCCGCTCCCAGCCGGTGGATCGCCCCGCACCCGCTGTTGTCCACCACCACCACCTGCACCCCTTCCAGCGTCTGCTCTTCCAGTGAGCGCAGACACTCCAGCAGCCGGGCGTCGCCCGCCAATGTCGGCACCACTACCGTCACGCTCGGAGGCAAACGATCATTTTAGTACGCGGCAGGCTGCCCCTCTCAATTCCAGCTAAAATAGTGCAGATGTCCATCCTAACCACCGTCGTCGGCAGCTACCCCATCCCTCACTGGCTCCAGGGTGACTCCTCCCGCCTCACCCTCCGCGACGCCATCATGGTCGTCCTCAAAACCCAGGAGCTCGCCGGCATCGACGTCGTCGCCGACGGCGAACTCAACCGCTTCGACCCCTCCCACCCCGAAACCAACGGGATGATCGACTACTTCATCTCCCGCATGGACGGCATCCGCACCCGCTTCGCGCTCTCCGACATTGAGGCCTTCCGCGCCGACTCCGGCCTCGCCTACCGCACCGGCCCCGCCGGCATCGTCACCGGCCCCGTCTCCTCCGGCGTCCTCAACCTTCCCCGCGACTACGAGTTCACCCGCGGCCTCACCACCAAGCCCGTCAAGTTCACGTGCACCGGGCCCCACATGCTCACCAAGGTCCTCACTGACCGCCACTACCAGTCCCGCCCCGCCCTCTGCATGGCCGTCGCCGGCGTCCTCCGCCGCCAGCTCGAAGCCATCGACGCCCAGATCATCCAGCTCGACGAAGCCAACATCAGCGGCCACCCCGAGGACGCCGAATGGGCCCTGCCCGCCCTCAACCACGTCCTCGACGGCATCGCCGGCACCCGCGCCCTTCACATCTGCTTCGGCAACTACGGCGGCCAGTCCGTCCAGAAGGGCTTCTGGCGCAGCCTCCTGCCGTTCCTCAACGGACTCCACGTCGATCACCTCGTCCTCGAGTTCGCCCGCCGCGGCTACTCCGAAATCGAGCACTTCCAGGATCTCAACCCCTCCATCGGCCTCGGCCTCGGCGTCGTCGACATCAAGGACAACGGAGTCGAATCGCCCTCCCTCATCGCCGAACGCATCGAACTCGCCGCCAACGCCCTCGGCGCCGAGCGCATCCCCTTCATCCACCCCGACTGCGGCTTTTGGATGCTCCAGCGCAACGTCGCCGACCGCAAAATGCGCGCCCTCGTCGAAGGCCGCAATCTCTTTGAAGGACGCAGTTAGTTCCACATGTTCCGCTTCACCCTCTTCTTCCTCTCCGCCGCCGCCCTCGCCCAGGCGCCCCCCGCCAGCGCTCACCTCTCCAACTTCCGCCAGCTCACCCACGGCGGCCAGAACGCCGAGGCCTACTGGTCCCCCGACGGCTCCCGCCTCATCTTCCAGTCCACCCGCGACCCCTATCAGTGCGACCAGATCTTCGTCATGAACGCCGACGGCTCCGATCAGCGCCTCGTCTCCACCGGCAAGGGCCGCACTACTTGCGGCTACTTCCTCAAGGACAATGCGCACATCGTCTACGGCTCCACCCACGCGGCCGGCGATGCCTGCCCGCCCCCGCCCGACCGCTCCAAAGGCTACCTCTGGGGCGTCTTCCCCGGCTATGACATCTACCTCGCCACCGCCGAAGGCAAAATCGAAAAGCAGCTCACCACCGCCCCCGGCTACGACGCCGAAGCGACAGTGAACTTCAAAACCGGCCGCATCCTCTATACTTCCCTCTCCTCCGGCGACCTCGAACTCTGGTCCATGCAGCCCGACGGCTCCTCCAAAAAGCAGCTCACCCGCCGCGAAGGCTACGACGGCGGCTCCGTCTCCTCCCGCGACGGCAAGCAGATCGTGTGGCGCGCCACCGCCCCCGGTAACAAGGAAGTGATGGCCCGCTACAGGGAACTCCTCAAGGAGAACCTCACCGAGCCCATGCGCATGGAGCTCTTCATCTCCGATGCCGATGGCAAAAACATCCGCCAGCTCACCGATTACGGCTGCGCCAGCTTCGCCCCCTCCTTCACCCCCGACGGCAAGCGCATCATCTTCTCCTCCAATAAACACAACTGCGACGGCCGCAAGTTCGACCTCTACATGATCAATACCGACGGCACCGGCCTCCAGCAGATCACTGACTTTGGCGGCTTCGCCTCTTTCCCCGAGTTCTCCCCCGACGGCAGGAAACTCGTCTTCGCCACCGACTACCAGGGCAGGAGCCGCTACGAATTCAACATCTGGACCGCAGACTGGAAGGACTAACGCCATGCAGCGCCGTAAGCTTCTCACTCTGACTCCCGCGGCCCTCGCCGCCGCCCAGCAGGCCCCCCAGCCCGTCAAGCCCCCCCAGGCGCCTGCGCCTGCCAAACCAAGTAACTACCGCACCTCCCCCATCGGCTACTCCGACACCCCCGTCCTCCCCGGCCAGCCCTGGAAGGTGCACGACATCGCCCGCCCCCGCCCCGCCGTCGTCACCCCCGGCCCCCGCCCCGGCGACCCGCCCTCCGACGCCGTCGTCCTCTTCAACGGCCGCGATCTCAGCGCCTGGACCTCCAGCAAAGGTCCCGCCCGCTGGAAAGTCGAAAACGGCTACGTCGAATGCGTCGGCCGCACCGGCGACCTCATCTCCAGGGAAAAATTCGGAGACGCCCAATACCACATCGAATGGTCCGCCCCGGCGCTGATCGACGGCGACTCCCAGTGGCGCGGCAACTCCGGCGTCCTCATCATGGGCCGTTACGAGATTCAGGTGCTCGACTCCTGGGACAACCCCACCTACGCCGACGGCCAGGCCGGCGCCATCTACGGCCAGTGGCCCCCGCTCGTCAACCCCTGCCGCCGCCCCGGCGAATGGAACGTCTACGACATCTTCTGGCAGGCCCCGAAATTCGAAGCCAACAAACTGGTGAAGCCCGCCTACGTCACCGTCGTCTTCAACGGAGTCCTGGTCCATCATCACCAGGAGGTGACCGGCCCCATGGCCCACCGCGCCGTCCGCCAGTACGCGCCCCACGCCCCCGAGGAACCCCTGGCCCTCCAGGACCACGACACCCGCCCCCGCTACCGCAACATCTGGGTCCGCCGCCTCAAACCCTACGACCAGCGCTGACCCGCGCCCGCTTCTCGGTGAACTAAACCGCTACGCGGTAGTGACAACCATTCTTCCCTTTGTTTTAAACAACTTCCGGAAAAACGCTTTGGCCCGTATGCGACACTCTTCTGCGGGGTACCAAACCGCTGGCCAGCGAGTCCCCAATTCATCGCCTCGAGTAGGGCGGGCCGCCTCGGCGGTCTTCAAATCCAGGCAACTGCTTCGAGCAGCAGCCGGCGAAAGGTAAGTCCTGATGAGCCCGAAGAAATTCGGCGGGGCGGTCAGTTTCGAACTGCGCCCCGCCGGGCGATGCCCCCGTGTGTCTGCTCACCCCGGCCAGAGTTCCTTTACCGCCTCCGCGTTCACAGCTTCCTTCCACCGCGCATCGAACCGCGCCGCCACCTCCGGCGCCCCCTCCAGCACCTCCCCCAGGCCCAGCTCCGCGTGCGGCTCGGCCGAGCGGTCCACCTGCTCCAGGTGCCGCTCCACCTCTTCCCAGTGATCGGTCAGCCCACCCGCGTCCAGCAGCACCACCCGCTCGCCGATCACCCCGAAGTTCTTCAGGTGCGCGTCCACCGAGTACACCCCCCTCTGCCAGCCCTTGCGACGCAGCGCCAGCAGCCGCTCCAGCCACGCCTCCAACTCCTCGTACCGGCCGTCGCGCGCCAGCCCGGTGAGCTTCGCGTGCAGCGTGTCCTCCACTCGTTCGGTCGCCTCCGACACCGTCAGCCAGCCCGGCCACCCGCCCACTCGCAGGCGCGCCGGCGGAAACGTGATGGTCTCCGGCACCACCGTGGTGCCCGCCAGATGCTTCACCGCCAGGTGCTCGCCGCGCCAGTCGCGGTGCGCGTACACGCGCCAGACCTCGCCCACGTGGCTCGAATACCAGAGGCCCCGCGGCACCACCGTCACCACCGCGCGCGCCGCCAGCCGCAGCAGCCGCAGTTGCCCGCCCGGATGCTCCCTCAGCCGCCGCCCCCATCCGCCCGGCAGGTGCTTCTCCATCCGCCGCAGGAACTTCCACGTCACGATGAGCGCCAGGATCTCGTTCGTCGTCCGCTCGCGCTTCACCACCCAGTGCCGCGACGCGTACACCACCTTGCCGATGCCTTCTCCGAGCCGCCGCAGCCGTCCCGCGGTCAACTCTTCCGGAGCCTGCGCCATCACTCGCAGTAGAGAACGCATGCCTGTCCGGATCTTACCATCAGCTTGACACCACCGCTTCCCTCGCCACGTCGGCCGCGCTCACCACCGTCACGCCGCTCTCCGTCACGTGGTGGCCCGCCGCCCGGTCGCACCTGGCGTCTTCGCCGATCACCGTCCCTTCCGGGATGCGCGCCCCCCGGTCGATGATCGCCCGCCGGATGCGGCAGTAGCGCCCCACGCTCACGTCGTGCAGCAGAATCGAGTGCTCCACGTCGCAGTAGGAGTTCACCCGCACCCCCGGCGAAAGTACCGAATGGTGCACGCGCGCCCCCGACACGATCACGCCCGGCGAAACGATCGAGTCCGTCGCCACGCCCATCCGCCGCCCCTCCTGCGCGAAGACGAACTTCGCCGGCGGCGCCTGCGGCATGCGCGTCCGGATGGGCCACGCCGTGTCGTACAGGTTGAACTCCGGCGACACGCTCACCAGGTCCATGTTCGCCTCGTAGTAGGCGTCGATGGTGCCCACGTCGCGCCAGTAGCGCACGCACTTGCGGTTCAGGTCCCGGAAGTCGTAGGCCGACACGTGCTGCCGCTCCAGCAGCGCCGGCAGCACGTTGTGGCCGAAGTCGTGCGCCGACTCCGCGTCGCAGGCGTCCCGCCGCAGCGCTTCCAGCAGCACGTCGGTGTTGAAGACGTAAATGCCCATCGACGCCGAGATCATCGCCGGATCGAACGCCGATGGCGTCGGGTGCCCGTGTTTCGGCTTCTCCTCGAAGCCGTGCACCCGGTAGCTGGAGGGGTCGATCTTCACCACCCCGTACCGCGGCGCCTCCTCCGGCGGCATCTGGATGGTGGCCAGCGTCGCCTCCGCGCCGCGCTGGCTGTGCCAGGCCAGCATCTCGCCGTAGTCCATCTTGTAGATCTGGTCGCCCGACAGAATCAGAACGTGCGCCGGCTTCTCGTCCTCGATGCTCTCGATGTTCTGGTACACGGCGTCCACCGTGCCCAGGTACCAGTCGGTGTGCACGCGCTTCATCGGCGGGATGGCTTCGATGTATTCGCCCATCTCGCCTGAAAACAGGTCCCAGCCCTCGCGAATGTGCCGCCCCAGCTCCAGAGACTTGTATTGCGTCAGGCACAGCACGCGCCGCAGCCCCGAATTGACGCAGTTGGACAGCGCGAAGTCGATGATCCGGTAGTAGCCGCCGAAAGGCACCGCCGGCTTGGCGATGTTTCGCGTCAGGGGGAACAGTCTCTCCCCCGCGCCTCCGGCCAGCAGAATGGCCAGAACGTTTTGCATGCTCTTTCAGAATACGCCGTGCCGATGCGGGCGTGATACGAGCCGTCACGGATGTCCCGCCCCGCCCCGCTGCAAGCCCCCGCGCCCGTCCCCGGGCGCCGGCAGCAACCCGAGTCCCCCGGGGACGGCGAGGCCGTCCACCGGCAGCGGAACAACAGCGGCAGTAGCCGCTCAGCGCTACGCCGGCAGCTTCTCCGTGGAGCAGCCCAGCCGGTTCACGCCGTCGAACGCCGCCGTCTTGTAGCACTCGGCCAGCGTCGGGTAGTTGAACACGGTGTTGACGAAGTAATCCACCTTGCCGCCGAAGGCCAGCACCGC
>DAHVTI010000216.1 GCA_027324255.1 Bryobacterales bacterium | reverse complement strand
GACTGGCTGGCGCCGGTGACGAATCTGTGGCGGTGACCGCTGGATTTGCTGCGGGCCGAGCGGAGCGAGGCTTCCAGAGCGCTCCGGCAATGGTCAGCAACATCAGGACTGCCGGCAGTGTGGGCCAAGGCGCCGGCGAGGAGACCATCCAGAAGGTCAAGGGGAGGAAGGCGATTGCCAGCGGGAGCTTCACCGCGGCCGTCATCCGGCTTTGCTGCAAGAGGGCGAGTACCAGCAGCAGAAGGGCCGCGTCCTGAGTGTAGCTGTGCCAGGAGAGCAGCAGGCCTCCGATCAGCGTGAAAGCGAGACCCGTCTTCCAGTCCCGCGGATCCCGCGAGATCAGCCAGAGCACCGCGGCCGCCACGCAGAGCGAGGCCGCGGCGGTGGCCGGAAGCTCGTAGGCCGGCAGGAGATTGAGCATCAGGCCGTGGAGGTTGGGCATGCGTTCGATCAAGGGGTGCACCGTCGGGCTGCGCAGAATCGCCAGGTACTGCCGCGGCCAGGCGAGGCCCTGCGCGAAGAACGAAAGGGCCGTCAGCAGCGCGCCGCCGGCGGCGCCTCCGGCCACCACCCGCCGCCGGCCGAGGATCCACAACGCGGCCGGCAGCAGCAGGAACAGATGGAACTTGATGGCGCACAGCGACAGCAGCAGGCCGGCGGCGAAATCGCGCTTCTTTTCCATCAGCGCCACGGCCCCGCCCAACAGGCCCAGCACCAGCCCCACATCGTTGCCCACCAGCACGGCCACGTAGAGCGGAGGGAAGCAGGCGGCCAGGAAGGCGGCCGCCGGGTGGCGCCGGAAGAAGCGCCAGCAGAACCAGCCCATGGCGGCAAAGTTGAGGGCCATGAAAGTCCAGTAGGCCTGCCGGTACGGCAGCCGCCCCAGCGGCCGCAGCAGCCAGGCGTAGAAAGGCGGCCGGGTGTAGACGACCGAAGGCAGGAAATAGCCGACGGCCTGGCGGTGGATGCGCCAGGCGGACTCCGCGTCGTAAAGCTGCGGGGTGCCCACCAGCCGCGAGCCGGCGTAGAGCTGCAGGAAGTCGTTGGCTCCGCGGAGCAGCCGGCCTTCGATCTTCACGGCGTAAACAGCCAGCCAGAACGCCCCGCACAGCAGGCAGGCGAGGAGCGCAAGATTTCGCTTGAAACCCATCTCCCGTGTCATCGGCGGCGGGAGCCGAAATCGTTAGGGCGGACGGCTAGGGGAGCTTCGCGCTCTGGTGGGCCACCAGTTGCCAGCGGCCTCCGCGCTTGATGAAGACGTGGAGGAACGACAGGCGCACGGGATTTTCCTTGCCGTCCTGGATGGTGACGAGGGCGGCGCGGCAGATGGTGATGGCCGTCTCCTTCGACAGCGGCTGCACCTTCAGCTCCTCGTGATCCACCTTGACGTAGCGCGCCTTGCCGGTCTTGAGGTTGTCGATGTAGGACTGCTTGGTGTCGACGGCGCCGGTGGAGTGGGTGTAGGTGAGGTCGTCGGCCAGGACGCGCCCGAGCAGGGCGAAGTCGTTGGTGGTGACGCCCTTGGCCCAGGCGCGCTCGGCGTCTTCGACGGCCTTGGCGTCATCGGCGCAGAAGACGGGCAGGGCGAGCATCACGAGGGCGGGGAGGATCCTTTTCATGGCGCCCTTTATCTTATCTCCATCCGTTCGCGGCGGCCCTGGCACGCTGCCGGGGCGCACTACTCGGCGAGTCGTTCAGGCATGTCGGCCAGCACGTAGCCGAGCACGGCGAGGGCCGCGATGCTCAGGCGGAACTCCTGCGGGTCGATCTTGTCGAGGGTGTCGGCGTCGGTGTGGTGCCACTCGAAGTAGCGCTGGCCGACGGTGCGGTGGCCGATCCCGGGGACGCCGTCGCGCATCAGGGGGCTGATGTCGGCGCCGCCGCCGCCGCGCGTCATGCCGCCGGCGCCGATGCCGCTGAGCAGCAGGCCGATCTGCTCCAGACGGGCCATGGCGCGCGCCATCACCTCCTCGCCGGCGCCGTTGATGGAGAGGCCAAAGCCGACGGGGCGCTCGGCGCCGCCGTCCATCTCGATGGCGGCGACATGGTTGCGGACGCCTTCGCCGACCCATTCGCGGTAGGCGCGGCCGCCGCGCAGGCCGTTCTCCTCGTTCACCCACAGGCAGACGCGCAGCGTGCGGCGGGGGCGCAGGCCGAGCTCGTGGACCAGTTCGACGGCCTGCCAGCAGGCCATGCAGCCGCTGGCGTCGTCCTGCGCGCCCTGGCCGACGTCCCAGGAGTCGCTGTGGCCGCCCAGGACGACGATCTCTTCCGGCTTCTCGCGGCCGGGGATTTCGCCGACGACGTTGGCGGAGGGGGCGTCGGGCAGCGTGCGCGCCTCCATCTGGAGGCGCACGACGGTGCGCACGCCCGCATCCTGCAGGCGCTGGATGCGCAGTGCGTCCTCCACCGAAATGGCGGCGGCGGGGATGCGCGGCGCACCGGCGGCGTAGTTCATCGCGCCGGTGTGGGGCGAACGCAGGCTGACCGGCGTGACGCTGCGCACCAGGGCGGCCACGGCGCCCAGGCGCGCGGCGCGCGAAGCGCCCTGGCTGCGGTAGGCCACCGTTCGGCCATAGCCCTGCCAGGCGGCGTTGTAGACGACGATCTTGCCGCTGACTTTCTCGGCGCCCAGCTTCTCCAGCTCTTCGAAACTCTTCACGCAGACGGTTTCGGCCGTGATGCCTTCCGGCGGCGTGGCCACGGAGCCGCCCAAACCGAGCATGGCGATGCGCGATTCCAGCGGCTCCACCAGCGCCGCGCTTTCCGCGCCGCGCACCCACACGGGCACCTGCACGGGCGGGGTGGCGACGTTCACAAGGCCTTCGCGGCGCATCTCGGCGGCGGACCATTCTATGGCGCGTTGCAAGCCGGGAGAGCCGGCCAGGCGCGGGCCGATGCGGTCGCACCAGTACTCCATCTTGCGCCAGCCGCCCTCGTCGAGCATGGCCGCGCCGATGAGGCGGGCGGCGGCGTCGTGGTAGGCTTCGGCCAGGCCCGTACGGTTTTGCGCCCACACGGCGGCCGCGGGCGTCATACTAAGGAAGCTTCGTCTCTGCATGGGAAAACACGCATTGTCTCACAACGCCGCCCAGGTCCCCTCCTACGACGCGCTGCTGGTGCTCGGCTTCGGCGGGCCGGAGCAGCCCGAGGACGTCATCCCGTTCCTCGAGAACGTGCTGCGCGGGCGCAACGTGCCGCGGCAGCGGCTGCTGGCCGTGGCCGAGCACTACTACCATTTCGGCGGGCGCAGCCCGATCAACGACCAGTGCCGGGCGCTGATCGCCGCGCTCGAGCCGAAGCTGGACCTGCCCATCTACTGGGGCAACCGCAACTGGCGCCCGCTGCTGGAGGACGCCATGCGCCGCATGGCGGCCGGCGGCGTAAGGCGCGCGCTGGTATTCGTCACTTCGGCCTACAGCTCGTATTCGGCCTGCCGGCAGTACCTGGACGACATCGAGCGGGCGCGGTTGGCCATCGGGCCGGGCGCGCCGGTGTGCGAGAAGCTGCGGCACTTTCACGACCACCCGGGCTTCGTCGGGCCGAACGCCGAGGCGGTGCGGGCGGCGCGAGCCAAGGCGCCGGGCGCGCCCGTGCTGTTCACGGCGCACTCGATCCCGGTGGAGATGGCGCGCACGTCGAAGTACGTCCAGCAACTGGAGGAGACCGCGCGGCTGGTGGCGGCGGAGGCGGGCGTCGAAAGCTACCGGCTGGTGTACCAGAGCCGCGGCGGGCCGCCGCAGCAGCCGTGGCTGGGGCCGGACATCCTGGAGGCCCTGAGCGAAACGAAGCAGGCGGGCGCGGGCGCCGTGGTGGTGTCGCCCATCGGCTTCATATCGGACCACATGGAAGTGATGTACGACCTCGACTACGAAGCCGCGCGGCACTGCGCGGACATCGGGCTGAAGATGGTGCGCGCCGGCACCGCGGGCGGCCACCCGCGCTTCATCGAGATGATCCGCGAACTGGTGGAGGAGCGGCGGCAGGGGCGCGCGGAGGCCGACCCGTGCCGGCAGGACTGCTGCCCCGCGCCGTTCAGGCCGGCTGCGGCTTGGATTCCCGCGGGCGGGCCTGCATCTCCTCGTACACCGTAGCGGCGCGGACGATGGCGGTCTCGACGTTCTCGCAGATGTTGTCCGGGCCGACGTGACGCCCGAACTCGGCGCGGCGCATCATCTTGGCGGGCTGCCAGGAGGCGCCGCACAGCAGCAGCTCGCGGCCGCTTTCGTGCAGCTTGTCGGCGAACATCTCCAGGGCGTGGAGGCCGGTGGCATCGATGGCGGTCATGTTGCGCAGGCGCAGGATGACCACCGGGGGCAGCTCCGGGATGCGGGGTTCCACCTCTTCCAGCTTGTCGGTGGAGCCGAACAGGAAGGGCCCGTGGATGCGGAAGATGGTGACGTAGGGCGGAATCTGCTTGTCCTGCAGGATGTGCTGCCAGCCCTTCTGCAGGTAGTCGTCGGTGACCTGCGAGACGGTGGTGGTCAGCGCCACGCGGCTGATGAAGACGAGGGCGGCCATGATCATGCCGAACTCGACGGCCACGGTGAGGTCGGCGAAGACGGTGAGCAGGAAGGTGACGGCCCAGACGGAGACGTCGCGCTTGCCGAGCTTGAGGATTCCCGGGATCTCGCTCCACTCGCCCATGTTGTAGGCGACGACGAAGAGGATGGCGGCCAGCGCGGCCATGGGCACGCTCTTGGCCAGCGGGGCGGCGATGAGCAGCACGGCCAGCAGGACGAAGGCGTGGATAATGCCGGCGGCGGGCGTTTTGGCGCCGCTGCGGATGCTGGTGGCCGTGCGGGCGATGGCGCCGGTGGCGGGCAGGCCGCCGAACAGCGGCGAGACGATGTTCGCCACGCCCTGCGCGAAGAGCTCGGTGTTGGGGTTGTGGCGGCTCTTCGTCATGCGGTCCGCCACCACGGCGCTCAGCAGGCTCTCGATGGCGCCGAGCATGGCCACGGTGAGCGCCGGGCCCAGCAGCTTCAGCACCATGCGCGGCTGAAATTCGGGCACATCCAGGCGCGGCAGGCCGGAGGGGATGCCGCCGAACCTGGTGCCGATGGTCTCCACCGGCAGGTTGAGCAGCGCCACGGCGGCCGTCGAGCCGAACAGCACCACGATGGAGCCGGGCACGCGCGGCA
>DAHVTI010000198.1 GCA_027324255.1 Bryobacterales bacterium | reverse complement strand
TAGAACATGGCCGAGCAGCGCCACCTCTACTTCATCTCCCACGCTCGCCGGCTCCGGTCCAACCAGGCCCAGCCCCGTCCGGGAGATGTTTTCTATCTCAGCCTGCTTCGGCGACAGGCCCAGAGTCATGTTCCGGACCGTGCTCTCGCAAAGGAACCGAATCCTGCGCGACCGCCTCCTTTCCTGCTCTCCGCCCACCACTTTCTTTCCCATCGGTGGCACCGCGGACGACGGATTCTCCACCTCGTAGAAGCGCAGATGCATGTTCGCGTTTCGCCGGTCCCGGTTCTCCCGGTACAGAAAATGAACCACCGCCAGCGCCAGCACCCCCGCCGAGAGGATCAGGAATCGGTCCGGATCCCCGCTCCCCGCGCCCCATCCTGTCCGGATCCGGTTCACCACCAGGCCCGTCTGGCACCCCGTCAGCAGCCCCACTGAAAGCGCAAGAAACCGCAGCCTGCGATTCGCCGCCGACCGGACCACTGCCAATGCGACCACGCTCGCCAGGCCGGTCGCAAACGCGGCCACAAAGTCCATCATGACTGTCCGTCCTCTTTCTTGTCGCTTTGGAGAATCTCCTTGTTCACCTGCAATTCACCGGCCAAGCCAATTCACTCAAAGCCGGTCCCACTTTCCCCGGCGCGCGCCCTCTCCCGCCTCGCCGGCTCCTCGGCTCTGTCTCAACTTGAGACAACCAATCTCAAGCCGAGACCCGCCACACCCCCGCTCCCGGATTCGCCATCTCAGCCGGCCGCGGCGCCGGCGTCGCTTCATGCCTGCACCGTGTCCGGCTTACTCGCGCTCGCCCTGAGCCGCCCTCACCGGCTGCCTCCGGCCCGCTTTCCCGTCCAGCTCGCCGGATAGTAGCGCCTTGATTTCGTTGGGGACTGCTCTGTCCCGCTCGGTTGGCTCCATCCATCCGTTGTCGCGGAGTCCTCATGCGCTTGTGGGGGCTCAACTTCGGATTTCAGGATGAGGGCAAGGCGGTTGAGACCGGACGGTTACTGTGATCCACTTCTCAAACGTCACAAATCGCACCGGATGTGGTGTTCTTGGATCCGATCGTACCCCGCCTTTAGCGTTGCCTGATGCCACCACGATCGCCAATCGGATACCGCTCTACAATTGCCTCTTCAAAGAGGTTCTGGAGGCTGCGTGCCGACTGACAAGCAGTAAAACGTTTCTGGCATCGCTGCCTCCCGGCACGGCCCATGGCCGCCCTGAGCCCCCCGTCTGCGAGGAGTAGCTCCAGTTTCTTCCGGAGATCGGCGGCATCGCCATTCCTCACTACAAATCCCTGTTCCCCGTTGACGATCAGCTCGGCCGCGCTCCGGCGAAGGCCCCAAGGTCTTCCAGTGGAAAGGCCACTGCTGGCTGATCGCCGACGTCTGGAAGGGCCTCGGCGTCTACCGCTCCCCCGACTGCGAAACCTGGACCCCGCAGCCCGAAAACCTCCTCGCCGAACCCGGCACCCTCCCCACCGACCGCGCCAAAGGCCAGCACCCCGACATCGTCGTCTCCGGAGATCGCGCCTACATCTATTACTTCGTCCACCAGTCCGGCCCCGACGCCGACCCGCGCGTCGAAAACTACCATCGCCGTACCCTCATCCAGGTCGCCGAACTCGAGTACAAGGATGGCCGCCTCACCTGCGACCGCAACCGTCCCGCCACCGTCCTCCTGAAGCCAGACTCGGCCAATCGCCGCTTGCCCCGCCTCGGAACCGCAGGCCAGTAGTCACAGCCTGCTGTCCGGCGCGGCATGAAGCCGTTTTCGCCCTCCGAACTGGACTCGAATGTGTGGCCTCCCGGCTACCTGTGGATGATGATGCTGCCCCCGCCAAGTTCGGTGGCATCGTCACCAGTGTCGGGCTTGCCAGGCTGGTTGTCGTAGATCAGACCGCCTCCGGAGTTGTCCCAGATGCGAATGCGGAACTTGTCCACACCGCCTCCGCCTGGCTGCTGGCCGTCGATCGCGGTCAGCAGGAAGCGGTAGTCGCCGTCGCCGTTAATGGTGCCACTGCCTTTGAACTGGGCGCGCGCGCCGGAGATCACCAGCCACTCGTAGGCCGTGCTCTTGAAGTCCAGGCCGGCGGCCTGGAGGCGGAACTGGGTTTCGCCGGAGGGGAGGTTCGCTCCAGGCAGGTACTTCGACACGAAGCCGAAATTGGCCTTGCCTGTGAGTTCCGGATCGGCTGCGTAGGCGCCGGCCGGCGATTGGATCCAGCCGCCCCCTGTGACGAATCCGCCGCTCGCGTCGTAGACCGCCAGCAGCGGCCCGCAAACCACCGCTTCATTCTGCGCCGCGTCCGTGCCGCGGACGCAGATCGCATACACCCCGACGGCGGGGGTGAGTTGCGCGGAAACCGCCAGTGTCGTGTCGGCGTAATAGGCGGCATCGAAGGCCTGCCACGTCGTGCCGCCGTCGAGGCTGTATTCAGCCAGTGCGATATTGGTGGCCGGCACGCCCGTGTCGGTGATCTTCGCGGTGAGCGTAGTGATCGAGCCGGCAGGCAGCGGATTGAGGGAGAGCGCCAGGTCGGTCACTCCCGGCGCCGTCAGGTCGCTCACTGCCGCCAGGTAGAAGGGACTCAGCGAGGACGTCTTGCCGCACAGCGTCCGCGTGGCGAAATCGGGCTTGCTGGCGCCCTTGAGAATGGTCACGTCCACCAGTTGAGAAACGCCGTTCTTTAACTCGCGATGCAGGATGCGCAACGCGTCGAACTCGATTTGCGTGGCGATCGACGGCACCACAAAGCAGGTCACGATGGTCCCGTTGAACGTGGACGTGGTCGTGACATCAAAGGCGAGGTTCGCGCCCGAGACGACGAACCCTCCCGGAGTCGTGGCGGCCGTCAGCGGCGGGATGGGGGTCACCGACGTGGTCCCGCCCTGAGTGACGTTGCTGAAGCTGGTGCTGACGGTGGTGGAGCCCACGCTGGAGACTACGGTGGTGCTCCCCATTGCGGTGGGCGCGGCGATCACCAGCAGCCCGGACACCGGGGCGGCGGTATAGTCGGCGTGGACCAGCGACGCGACAACGGCGTAGGAACCCGCCGCGGCCGGCGCGCTGAGCTGGCCGTCGTAGGTGACGGCCACGCCCGGGAGCCCCGCCGGCGTGGTGGCCACGCTGGCCGGCTTCGGATTGCCGTCCGCCACCTGGCTGAGATTGCCGAGTAGCAGCGTCGCCGCCGCCTTGGCGATGGCGAAGGTCTGCGTAACGGAGGGCGCGGCCTCGTAGTTCGCGTTCCCCGCCTGGCTGGCCGTGATGGAACCCGAACCCGCGCCGGTGATCGTCACGGTGGTGTTGCTGACGCTGCAATTCCCGGTACCGGAGAACGTCACCGGATTGCCTGACGCCCCGCCCGTGGCGCTGACCGTGAACGGCGCGTCGCCGTAGGTCTTGCCGGCCAGGCCGCCGAAGGCGATGCTCTGGCTCGCCTTGCTGACGGTCAACTGGCTCGCGGGCACGCTGCTGCCGGCGAAGTTGGCGTCGCCCAGGTAAACGGCGGAGACCATATAGCTCCCAGCCGGCAGGGCTGACGTGGTGAACTGCGCCGACCCGCCCGAAAGCGTCGCCGAGCCCAGCACCGCCTGGCCGTTGCGGAACTCGACCGTCCCGGTGGCGGGCACCGGAACTACGATCGCCGTGAACGTCACCGCGCCGCCATAGGTGGTGAGGACCGCGGAGAGCCCCAGCGAGGTCTGCGTAGCGAGCTTCGCGATGGCGAAGGTCTGCGTGACGGAGGGCGCCGCCTCGTAGTTCGCGTTGCCCGCCTGGTCGGCCGTGATGGAACAGAAGCCCGCTCCGGTCAGCGTGACCGCGGAGGTGCTGACGCTGCAATTGCCGCTGGCGGAGAACGTCACCGGATTGCCGGACGCCCCGCCCGTGGCCAGCGCATTGAACGGCGCGTCGCCGTAGGTCTTTTCCGCCAGCTCGCCGATGACGATGCTCTGGCTCGCCTTGTTCACCGTCTGCGCCAAGGAAGCCGAAGTGCTCCCCGTGTGGTATGGGCCGCCGGCATAGACGGCGGTCAGCGCATGGTTCCCGGCGTTCAGCCCCGGCGTGCTGAGACTGGCGCTGCCGCCGCTGATCGTGGCGCTCCCCAGCGTCACCGCCCCATCCTGGAACGTCACCGTTCCGCTGGGTGCGGCGCAGCCGCCCGGGGCGGAGACCGTCGCCGTCAGCGTCACCTGCGACCCGTAGACGGAGGGGTTCGGTGCGCTGGCCAGTGTCACCGTCGTGGCCGAGATGCCGCCCGTGGCCACCAGAACGCTCACGTCGAATGACACGACGTTCGCCACCGCCAGGTCAAGCTTCCCATCGCCATTCAGGTCGGCGGCAGCCAGGCCCATGGGCTGGATTCCGGCGCTATGCTGGGCCGCGAGTTGGAAAGCTCCGCCGCCGTCCCCGCGCCAAACGCCCACGTTGTGGCCGTTCATGTAGGTGACCGCGAAGTCCAGCTTCCCGTCGCCTGTGAAATCCCCGGCCACGATAGATCCCGGATTACTCAGATTGGAGACAGGGTAAGTCACAGGGGCCAAAAAAGCGTTCGGGTGCGCGCCGCCCGTACCCAGGAGGACGGCGTGGTTGTTGTTGTTCAGCACGGCCAGATCCAGCTTGCCGTCGCCGGTGAAATCTCCCGCCGCCAGGGCGCGCGGACCGACGCCCACTCCGGCGCCCGAGCCCGCCGCGTAGCCCGCCGCCTGCGGGAATGCCCCCGCCCCGTCGTTCAACAGCACGCGAACCGTCGTTCCCAGGACGTCCCCGGCAACCAGGTCCGGCGCGCCGTCATTGTTGAAATCGGCTGCGGCGAGCCCGGCCGCCTGCGCCGCACCAGTGGCATATGCCGCCCTGCTCTGGAAGGTGCCGTCGCCGTTGCCCAGGCGCACAGTGACATTGGCGTTGGCAGTGGCGACCAGGTCCGGTTTGCCGTCGCGGTTGACGTCGGCTAGCACAAGGTAGTTGGGGCTGCCGTCTCCCGTCGTCGGGATATTGGCTGCCGGCAGAAAGCCCCCGCCCGCGGCTGCCAGCAGGACGCTCACGGAACTGGAATTCGCCGTGACCAGGTCCGGCCGCCCGTCACCATTCAAGTCTCCCGCTGCCACGTCTCGAGGACCGGCGCCGACGGCATAGTCGACTGCGACCTGGAAGCCTCCCGCCGTGCCCAGCAGGACGCTCACTTTGTCGGCGCTCATCACCGTGGCAGCCAGGTCGGGCCGCCCATCCTGGTTGAAATCTCCACTGGCGACTTTGTAGGTGTAGACCCCCGTGCCGTAGCTCACCGGGTTGACGAACGTCACCGCACAGGTCGTCTCGGGGGCCGAGATCGTCAGGCTGAGCGGCATGGAGGTGCTGCCCAGGTTCCGGCTGTCTCCCGAATAGACCGCGGTAATGGAATGCACACCCTGGGCGAGATTGGCCAGCGTCAGGCCGGTCCAGGCATAGCCGTTCAGGGTGCTCGTGCCTAGGTCCGTTCCGCCTTCCCGGAAGGTGACCGTGCCCGAGGGCCCATAGCCCGCAACCGACACGGCCAGCGTCACCTGCCGCCCTGCGGGAGCCGGGTTCAACGACGTGTACAGGTTGGTCGTGCTGGTGCGAAGCGTGACGCTCTGCGACAGCCCCGCCGAAGCGCTGGCGGCGTTGAAGGGGTCGCCACTGTAGCTGGCCGTGATCGAATGCGGCCCGGTGGCCAGCGAGCTCGTGCTGAATACCGCGCTGCCACCCGAAAGGGCGACGGTTGCCAGCGTCGTCGCGCCGTCGCGGAACGTGACCGTGCCTGTGGGGCTCAGCCCCGCGCTCGCCACCGTGGCCGTAAAGGTCACATTGGAGCCGATAGGCGCGGGATTCTGGTTCGTCGTGAGTGTGGTCGTGCTCGGTGCGATGATGACCGCCTGGTTCAGTGCCGGCGACACCGCCGCGGCGAACGTGCGGTTGCCCGAGTACGCCGCGGTGAAGGAGCGCGTGCCGATAGCACTTGAAACCGCCAGGCTCGCCCAGACTAGACCGTCCAGCGGTACCGAGTTGAGGATCGTTGCACCCTCCTTGAACGTGATGCTCCCGGCGGGCACATCGCAGTTGGCGGCCGTGGATGTGACAGTGGCCGTCAAGGTCACCGGCATTCCCGCCAGTGAGGGGTTGGCCGGGGAGGTCAGCGCAACCGTCGCGGAATACGGCGCGGCGTGCAGGAAGACCTTCACCAGCCCGTCATTCGTGTTGACTACGGCGAAATCCGGCTTTCCATCGCCATTGAAATCCCCCGTGGCGACGCCATGAGAGCAGCCGCCGGGATCGAGCGCGTTGCCGGAAAAACCGCCGCTTCCGTTGCCCAACAGGACCGAAGCGGCCCAGCAGGTGGACAGCGCCAGGTCCGGCTTTCCGTCCGAATTCCAGTCCCCCGTGACAATCCCTTCGCTGGTGCCGAGGGAGCGGGTTACTGCGGCGGAGAACGTTCCCGCGCCGGCGCCGTAGAGCACCGACGTACCGTCGTTGGTGGCAAACGCCAGGTCCAGCCTGCCGTCCCGGTTGAGGTCCACGGCCACGCCCTGCTGCCGCACCGTCGGCATGGGATAGCTGGTCATCGCGGCAAACGTTCCCGGCCCGCTCGCCAGCATGACGCCGACATAGGAACCGTTGTTGACCGTCTGTACAGGGAATGCCACGTCCAGCCGTCCGTTCCCGTCGAAATCGGCGGCCACCACGTTGAAAGGTGTCAGCGGCAGCGGGAATTCGACCGCGGCCTGCAGGCTCCCGTCGCCATTGCCCGGCCACAACACGATGCGGCCCGGATTCGCGGCCGCGGCCACGAGGTCCGGCTTGCCATCGCCGTTGAAATCGCCGCTTGCCACTCCCAACAACAACCCGATGGAGTAGGCCACCGGCGGACGGAAGGTTCCGTCGCCGTTGCCCAGCACGATTCTCAATTCACTGTTGGAGGCCAAGGCCAGGTCCGGGCTGCCGTCGCGGTTCACGTCCACGGAGATGACACGGTGGGGCCGGCCGCCCAGAGCGTAAGAGACCGAAGGCGCAAACAACCCGTCGCTGTTGGCCAGCAGGATGGACAGGTCCGTGCCGCCGTCGTTCGCGGCAACGATGTCGTCGCGCCCGTCCCGGTTGAAGTCCGCCACTGCCAGCGACCACGGGTAGAGACCCACCGGGTAGCTCGCCGGCGCATCGTAGGCGGCCGTGTCCGTGCCGCCGTTCGTCCCGAGGAAGACGGTCAGGTTGTCGCTGTTGAGGTTCGAAACCAGCACGTCCGGCCGCCCGTCCCCGTTCACGTCCGTGGCGAGCACGTCGATCGGGTTCGCCAACGTCGCGGCAATGTGCACCTGGGTTTGCAGGGTCCCGTTGCCGGCGCCCGCCGCAATATGAACTTCACTGGAATCCGTGGCGGCCAGGTCCATGTTCCCGTCCGCGTTGAAATCGGCCGCGGCCACGTGGTAGCCCAACAGCGTCTGCCGGCTCGCGCTCGGAAACGTTCCGTCGCCGGCGCCCAACCGGATGTCCACATACGAG
>DAHVTI010000171.1 GCA_027324255.1 Bryobacterales bacterium | reverse complement strand
TCGTCAAAACCGAGACCCCCAAGCCCGCCCCCCGCCAGCCAAAGACCCTCACCATCCCCGCCGGCACCCTCATCACCGTCCGCCTCCGCGACTCCCTCAGCTCCGAGCACAACACCACCGACGAGTCCTTCACCGCCACCCTCGACGCCCCCCTCATCGTCGATGGCTTCGTCATCGCCGAGCGCGGCTCCCTCCAGCGCGGCCGCATCATGGACCTCGCCCGCTCCGGCCGCGTCAAGGGCCGCGCCCTCATCGCCCTCGGCCTCACCCAGCTCAACACCGCCGACGGCCAGAAAGTGGACATCACCACCGACACCTTCCGCCGCGAAGCCGAAAGCGGAGTGAAGGGCGATGCCGCCAAGACCGGCGTCGCCGCTGGCATCGGCGCCGCCATCGGGGCCATCGCCGGTGGAGGCAAGGGCGCCGGTATCGGAGCCATCCTCGGCGGAGCCGCTGGCGCTGGCGGCGCCATGGCCACCCGCGGCAAGCCCGCGGAGCTGCCCAGCGAAACCCGCCTCAGCTTCCGCCTCAGCCAGCCCGTCACGCTCACTGAAAAAATCGACTGACCCGCGCTACTTCGCCGTCGGGGAAAACTCCGTCTCCACCTTCCACTGCTCCAGCGTGTTGTACACGATCGGGCAGTAGCACGCCCGGTCGATGAACTGCCACATCCGCGATTGCAGCGATCCCGCTCCGCCCGTCAGGTGCGGGAAGTTCTCGCACGACCCCGGCCGCGCGTCGTACACCGTGCACTCGTTCCCCGCCAGAAACACGCACCCGCTCTGCGCGTCCCGCTTCAGGATCAGCCCTTCTTCTTCCGACTCCTCCGTGTAGTCCCGCAGAAACCGCGTCACCGGCAGCCGCAGGTACCGCGCCAGCTTCTCCACGTCCCGCTCGTTCAGCCTCGCCGTCGCCACCTTGCAGCAGTTCGCGCACTGGAGGCAGTCGATCTGCTCCTCCGTCTCAATCGCCATCTGCCGCAGCTTCCGCTCCACAAAGCGGTACGTCTTCAGATGGCGCCGGAAGCGCTCGTTCTCCGCGCGCTTCTGCTCGCCCAGCCGCTTGATTTGAACCAGGTCCGTAATCACCAGGTGACGTTCACCTTCTTGAAGTCCCCGGCCCGCACGAAGCTCATCTTCGCGACGTCCAGGTGCCTCTTCATCGCCGCCTGAATCAGTTCCGGCGTCAGCGCCTGCACCTTCGCTTCCAGCGCCGCGTCGAAGGCCATCGTGCGGTTGTCGTACGCCTGCCCGGCCAGCCGCGACACCAGTTCATTATCGTTCGCCCGGCTCACCGCCCGGCTCTGCGTCCAGCTCTTCTTCGCCGCTTCCACCTCCGCCGCCGTGTAGCCCTTCGCCAGGATCTGCGTCAGCTCGTCCTTGAACGACGCTTCCACCTTCGGCGCGTTCTCCGGCGCGCAGATCGCAAACGCCAGGAACATCCCCAGGTCGTCCTCGGCATTCGCCATCAGTTGCGAACCCACGCCGTAGCTCAGTCCTTCCTTCGTCCGGATCCGCGCGAACATCCGCGAATTCATGCCCTGTCCCAGCAGGTAGTTGCCCAGCGCCAGCGCCGCGTGATCCGGATCCGAATCCCGCAGCTTCAGCGTCATGCCCGCCACCCACATGGCGTTCGCCTTGTCCGGCGTCTCGAACGCTTCGTTCTTCGGCGCCGCCGCCGCAAAGCTCCGCAGAATCCGCGCGTACTTCTGCTGGCTCTTCCACTCGTTCAACTGCGCCGACACCTGCTTCTGCAGGCTCTCCGCGTCGAAGTCGCCGATCACCGCCAGCTCGCCCGCCGGCGCGCCGTAGTAGCTCCTGTAGAAGCTCTTCACCTCGTCCAGCGTCACCGCGGTGATCCCCTCAATCTGCTCCTCGATCGTCGGCGTGTACCGCACGTCGCCCTTCGGATAGTGGTTCAACTGCCGCTGCAGCGCGGTAATCGCAATCGCCTGCGGCTGGCTCTTCGAGTTCTCCAGCCCCGCCAGCGACTGCTGCTTCAGTTGGTCGAATTCGTTCGGCGGAAACGTCGAATCCTTCAGCATCTCCAGCGCCAGATCCACCGCCTTCGGCAGGTTCTCCTTCGTCGTCGTGATCCGCACCATCGCCCCCGACGCCGACCCCATCACCATCGCCGAAGCCTTGATCTTGTCCAGCTCGTCCTTCAGTTCCTGCCGCGTGTGCTTCGACGTCCCCCGCGCCAGCATCTGCCCCGTGAGCGACGCCACGAAACTCTTCCCCATCAGGTTCGCTTCGTCGCCGAAGTGCAGGTTCAGCGTCGCCACCACCTGCCCCCCGCGCGTCTTCTTCTCGATCATCGACAGCTTGATGCCACCCCTCAACTGCCCCCGGATCGTCCGCTTGTCGATGTTCGCCGGGCTCGCGTCGAACGCCTCGCCCTGCGATACCGCCGCCCGTCCCTTGTACCCTTCCAGCAGCTTCGCCACGTCCGGCGCATCGGCGATCGCCGCCCGCGCCGGGCTCTTCTCCGGCAGGAACACCCCCACCGTCCGGTTCGACGGAATGAGGTACTTCTCCGCCGCCGTCTGTACCTGCTCCAGCGTCACTTTCTCGATCCGGTCCCGGTGCAGGAACATCATCCGCCAGTCGCCCATCGCCTGCCACTCCGACAGGTTCAGCGCTACGTTCTGCGAGTTGTTCAGCATCAGGTCGAAGTTCTTCAGCCACGCCGTCCGCTGCCGCTCCAGTTCTTCCTTCGTGAACGGCTTGGCCTTGATCTCGTCCACCGTCTCCAACAGCGTCTTGCGCGCCTCTTCCACCGGATTCTCCGTCCGCACCATCGCCTGCGCGTAGGTGATCCCCGGCTCCTTCAACTGGAACGGGAACATCGCCACCGACGCCGCTTTCTTCGTCTCCACCAGCGCCTTGTACAGCCGCCCCGCCGGCTGGTCGCTCAACATCTCCACCGCCATCTCCACCGCCGCGTACTCGGAATCCGTCCCCGCCGGAATGTGCCACGCCGCCCCCACGAACTGCACATCGCCCGTCCGCCGCAGCGTCACCGTCCGCTCCCCGTCCTGCGTGGGCTCCGCCGTGTACGTCTTCCTCAGCGCCCGCTCCGGCTTCGCAATCGACCCGAAGTACTTCGCCACCAGCCCCAGCGTCTTCCCTTCTTCGAACTTCCCCGCCACCACCAGCACCGCGTTGTCCGGCTGGTAGAAGTGCCGGTAGAACGCCTGCAGCCGCTCGATCGGCACCCGCTCCACGTCGCTCCTCGCCCCTATCGTGTCCTTCCCGTAGTTGTGCCACAGGAACGCCGTCGCCAGGATCCGCTCCATCAGGATCCCCGACGGCGAGTTCTCCCCCGACTCCATCTCGTTCCGCACCACCGTCATCTCACTGTCCAGGTCTTTCTTCGCAATGAAGCTGTTCACCATCCGGTCCGCTTCCATCCCCAGCGCCCAGTTCAGGTTCTCGTCCGTCGCCGCGAACGTCTCGAAGTAGTTCGTCCGGTCGTACCACGTCGATCCGTTGGGCCGCGTCCCGTGGTCCTGCAGCTCTTTCTTGATGTCCGGATGGTTCTTCGACCCCATGAACAGCAAGTGCTCCAGCAAATGCGCCATCCCCGTCTCGCCGTAGTCCTCGTGCCTCGACCCCACCATGTACGTCACGTTCACCGTGATGTTCGACTTCGTCGGGTCCGGGAACAGCAGCACCCGCAGCCCATTCGGCAGCCGGTACTCCGTGATCCCCTCCACGCTCGTCGCCTTCTGCACGCCGGCCGGCAGATTGGTCACCTGCGCCGCCAGAGCCATGGTCATCATCAGCGCCAGCGCCGCCATGCGCGCCACCGGCCGGAATCGGGGAGAGGAGTTCGTGATCATAAATGCTTTCTTCCATGGTATCAGCGCCCGCGCACCCACTCCGGAGTACCGGTACTCAACACTTTTTTCTTTCGCCACCTTTGCGCCATGCTGTAGTCATGCGCCGTCTGCTCCCCTTGCTGCTCCTGCTCGCTCTCTCCGCTTTCGCTGATCCCCTTCTCCCCGGCTTCAACCCCGGCCCGCTCTTCCAGCCGCAGGGCGGCATCGTCACCATCGACCTCGGCGGCGGCCTCTTCTGGCAGGGCCCCCAGCCTTCCCCGGAAGATTGGGACCAGCGCATGGCGGCTCTTCCCAACCCCGCCCCGTTCATCCCTCTCGACGCCCCCATCGTTGATCCCGAGCAACTCCCCCTGCAGGCCGTCTTCCCCCCCACCGTCGCCACCCCCGAGCCGTCCACCTTCTCTCTCGTCCCCTTCGGCCTCCTCGCCGCGGCGCTCTTGCTGCGCGCCCGCTCCCTCCGCCACTAGACCGTTCCCTCTGTACCCCCGAAATTCCCCTGGCCGCCCCTGTGCCCCCCCGAAATTCCCCCGGCGGTCCACAGGCCGGGGCCGCCCGGCCGCCCCCCAGGGGGCCTTGCCCGCGGCCGCTAGGTCGCAGCCTGCGCCGGGGCTCCGGCGCGCTCGGTGGGGCGGTTTCCCGCCGCAGGTCCGAATTCAGCAGGCCCCGCGAAGAGATGTGCCGCTTGGCTCGCCAAGGGACTGAGGCCATTTGAGTTCTCGGTCCATACGCCACGCTTTCCCAGCGCCGCCCTGTGATCCTCCGTGAAGCCATTCACGCCGTAGCTCGCCGTCACGTGGCGAAACCCCGCGCACCAGAACGTCAGCGCGTCGATCCGCGACTCGCACAGAACGATCTCGTTCGAGCACGCCAGCGCCTCTTCGTTCCATACGCCCCGCTGCTGCCCCGGCAGGTACAGGTGCATCGGCGTCCCCGGCCGCAGATGATCCAGGATCTTGCGGCCTTACATCTGCGCCACTTCGCCCGCCGGGCTCACAATCGGAATCACCGGCGAGCCGTTGAAGTGCTCGTGGCCGCTATCCCGCAGCACGCCCAGCTTCTGCAGCCGCCCGCGCATCTCCGCTCCCGCCGCCCGGTTCGACGCCGACAGCCGGTAGCCCAAAGTGCGGTTGGCATAGCCCAACTGAAACCGCCCGATCACTTCCGCATCGGTGAGCCCGCGTTTCTGCAAATAGGCCAGCGCCTCCGGCTCACCCTTCAGCGTCTCGTGATAGAAGTGCGCCACCTGGCTGAGCAACTGCGCGTCGCCCGCCTCGCGATCCACCGGCGGCGGCAGCTTCACGACGGTGGAATGCTTCGCCTGCGTCGGCACGGCTGTGAACGCCGCATCCGTCCGCAGCAACTCCACCGCATGCCGGAAGCTCACCCCCTGCGCCCGCATCACCCAATCGATCACCGTCCCGCCCGTCTGACACGCGCCCAAACAGTGCCACAGGTTCTTTGCCGGCGTCACCACCAGCGACGGCTCCCGGTCGTCATGAAAGGGACACAGCCCCCGCAGGTCCGCCCCATGCCGCTCCAGCTTCACCCCATGGCCCTCCACCAGCCGCTCCAGCGAGACTTCGCTCTTGAGCCGCTCGATTTCTGAGTCCGGGATGCGCGCCATGGTGGGTCCTTTCCGAAAGAGCCGTCAAACGACTCTAGTGTACTAGAGTATACTGACAGTAGTGTACCTTTCACAACTCACTCTTCTGAGGAGGCCCTACCATGGGTTCAGCGCCGCTTCCGGTGCCCTGTCCTATGCCGAACTTCGCTCAGAGACTCAAAGAACTCCGGACTGGCCGCAACCTCACGCAAACGCGCCTGGCCGAACTGCTGGGCATCAGCCCGCGTGTCTATAGCCGCTGGGAAACGGGCGACGTGACGCCCCACTTCGACACTATCGTCCGCCTGGCCGACATCCTGGGTGTCACCCTTGACGAGTTGGCCGGCAGGACGGAGGCCAGCCCCGAGGCCAGGATCAAGAACCCCGAGTTGAACCGTCTATACAGCAAGGTCGATCTGCTCCCGGACGAAGACCAGCGAGCGTTGCTGGTGGTGCTCGACTCTCTGGTCAAGCGCTCCCGCATGAGCAAGGTCATGGCCGAGTAGAGCCAGGGGAAGGAGAGCCGATGAACACCGATACCCGCCAGCAAGTCCATGCCCTCATCGACCAACTGCCGCCCATGCAACTGGCCGCCGTTCAGGGTTTGCTCGAAGCCATGGTCGATCCTGTAGCCCGGTCGCTGGCTCACGCGCCGCCCGACGACGAGCCGCTGACCCGCGAAGACAGCGACGCACTGGACCGCTCCGAAGAATGGCTGAAGCACAACCAGCCGATTCCCCACGAAGAGGTTCTGGCCGATTTCGGATTGACCATGGCCGACTTTCCGCTGAAGGACCATGGCGCGTAAGATCGACTGGACCGCCGAGGCCCGCGCCGACATCCGCGCCCTCGACCGCCCCACCGCCATGCGCATCTTCGATGGCATCTACCGCTACTGGTGCACCGCCGAAGGCGACGTCAAAGCGTTGCAGGGTAAACATGCCGGCAAGTTCCGGCTGCGCCTCGGAGACTACCGGGTCTTCTTCAAACCCACTGGCGAGATTCTCCGTATTCTCAATGTCCGCCACCGCTCCGAGGCCTACCGCTGATCCTTCAGGACCCACCTTCCTCCGAGACATGACAAGGCTGACGGGCAGGGGCTCTGCGCCCCCGCCCGAACCCACCCCGCAGACGAGGAGGGAAGTAAGGTGCCGCACGTCCTTCGCCGCCCTGCGGGCGGCTCGTCCGTGCCAGTGGAGCGTCATCTGATCCCCTCCCCCGACCCCCTCCCCGGCCACCGGCCGGGGAGGGGGCGCGACTCCCGGCAGCCGACCGCGGCAGCCGTCGTGCCGCCGTGGACGATGGCCGGCAAATGCACGCCGGCCGCCGCCTGGAAGTGTAAGTGGTGTCCGCAGCCGGCCTGCGGCGCATGGTGGGGAAGATTTACATAACGGGACGTTCGCAGAAGCCGAAACTCTCAGGTGGCCGCCTCCGGCGGCATTCCCTCAGCGGCTTCCGCGAACGCCGCATTATGCGAACTTCCCGTCTCTCATCTCCCCTGTCCTCGGCCCCCC
>DAHVTI010000167.1 GCA_027324255.1 Bryobacterales bacterium | reverse complement strand
CAGCGCGCTTTCGATCTCCTGGGCGTCACACTACGACTCAACTAATACCGCTCTGTAGGCAGTAGGCCGCTCCACAAAACCCGCTAAGTTCCTGCCCTGCCCAGACTTGCTTCAATCGGGTCGAAGAACTTCGGCTTAGTTCCTGCTGAGGATCACGCGCCGGACGGGCTTGACGGCCTCCGCCTTTTCGAGCCCCACCAGCACGTCCGGGGCGTCTTCTCCCTCTGTTACGGTGACCGGCACCGCCGGCGGCGTCGACAGGCGGTGGCCTTCCGGCAGCGTCTCGATGTCCACGCGGAGCTCGTACCTCCCGCCGGGCAGGTTATAGAAAGCGAAGCTGCCCGACTCGTCGGGAGTGGTGTAGCGCTTCGATCCGGCCAGCCGGATGACGATGTCCGTCAGCGCCACGCCGGGTGGCGCCACCACCTTGCCGGTGACGGTGAGCAGCCGGGCCACCGTGAACTCCACCCGGCTGGTCCGGCGCGGCATCACCGGCACCTCCACTGCGCTGGCCGAGGCAGGGTTGAACTCCGCCGGCAGCGTCCGCTCCGACAGTGCCACTTTGTGGCTCCCCTGCGGAACATCGGCGAACCGGAAGCGGCCGTTCGAGTCGGTCAGTTCGGTGCGGAAGCCGTCCAGCGTGACCGGCACCTGGGCGGCGGGCAGTGGCCCTCCGGGCGCCTTCTCGAAGACGAATCCCTCCACCACGCCCATGACCGGGTAGATCTGCGAAGTATCCGCGCGCGTCAGGTGCGCGGGCAGGGCCGGCCCCCATTGAAACGAGCGCGTCAGGCGGAAGTAGAGGGTCCAGCGGTTCATCTCCCTGGAATACAGGCTGATGGGCGCGCCCAGGTTGCTGAGCAGGAAGATGGACTGGTCGTTCATCTCACTCGTCGCCGAGTTGCGCATCAGTTCGGCGTTCAGCGTCCAGTGGCGGTCGATCTGCGCGCTGGCGCCCAGCACGGTGCTGCGGATCTGGGTGGCGAGGAAGAGGGTTTCGTTCAGCAGGTCCCGGCCGAACTCGCCAAAGGCATAGGCCGAAAAGCGCCGCGTGCTCATCTGGAGCGAGCCGCGGTAGGACAGCGAGTCCCTGCGCGTCTGGCCCAGTGACTGGTCGAGCCGAACTCCACCCCCCACCGTCAGGCGCCCCAGCGCGACGGAGTCATCCAGTTCATAGGATCGAAGGCGGTTCGGGCCGCTGACGTGGCCGGCGTCCACTTCGCGCCAGGCGCCGCGCAGGTTGTTCCTGAACAAAGTGCGCGACAGCGACAGCATCGCCATGCGGCTGCCGGACTTCTGCCAGTCGGAAGAGGAGGGGAGCAGGGACTTGAGGCCGATGGAGGAGAGGTTGGCGACCAGTTGCAGCCGTCCGGGTAGTTCGGCCGCGATGCCTCCGCTGAGCGTGGTGGAGTGCATGGTGGGCCTGTCGGCCTGGCGCTCGAGGTTGTTTTCGACGCTCGAGGCGGAGGAAAAGGCAGAGATGCGGCGCGAGAGCTGGTAGCGCACTTCGGTGTAAGGGCCGCGCCGGTCGCCGGAGAAATAGCCGGCCAGCGGCATGAAGGAGGCGGGCTGGCTGACGTAGCTGGCCCGCGTCTGCCAGCGCGCCCCGTGCCACTCGAGCGACACGCTCAGGTGAGGCGACGGCGCGCCGCCGGCCGTCCCGGGTTCGATGCTTTGCGCCGAGGCGAGGCCGGTTTCGGCAAACAGCGTCAGGTCAGCCCGGGGCGTCCAAGTGACGTTCGAGACCAATTGCCGCGCGACGGTGAAGGTCCGCCCGGGCGGCAGGAAGTAGGGATTCTCCTCGAGCTGTTTCCCATCCGTCGACGCCTGCCAGGCGGTAGTCAGGACGTGGAGCTTTGCGGAAGGCTTCCACGCCAGGCTGCCGCCGGCGAGGCTCTGGGGCGTGCGGCGCAGATAGGGCATGCGCGGTCCCTGCATCACCATCAAGTGCCCGGCGAAGGCGGAGGCGGTCCAGGAGCCGCCCGTGATCTCCACCCTGCCGCCGCGCAACAAGATGTCCGGCAGGAAGAAGCTTCCCGCCAGCAGGCCCTCGGGCCGCAGCAGCAGCCGGAAGTCTCCGCCGCCGAAGCTCCAGCGGTAGCCCTTCCACGGCACGCCGCCGAAGCGCAGGTAGTTCTCTCCGGTGTTGAGGCGCCCGCCGTCCCGATAGCTTTCCAGCCGCCCTTCGAGCATGCCCGCCTTGTCGAAGAAGTAGCGGAAATTCGCCGCCGCGCCCGTGGAGGACAAGGCGTCGCCGGAACTCCCGCCCCGGTAGTAACCCTGGATGGCTACCTCGGCCTGGCCGCGCTGCTCCTGCCCGGCGCACGGCGGCTGCAAGGCGAGAAGCGTACTAGTGAGCAGCAGTCCGCGTCGGAACATCGATGGCAGCTTCCTGCAGTTCACCGGCGCCGATGTCCACTTCGGCCTTCAGGCGCCTGATCGCGTCCGGCGCAGCCTGCGTAACGGGCAGGACGAATTGCTGCTGCCTTTGGGGAAGAACAGGGAATGAGGGGACTTGAAGCGTCTCGAGGACTTTCCCTCCCTCTCCCTGAATTTGTACTTCGCCCTGCGGCCGGAAGTGCCAGCCGCCGCTGTTGCGGATGGTGAGCACGGCCACCCAGCGCTCCTCCGGGCCGGCAGCGCGCTCCAGCCGCAGGCCGCTGATTTCGCCTTCGGCCTTGCGTTCCCCCACCACGGCGTAGAACACGGCCACCACGCGCACCGTCGCCCGGAGGCCGGTTTGCCGGAGTTGTTCGGCGGAGGGCAGCGCCGTGAATCCGGCCGCGCAGTAGTAGCTGCCGGGCGCCGTGCCGGCCGGTACCCGCAGGGTGTAGCGGACCAGTTGATGCTCTTGGGGGGCCAACTCCGCCTCCATGGGGTTGACGATGAGCCAGCCGCGGCAGGAGTGGGCGGCCTCCTGCGGCCGGTTGCGGACAAACTGGGGTGTCATGCTCTCGTCGATGTAGAAATCGAGCAGTTCGCCGCGCACCCGCACGGCGGCGGCTGCCGCGCTGCTGAGGTCGAGCGCGCCGGAGTGCACCTCGCCCGGCTGCAGCGGCAGTCCGAGCCGCATGGGCGACAGTCCGAGGCTCGCCTGCGCCTGGGCGGTCAGCGAAAGAAGGAAAGCAGCGATCGAGATCCTGGTCATGGGGCATTCACCGAATAGTTCAGACTCAAGGAACAGGCCGGGCTCTGAGCGCCCGGGTATTGCCAGCTATCGACGAACTCCACGGTCAGGTTGGCCGTGTAGGTCCGCGCTCCGGGGGATTGCGTCCCCCAGGCCAGGACGCCGGCCCCGGTAGAGACGACAACCGGGCTGGATGAACAGGAGCCGGTTGCGTTGCCGGCCAGTTTCAAAGACGCGCACCGCACCCGGAAGGCGCTGAGAGGGACTTTGCCGCAGTTGCTGACGACGGCCGACAAGGCCTGGACAGTGAGGGTCCAGGGCCTAGTCGGACGGCCGTTCCGGATGCGCCATTGCGCGGTGACCGTCCCCGTCGGTGGGTTCGACGACGGATCGACCGCCGTGAAACTCACGTCGTGAGGGGTGACGGTCAGCCAACGGATGTCGGTCTGCGCCGCCAGGGCCGGCGACAGCGCCCACATCAGAATCAGCACTCTACCGCGCATGGCCTTGGCTGCTAGCTGGCGGAGATGGT
>DAHVTI010000162.1 GCA_027324255.1 Bryobacterales bacterium | reverse complement strand
TGGATCGAGCATGTGTCTTCTCCTTGCCGAACGCGAAACGTTCAGCAAGGAAGGTGCTCAGATTATGTGCAGCACCTCAAGCCTTCAACCTCGCCGCAGGTCCCCTGTTAAGCCGCCAGAAACTCACCCCCGGCTCGAACTCCACATAATCGTCGGCTGAGCATAATTCCGCTTATGTGCAGCTGCACATAAAAGGAAGAACTGGCTGTTTGTGGGCAGCGATGGAGGCGGGATGACGGGCGCCGTGCTGCGCAGCCTGATCGAGTCGTGCCGGCAGGCCAAGGTCGATCCTTACGCCTACCTCTGCGACGTGCTCGGGCGGATCGCGGATTTCCCCATTCAGCGGATCGCCGAACTCCTGCCGATGAATTGGAAGCCGACGATGGCGTGAGGGGGCTGGCTGCGTGGGTCAGGCTGGGGGAGTGTCAAGATGGGTTCACAGGACGGATACGGCTGAGCGGCGGGGAAAAAGGTGAAATAGGTGACTGTCACCGTTTGTCACCGTTTCTGGCGGCCGGCGGCTAGGAGTTCGAGGATGCGGTCGACGTCGTAGACGGCTCCGGCCCAGGGGCCTCCGCTGGCGTCCTGGAGGGCGGCCCAGAGGCGGGTGTCGGCGGGGAGGAGGGGATCGGCGGCGAGGTCGGGGCGGAGGGGGCGGGCGTCGAGATCGACGTCGAGGACGTTCACCGTGCCTTCGAGGCGGACGCGGTCGATCACGATTTCAATGGTGTCGCCGTCCTGGAGCTTGCCGAGGGGGCCTCCGGCGAGGGCTTCCGGGGAGACGTGGCCGATGCAGGCTCCGGTGGAGACGCCGCTGAAACGGGCATCGGTGATGAGGGCGACGTGCTTGCCGAAGGGGAGGTACTTCAGGGCGGAAGTGAGCTGATAGGTCTCTTCCATGCCGGAGCCCATGGGGCCGCGGCAGGCTAAGACGAGGATGTCGCCGGGCTGGATCAGTCCGTCCTTGATGGCCTGGATGGCGGCGGGCTCGGAGAGGAAGACGCGGGCGGGGCCGCGCTTGCGGTAGACGCCGTCGGGGTCGACGACGGATGGATCGATGGACGTGGCCTTGATGACGGAGCCTTCGGGGGCGAGGTTGCCCTTGGGGAAGCAGACGGTGGAGGTGATGCCGCGGGCGCGGGCGGAGGCCGGGCTCATGATGACGTCGCCGGGGTGGATGCGGTCGCGTTCTTCGAGGAGAGTGCGGAGGGCGGCGCGGCGCTCGCTCTGCTCCCACCAGTCGAGAGCCTCGCCTAGGGTTTGGCCGGAGGCCAAGAGGACGTTGGTCCGGAGGAGGCCTTCGCGGCGAAGGTGGAGCATGACCTCGGGGACGCCGCCGGCGAGGAAGACCTGGACGGTCGGGAAGTTCCGGGGGCCGTTGGGGAGGGCGTCGACAATGCGGGGGACGGAGCGGTTGACGCGGGCCCAATCGTCGACGCCAGGGCGCGGGAGGCCGGCGTGGAAGGCGACGGCGGCGAGGTGGAGGATGAGGTTCGTCGAACCGCCGAAGGCGGCGTGGACGGTCATGGCGTTGTGGAGGGCGTCGGGGGTGAGGATGTCGCGCATGGCGAGGCCACGGGCACGGAGATGCAGCGCGGCACGGGCGGAGCGGCTGGCCATGTCGAGCCAGATGGGCTGGCCGGAGGGGGCGAGGGCGGAGTGGGTGAGAGCCATGCCAAGGGCTTCGGCGACGACCTGGGAGGTGGCGGCGGTGCCGAGGAACTGGCAGCCTCCGCCGGGGGAGGCGCAGGCGCGGCAGCCCATTTCGGCGGCGTATTCGAGGGTGATTTCGTGGTGGGCGTAGCGGGCGCCGATGGACTGGACGACAGCGGTGTCCTCGCCGTTTTCGGGCGGGAGGGTGACGCCGCCGGGGACGAGGACGCAGGGGAGATCCGATTGGGCGGCGAGGGCCATCATCATGGCAGGCAGGCCCTTGTCGCAGGTGGCGACGCCGAGGACGGCGGAGCGGCGGGGGAGAGAGCGGATGAGGCGGCGGAAAAGGGTGGCGGCGTCGTTGCGGTAGGGGAGGGAGTCGAACATCGCCGGGGTGCCCTGGGAGCGGCCGTCGCAGGGGTCGGAGCAGTAGGCGGCGAAGGGGATGGCGTCGAGGGCCTTGAGTTCGCGGGCGGCGGCTTCGACCTGGAGGCTGGCCTCCCAGTGGCCGGTGTGGTAGCCGAGGGCGATGGGGGAGCCGTCGGGGGCGCGGAGGCCGCCGTGAGTGGAGAGGATGAGGACCTCGTCGCCGCCGAGGCGGGCGGGTTCCCAGCCCATGCCGGCATTCATGGTCCAGCCGAAGAGGTCGCCGGAGGGGGCGCGGCGGAGCATCTCGGGGGTAAAGGGGAGGGCGCCCTGGGGTCCGGGAGCGCGGGAGGGGACGTCGAAGAGAGCGGGATCACCGGAGTCGAGGATAGAAGAGGGAGGATGGGTTGGCATGGGCGGGGTGTTTTCATCATAAAGGCTCAAGAAGATTGCCGCGTGGGCGGGGGTGCGTCACAATGGAATGAAAGGCCCCGGAAGCCCTGGAGCAGGCGCATTGCAAGCATCCAACAAATCGCTAGTGGCGGTCTACCCCGGATCGTTCGATCCCGTGACGAACGGGCACCTGGACCTGATTCAGCGGTGCGCGCCGCTGGTGGACAAGCTGGTGGTGGCGGTGTTGAAGAACGCGCACAAGAGCCCGCTGTTCAGCCTGGAAGAGCGGGTGGCGATGCTTGAGGGGGTGCTAGGCGGTTTCGATAACGTGGAAGTGGACGCGTTCGACGGGCTGCTGGTGGATTATGGGCGGCGCAAGGGAGCGCACCTGCTGCTGAGGGGGATCCGGGCGGTTTCGGACTACGAGTACGAGTTGCAGATGGCGCTGATGAACCGGCGGCTCGCCCCGGAGATCGAAACAATGTTTATGATGGCAGGAGAGGCTTATTCGTTCATCAGCTCGAAGCTGGTGAAGGAAGTGATCGGGCTGGGCGGCAATGTCAGTGGTCTGGTGCCACCGTCCGTAGAAGAAAAACTCAGGCAGAGGATTCCTGGACAACCCTAACCGGGGAGTGTGTATCCAGGAGATCCGGCCCCATGGGAACGGGCGATTTCGCGCGGCGGGACAGCGCCGGCGGGATCGGCCGTTGGGACTTACAGAAAACTCAACGTCAGAGCAGCTTTACCTCATGCAACAGTCGTCTATCTCTTTGGCAGATCGGATTCACCTGATCAGCGTTTCTTCCACGGCGCGAGTGTCGGCGGAAGCGGAAAAACTGCGGCGAGCCGGCAAGGACGTCGTCGATTTCGGCGTCGGCGAGCCGGACTTCCCGACGCCGGACAACATCAAGCGCGCGGCGGTGGCCGCCCTGGACCAGAACTTCACGAAGTACACGGCGATGGCCGGAGTACAGGAGCTGAGGCAGGCGGTGGTGGACCGGCACAAGCTGGACTTCGGGACCTCCTATGCGGTGCCGGAGTGCGTGGTGTCGGTGGGCGGCAAGCACGCGATTTTCAACACGGCGCAGGTGCTGATCAACCACGGCGACGAAGTGATCATCCCGGTGCCGTACTGGGTGACTTACTACGACGTGGTGAGCTATTCGGGCGGCAAGGCCGTGCTGGTGGAGACGAAGGAAGAAGAGGGCTTCGCGCTGACGGCGGCGCAGATCGAGAAGGCGATCACGCACAAAACGAAGCTGATCCTGGTGAACTCGCCGTGCAATCCTTCGGGGGCGCTGGTGGAGCGCGAGGAGTTCGAGAAGATCGCGCACCTGGCGAAGAGGCACGGGATCTGGCTGATGACGGACGAGTGCTACTGCCGGTTCCTGTACGACAGCGAGCCGTATTCGTTGGCGGGTCTGGAGGGGATGAAGCACACGGTGGTAGTGGCGGGGTCATTGTCGAAGACGTACGCGATGACGGGCTGGCGCATCGGGTTCACGCTGGCGCCGGTGGAGGTGTGCTCGGCGATCATCAAGCTGCAGTCGCACTCGACGTCGAACCCGACGTCGATCGCGCAGAAGGCGGCGATCGAGGCGCTGCTGGGCGACCAAAGCTCAGTGGACGTGATGCTGGCAGAGTACCGGAAGCGGCGGAGCTACGTGGTGGAGCGGCTGCAGGCGATGCCGGGCGTCCAGTGCGCGGAGCCGCGAGGCGCGTTCTACGCGTATCCGAATATCGGCGGGGCGCTGAAAGGTGACGGGCTGAAGACGCCGATGCAGTTCGCGGAGCGGCTGCTGGCGGAGTCGCAGGTGGCAGTGGTGCCGGGCGAGGCGTTCGGCACGGAGAAGCACGTGCGGATCAGCTACGCGACGTCGATGGAGAACATCAAGAAGGGCCTGGACCGGATTGAGGAGTTCCTGAAGCAGCACGCGCAGTGAGAATTCGCGAGAGAAGCGAGGGGGGCGCCGCTGGGCCGCGCCCCCGTCGTCTTGTTACGCTGGAAAAGAAGGCGGGCGACTCCGGAACGTGAGGCAGTGGACGATAGCCGGGATACTGGCGTTGGGACTGGCCGCGTGTTCGACGAGCTCCGACCGTGAACCGGTGTTGGGGACCGCGTATGTGGGTCCGGTGACGCTACAGGTACGGGACGAGCTGGCGGCGCGGGCGGAGCTGGCGGCGACGTTGCAGCACGGGGAGCGTGTGGACATCATCGGGCGGCGGCGGCGGTTCTACAAGGTCCGGACGAGCGCGGGGGCCGAGGGCTGGGTGGACGGGCGGCAACTGCTGAGGCCGGAGGACATGGAGGCGCTACGGGCATTGGCGGAGCGGGCCAAGGGGGCGCCGTCGCAGGGCCGGGCCGGGGTGTTCGAGGCGCTGAACGTGCACACGCTGCCGAACCGGTCGGCGCCGAGTTTTTTCCAGATCACGGCCGAAGCGCAAGCCGATGTGATTGCGCATGAGCGGGTGCCGCGGGTGTCGATGGAGGCGCCGGAGTTCATTCCGAGCGCTCCGGCGGCGGCCCCGCGGCGCAAGAGCGTGAGTAAGAAGGAGCCGGCGGCACCTCCGCCGCCGGCGGCCAGGCCGCCGGGGCTGCCGAAGGAGTGGATGGAGCTGTCCGGGCATCCGGGCGGGCAGAACCTGCCGCCGGTGGAGAAACAGCCGGCGGCGGCCGCGCCAACGGCGCCGGCGGGGCCGGTGGACGACTGGAGCCTGATCCGCTCCAAGAACGGACGCGCCGGATGGGTGCTGACGCGGATGCTGCTGATGTCGATTCCCGACGAGGTGGCGCAGTACGCCGAGCGGGCGCGCATTGCGGCGTACTTTTCGCTGGGCAAGGTGGACGACCACGGGGTGGAGAAGCCGGTGTGGCTGTGGGCGACGCTGTCGCAGCGGGGGGTGGACTACGACTTCGACAACCTGCGGATCTTCACGTGGAGCACGCGGCGGCACCGGTACGAGACGTCGTTCATCGAGCGGAACCTGCGGGGGTATCTGCCGGTGCGGCTGTACGGGGCGCCGGGGCAGGGGGTGAAGGGCTTCCGGGTGGTGGTGGTGGAGAAGTCGGGGGAGCGGGTGGAGAGGGATTACGGGCTGCAGGGGTTCCGGGCGCGGGTGACGGCGCGGAGGCCTCCGCCGGCGGAGGAGAGCTGGCCGACGGGCCTGCAGGGCGAGCGGAAGAGCGAGCCGCAGGCGGAGCAACGCGCGCAGGGGTGGGGCGAGCGGTTGCGGGGGCTGGTGGACAGGGTGAAGAGCCGCTTCAGGCGGTAAAGTCGACGCGGTCCATGGCGAGGAACTCGCGGACGTGGGGGTGGGGGGAGGCCTCCATGCCGGCGACGGGTCCGAAGTAGATGACGCGGCCTTCGAAGAGGACGACGACGCGGTCGGCGACGCGGCGCATGAGGTCGAGGTCGTGGGTGACGACGACGGAGGTGAGGCGGAGCTGGCGCTTGAGGCGGAGCATGAGGGAGGCCATGCGGTCACTCATGATGGGGTCGACCATGGTGGTGGGCTCGTCGTAGAGGATGCACTCGGGCTGGGCGGCGAGGGCGCGGGCGATGGCGACGGCGCGGCGGTGGCCGGTGGAGAGGTCGGAGGGGAAGTCGTCTTCGTGTTCGGCGAGGTCGACCATTTCGAGGAGACCGCGGACGACTTCCATGCGGTTGGACTCGTTGTAGTCCTCGCGGAGCTCGAGGGAGAAGAGGATGTTTTCGCCGACGGTGAGGGAGTCGAAGAGGGCGCCGCTCTGGAAGACCATGGTGACTTTGCGGCGGATGAGGCGGAGGTCGGATTCGGGGAGGCCGGTGATGTCCTGGTGGGCGACGATGACGCGGCCGGAGTCGGGCTTGAGGAAGCCCATGATGTGGTTGAGGCTGACGCTCTTGCCGACGCCGCTGCGGCCGATGATGGCGAGGGTTTCGCCGGCGTTGGCGTGAAAGGAGCAGTCGACTAAAACGGGCAGATCGAACGTCTTAGAAACGTGACGGAACTCGAGGTAGTGAGGAAAGGCGTCGTTTACGGGCGGCATGGGAGCCAGTCCTCCGGCGAGTTGACGTTTCTAGTAAGCATTTCGGAATCAATAGGATAATGCAGAACCTGGAGCTGAGAAAAGAGGCCGCGGACGGCATAGCGGCCGGAGGAGAGGGCGGCCTGGACGGCGGGGAGCGCGCGGCAGTGCCAGGCCGCGCAGAGCGGCTCGGGGCGGCCGCCGGGGGCCACGGCGGCGACGACATCGGCGTCGGACTGCCGCGCGGCTTCGAGGAGGCCGCGGAGGAGCGGCGGGGTGAGTTCCGGCATGTCGCAGGCGAGGATGAGGCTCCAGCCGCCGCCACTGTGTCGAAGGGCGGCTTCGATGCCGCTGAGGGGTCCGCAGCCGGGATAGAGTTCGGGGAGGCAGGGGAGGCCGAGGTGCGAGTAGCGTTCGGGGGCGCCGACGAGGGCGACGCTGCCGGCGGCTTCCCGAGCCTGGGCGGCGATCCACTGAACGAGGGTGGCGCCGCGGTAAGGCAGCAGGGCTTTGTCGCTGCCCATGCGGGTGCTTTGGCCGCCGGTGAGTACGAACGCCGCTGCCGCCATGAGACAATCTTAACAGCCGCTGAGGGGAACCAAGGGTTTAGGATGAGGGATATAGCTGTATCCGGGCCTGGCAGACGGGGCTATAATCAGAAAAACAAATCGATGCGGATTTGTCTTACAGGAATGGCGCTGCTGGCGGCGGCGGCCGGCATGGCGCCGGCCGGGGCGGCGGAGCGCGTCTCGACGACGGTGCGGGCGGACGTGCGGACGGGGCGGCTGGTGAGGAGCACGGTGGCGGCGCCGGTGCAGGCGACGTTGAAGCCGATGCCGGCGCGGGAGGTTTCGGGGAAGGCGGGGCAGGCGGAGGCGAGGACGACGGACTTCGACGGGATTGTGGAAGAGGCGGCGCGGAGCCAGAGCGTGGACCCGCTGCTGGTGCACTCGGTGATCCGGGTGGAGAGCAATTACAACCCGGTGGCGGTGTCGCCGAAGGGGGCGGCGGGGCTGATGCAACTGATTCCGGAGACGGCGCGGCGCTTTGGGGCGTCGAACCGGTTCAACGTGCGGGAGAACATCATGGCGGGGGTGAAGTACCTGAAGTACCTGCAGGAGATGTTCAAGGACAACCGGCTGGCGCTGGCGGCCTACAATGCGGGCGAGGGCGCGGTGCAGCGCTACAAGGACATTCCGCCATACCGCGAGACGGCAGATTACGTGCAGAAAGTCGGGACGCGCTACGGAGAGGCCCGCAGGAAGCAGCAGAAGAAAGAGAGCGCGGCAAAGGCGGCGGAGGTGGCGGCGGCGGGGCCGAAGCCGGAGCCGCTGCGGCAGTTGGAAGTGGCGACGGACGCCGAGGGTCGAGTGATCCTGAGAACGCGATAGCAGGAGGCGAGACTGGGGCGCAGAATGGCAGACCTGCCCTGGCTGAGGGCCGTGGCGCTGGCGGGAGCCGCGCTGGCGCTGGGAGTGGGTCTGCGCGCCGAGACGGCGGGAGAACTGGTGACGGTGCGGTCGGTCCGGTTCTGGAGCCTGGGGCAGACGACGCGGGTGGCGATTGAGCTCAGCGGGGAGACGAAGTACAGGTACGACCGGCTGCACAACCCGGAGCGGCTGTTCCTGGACGTGCTGGAGTCGAAGTCGGCGGTGGGCGCGAAGTCGCTGCAGGTGATCCGAGTGGGCGACAAGCTGGTGAAACAGGTGCGGGTGGGGCAGAAGGATCCGCGCACGACCAGGGTAGTACTGGACCTGGAGGGTCCGGCGGAGCACGAGATTTCGCAACTGGCGAATCCGAACCGGATCATCGTGGAAGTCCGGGCGCCGGGCGGCGGCGGGGAGCCGCAAGTAACACGGAGCCGGACGGGGGCCGAGAAGATCGAAGCCGGCAGGGCGCGGGCGGAGGAGGGACGGGAAGAGGCGGGGGGCCGGGAACAGGCGGCGCAGGAGAGGCCGGCGCCAGAGAAGAGAGAAGTGGCAAAGGCGGATCGCCCGCGGGAGGCGCAGCCGAAGCCGATGGCTACGAAGCCCGCGGAGACGAAGCAGGCGGAGAGAAAGCCCGCAGAGACGAAGCCCGCAGAGAGAACGCCCTCCGAACCGAAGCCCGCAGCGACTAAGGCGGCAGAGATTACGCCCGCGGGGACGAAGCCCGCGGAGAGAAAGCCCGTAGAACCGAGGCCCGCAGAGACTAAGGCGGCAGAGACGAAGCCGGCCGGGATGACGCTGGCGGAGGCGAAGCCCGTGGAGGCGGCTCCAGCGGCCTCGGCGGCGGGGGCGGTTTCCGCGCCGGATTCTGGCGCGGCGAAGAGGGAGCGGGCAGCGGGTGAGATTGCGCCGTCCGGGAATCTGCCGCCGCCGAAAGCGGCGCGGGTGCCGAGTTCGGGGGCGAGGTCGCTGACGCGGGCGCTGGGGCTGAAGATCGGGCGGGTGGTGCTGGACCCGGGGCACGGCGGGCACGACCACGGGACGACGGGGCCGACGGGGCTGACGGAGAAGGAACTGGTGCTGGACGTGGCGCTGCGGCTGGGGGCGCTGATCGAGCAGCGGCTGGGCAGCGAGGTGGTGTACACGCGGGACACGGACCGGTTCATACCGCTGGAAGAGAGGACGGCGCTGGCGAACGACCGGCGGGCGGACCTGTTTCTGTCGATCCACGCGAACTCGACGCCGTTGAAGAGCATTTCCGGGGCGGAGGTTTACTACCTGAACTTCTCGACGTCGCGGGAGTCTCTGGATGTGGCGGCGCGGGAGAACGCGGGGCATGGGAAGTCGATATTCGAGCTGCGGGAGCTGATCCAGAAGATCGCGCTGAAGGACAAGCTGGAGGAGTCGCGGGAGTTTGCGACGCGGGTGCAGACGTCGCTGGCGTCGACATGGACGAAGATGAACCCGACAGCGCGGAACCGGGGGGTGAAGAAGGCGCCGTTCGTGGTGTTGATCGGGGCGGCGATGCCTTCGGTGCTGGCGGAGATCGGGTTCCTGAGCAACCGCCGGGACGAGGCGCTGCTGAAGAGGCCGGACCAGAGGCAGCGGATCGCGGAAGCGCTGTTCAAAGGGATCCAACAGTACGCGGCGGGGCTGGGGCAGACGCAGGCGGCGCTGAACGTGGCAGGAGAAGAGCCGGTTCAGTCGACGCGCTGAAGGCCGTTGGGGGAGGCGAGGAAGATGGCATTGCGGCCGACCTTTTTGGACTGATAGAGGGCGGCGTCGGCGGCGCGGATGAGGGTATCGGGCGAGCCGGGCTGGAGGGGGTCGAAGACAGAGGCCCCGAAGCTGGCGGTGACGGAGATCTGGCGGCCCTCGGCGTCGAGAACGGCGCCTTCGATGACGGACTTGAGGCGCCGGGCCTGAGAGGCGAGGGCGTCGGCGTCGGCGTGGGGGACGACGACGAGAAACTCCTCGCCGCCGTAGCGGCCGATGGAGTCGTAGGAGCGCAGGGCGTTGCGGAGGCGGCCGGCGAGGCCGCTGAGGACCTGATCCCCGCACTGGTGGCCGAAAGTATCGTTGATGTCCTTGAAGTGGTCGAGGTCGAACATGAGGAGGCCGAGGAGTCCGCATTTGCGGCCGGCGCGGTCGACTTCGCGGGAGAGGATTTCGAGGATGGAGTGGCGGTTCCAGACGCCGGTGAGGGCGTCGCGGGTAGCCTGCTCGCGGAGGGCCTCCTGGGTGCGGATGAGTTCGGCCTGGAGGTCGATGATGCGGCGGCCGGCGCGGAGGCGGACTTCGAGCTCGTACTTGTCAAACGGTTTGACGACGTAGTCGTCGGCGCCGGCGCCGAGGCCTTCGACGATGTCCTCGCGCAGGCCCTTGGAGGTGAGGAGGAGGATGTAGGTGTAGGAGTGGCGAGGGAGGGCACGGAGCATGCGGCAGAGGTCGAGGCCGGAGTGGAGGGGCATCATCCAGTCGAGGATGGCGATGGCGGGGGCGTCCTCGGCGCTGAGGGCGGCCCAGGCGGCACCGCCGTCGGCCACGCTGACGACTTCGTAGCCCCAAGCGGAAAGGCAGGATTCCAGCAACCTGCGAATTACGAGGCTGTCATCGGCGACGAGGACTTTCATCGAAGTACCAAGATGAGAGGACCATCCTATCAGTCCGCCGGGCAGGTTGGGGGAGGGCGGGCTCCAGAGGGCGGGCTCCAGAGCAGGAGCGGCGGGGGACGCGGAGGGCCGAATCCGTGCGGCAGGGGAGTAACAACTCAGGGCAAAGAAGAGCGAAAGATGGCTTTTTTTCATCTAGATGCACAAGAATAGTAACTGAGGAAAGCATTGACTCCGGACTCAGGTTGATCCATGATTTGGCTCGAATAGAGAATGTGGCGGAGATCGGGTCCGCCGCACCGGAACAGAGCATTGCCCGAAGCGGGGATCGGGTTGTAGAAGAAGGCCGGGGCGCAACCGGCCCAGGCGGCAGCAGCCGCGAGCGAGAGGCGCAGCGTAGCGTGGGGAGGAAGCAGGAGGGATTCGGAGGCACACAGATGTTCAACAAGGAGGAGCGGGTCGCCGTGGGAGCCGGAGACAGTGGCGGGCTGGCAGACGAAGTGTCGAGCGTCGGGTGGGAGGTGCACGAAGGCGGAGTGGGATCTGGCGAGCGGATGATGCTGCATGCGGGGGCGATGCACGTGATCGAGGAGAGCCTGGCGCGGATCGCGGAGTCGGAGGTGCCGGTGTTGTTGCAGGGCGAGAGCGGGGTGGGCAAGGAGGTGCTGGCGCGGCAACTGCACCTGAAATCGAGGCGCGCGCACAAGCCCTTTCTGAAGATCAACTGCGCGGCGCTGCCGGGTGAGCTACTGGAAAGCGAGTTGTTCGGCTACGACCGGGGGGCGTTCACGGGAGCATTCCGGAACACGGCCGGCAAATTCGAACTGGCGGACGGGGGCACGGTACTGCTGGACGAGATCGGAGACATGGACGTGCGGCTCCAGGCCAAGCTCCTGCACGTGCTGCAGGACGGCGAGTACCAGAGGTTGGGGGGCTGCCACGTGGTGCGGGTGGACGTGCGGATCATGGCGGCGACGCACTGCGACCTGGAAGAAGCGGCGGAGCAGGGGCGGTTCCGGCAAGACCTGTTCTACCGGCTGAACGTGATCTGCATCCGGATTCCGCCGCTGCGCGAGCGCCGGGAGGAGATTCCGGTGCTGGTGCACCACTTCCTGGCCAAGCACGTCTGCCCGGGCGTGAGGGAGCCGGAGATTCCACCGCGCCTGATGAAGGCCTTTCTGCAGTACGACTGGCCCGGGAACATCCGCGAACTGGAAAACGCCATCCAGCGGCTGATCGTGCTGAACGACAGCGAGGCGCTGGAGGACGAGGTGGTGCAGGCGCAGAAGCGACTGGCGCAGGAGAGGCCGGCGGCGTTCCGGGCCGCAGCCTGCGCGGGCGGCCGGACGGAGGCGGTGGAGCACCGGGGCTCGGCGTTCGAAGAGGCCGAGCGGACGAAGCGGGGACTGGAGGCGATTGCGATTTCGGATGCGCTGAGGACGACGGCGGGAAACCGCAAGCGGGCGGCGGAGTTGCTGGGGGTAAAGTACAAGGCGCTGCTGTACCGGATGAAGAAGCTGGAACTGGGAGGGCGGGAGGAGTTCTGAAGGAGGCGCAGCGCATCCCCGAGGCCTGAGGGCGGCCTGAGGGGCGGGCGCGGAAGGACAGGCCGGGGCGGAGGCCATGGTGCGCCGGCGAGGAAACGGCACCCGCGGGAAGCAGTCCGGGGCTCCCGTGGGCGGGCCTGCGTCGGCAGCGGGGGGCCAGCTACGCTGGAGGGGAGATAGGCGTAAGCTGGTTGCAGGCGGACTTGGGAATGGGGGTCCCCCAGCCATGAAGAAACTGTTCGAGAACATTGAACTGCGGGTCAGGGAGCACCGTTTCGAGAACTGGGACCAGTTTTCCAGCGAGGCGCCGGAGTATTCCATCGCGCTGGAAGTGCTGGACGACGTGCCGGGCCACCGGGGGCACTACGTGAACTTCGACCACCATGCGGGGGTGGTGAGGGAGGCGACGATGAGCGCGGCGATGCAGGCCTACATCGCCGTGCGGCAGGGGCACCTGATGGAGAGGTGGCTGCAGAAGAGCAGGCCGGTGCCGGTGTACGTGTGGAACGCGGACCAGGACGTGTGCCTGGCGGCGTTCGTGCTGGAGTACCACGAGATGCTGGAGCGGGCCGAGGGGATGCCGCTGCTGCGCTGGATTGTGCAGTACAACAACAAGCTGGACGTGTGCGGTGGGCTGTACCCGGTGAACCTGACGGACCTGGTGAACAACCACTTCACGTGGGTGTTCGAGCCGTACCGGCAGCAGCGGATCCGGGGGAAGGTGCAGGGCGACGCGGCGCTGGTGGAGAACACGATCCGGCTGGTGTGCGACCGGCTGCTGGCGCTGCTGAACGGACACGCGGGCATCGCGCCGATCACGGCGCGGCCGGACATCCTGTACCAGTCGCCGTACAATTTCGTGATCGCGGACGAGAGGGGCGATCCGCTGTCGCGGCTGGTGCTGGCGTCGTCGGGCTACACGAACCTGATCAGCCTGATCTGCCAGCGTCCGAACGGGCGGTACACGTACAGCATTATCCGGGGATCCCCGTACGATGAAGACATCTTCGAGATCCCGCGGCTCATCGAGGCGTTCCAGGCGGCGGAGGATCAGCCGGAGGAGAAGATCTGGGGCGGATCGAACCTGGCGGCGGGCTCAGACAGTAAGTTGGGCAGCAGCCTGCACTGGCGCGAGTTGAAGGAGATTGCGGACCGGATTGTGGGCGAGGCGCACCGGCGGACGGCGACGCCGCCGTTCGCGTTCACGTCTGAATTCGAGACGCGGCCGACGGTGCTGCTGACGCTGCCGGCGGGGGCGCAGACGCGGCTGCGGCCGTACCTGGCGGAGTGCGGGGCGCAGGTGCTGACGGCGTCGTCGTGCGAGGAAGCGCGGCACGTGCTCGCGTCGAACCAGGAAGTGGACGCGGTGTTTACGGAGATTCTGATGGCCGACGGGTGCTTTACGGGCCTGGTTTCGGCGGGCTGCGACGGAGGCGGGCGGCGGGTGCCGGTGGTGGTGTGCCTGGAGCACGTGGACGGGGGCTGCACGGACCTGCTGGAGCAGGGCGCGTTCAGCATTCTGTCGCCGCCATACAGCGGGGAAAAGGTCCGGTGGCTGATCAGCGAGTGCGCGCACGCGCGGGCCGAGGCGCAGAAGACGGCCTAGGCACGGGCCTGTGATAGGATGCAGGGCAGCGAGACGGGAAATCGATGCCAGAATCCAAATTTTCGACACGACGAGCATTCACGAAGGGCCTTGCCGGGGCGGGTTTGCTGGCGGCGGCGGCGCCGGCCAGCGCGATTGAAGCGAGAGTCCTCGTCTACACGCGGAACTACACGCCGGACGGCAAGGGCTACGTGCACAACAACATCGCGGCCAGTGTGGAGGCCATCCGCAAGATGGGCGCGGAGAAGGGCTTCGCGGTGGACGTCACGGACCAGCCCGCGATGTTCACGGCGGCGAACCTGAAGCAGTACCGGGCGATCGTCTTCTCGAACAGCAACAACGAGGCGTTTGAGGACGAGGCGCAGCGCCATCGACTGCAGGACTTCGTGTGGGCGGGCGGGGGCGTGGTAGGGATTCATTCGGCAACGGGCAGCGAGCGGCAGTGGCCGTGGTTCTGGGCGATGATGGGGGGCAAGTTCTTGCGGCATCCGAAGATGCAGACCTTCACGGTGCGGGTGACGGACGCGCAGCACCCTTCGGCCCGGGCGCTGCCTGCGGCGTTCGAGTGGACGGACGAGTGTTACTATCACGACCACATCAACCCGGGCATCAAGCCGGTGCTGGTGACGGACCCGGCGAAGCTGGACGATCCGAAGAAGGCGGAGTATCCGGGCGACCGTTTCGGGGACGCGCTGCCGCTGGCGTGGCACCACGAGTTTGATGGCGGGCGGGTGTTCTACACGGCGCTGGGGCACAAAATCGAGCACTACTCGGACGCGCGGCTCTGCGCGCATATCCTGGGCGGCATTCAGTGGGCGATGGGCGGGAACTAGAAGGAGCGGCGGAGCGATGACTACTCCCAAGACGGACCGGAGAGGATTCGTGAAGGCGGCGGCGATCGGGTTCCCGACGATCGTGCCGGCGAGCGTGTTCGGGCAGACGGCGCCGAGCAACCTGATCCAACTGGGCCACATCGGCTGCGGGCGGATTGCGAGGGTGCACGACATCGCCGAGACGATCCGGCACACGGGCGTGGCGCGGTACGTGGCGATTTCAGACCTGGACAGCGTGCGGCTGGCCGACGGCAAGCAACTGATCGAGGGCTACTACGCCAAGCGGCTGGGCGGCGAGAAAGCCGTGAGCGTAAAGACGTACGGCAACTACCGCGAGCTACTGGCGGACAAGAGCGTGGACGCGGTGCTGATCAGCACGCCGGACCACTGGCACGCGCAGCCGGCGATTGAAGCGGCGCTGGCGGGCAAGGACATCTACCTGCAGAAGCCGACGTCGCTGACGATCCGGGAAGGGCGGCAGATGGCGGACGCCGTGAAGCAGACGGGGCGGATTCTGCAGTTGGGCAGCCAGCAGCGGTCGGACGTGGCGTTCCGGCTGGCGACGGAACTGGTGCGGAACGGGCGGATCGGGAAGATCAAGGAGATCTACATCGGGCTGCCGGAGGATCCGGGGGGCAACGAGGAGCCGGAGATGCCGGTGCCGGCGAACCTGAACTACGACATGTGGCTGGGGTCGACGCCGAAGGTGTACTACACGGAGAACCGGGTGCACCCACAGACGGCGGACGCGCGGCGGCGGTATGCGCGGCCGGGATGGCTACGGTGCGAGCAGTTCGGGGCGGGGATGATTACGGGGTGGGGCGTGCACCACGTGGACATCGCGCACTGGGCGATGGGGGTGGAGGAGTCCGGTCCGGTGGAGGTGCTCGCCGACGCGCACTTCCCGAAGAAGGGGCTGTGGAACGTACACGGGCCCTACCACGTGCGGCTGAAGTACGCCAACGGGGCGACGGTGTACATGAGCGAGAAGTACCCGAACGGGCTGCGGTTCCTGGGCGAGAGCGGGTGGATCTGGGTGACGAGGGGGCGCTACAACCCGCAGAACGTGGACGCCAACGGGCACCCGCGGGGCAACGCGATCGACGCGAGCGATCCGCGGATGCTGACGGCGGGGTTCAAAGAGGGCGAGATCCGGCTGCACGCGAGTCCGAACAACGACCATCACCTGGACTGGCTGACGAGCATCAAGACGCGGCAGCAGCCGGCGGCGCCGGCGGAGGTGGGGCACCGGTCGTGCTCGGCGTGCCTGGTGTCGCACATCGGGATGCGGCTGGCGCGGCCGTTGAAGTGGGACCCGGTGAAGGAGGAGTTCGTGGGCGACGCAGAGGCGAACGGGATGCTGTCGCGGCCGCAGCGGGCGCCGTACGGGACGCAGTACGCGAAGCGGGTGGGGTGATGCGGAACGGGCGGTCTGCCTAAAAGCTAGCCGCGGGGGCCGGCCTGGAGGCCCCACTTTGGATGGCGGCGCAATGGGATCCGTGCGGCGAAAGGGCACGGGGGCGTGCATGGCCTGGCCGACCCGCGCCGTCTGGCCGTGCCCGGCGAACCACATCAGGACTTCTCCGCTGCAGTTCGCCGCGTTCAGTTTCTCCAGGAACGTTGGATAGACGGAGCGGCTGCCGAACAACTGTTGCGCCCCGGGCGGTAGCATGGCCAGGCGCACCGGCACGGAGACCGCTTCCCTTCTCTGGTCCACCACAGCGCGCGCGAAGATGATGGTTTGGGTGACGTAGGTGGATTTCAGCGCCGCCGACTCCACGCCAACCTTGGTAATGAGTTCCAGGCCGTACACGGGCGATCTGCTTGAGGGAAAACCTCACGAGCAGTTCCTATAGGGATGGGCTGGAAACGGGCGAGGAAACTCAGCACCGCGCCAGTGGCCTTACCCGACAGCTGTTTTTCAAGGCGATCAAACAATCACTACGTATCAAGACCTTCATCGGGACCAGCGAGAACGCGGTCCGGATCCAGGTCTGGACGGCGTTGATCCATGCTGCTGCTGCGCTACCTGCACGTGCGGTCGAGTTGGCGCTGGAGCTTTTCCAACATGGTGGCGCTGCTGCGCCAACAGATCTTCGTCTACCGCGACCTGTGGGTGCTTCTCAATCAGCCCGACCAGCCGCCGGTCGAACTGGACGAGGCTCAACTGAGCTTGGCCTGGCAGGGGGCTGAACGGCGGACATCTTGGACAGCAGGCGAGGACCGGAGGAAGACAACCGTGGAAAAGAGGGCCAAACGGAAAAGCGGAACCTGAACGTCTTGGACAGCAACCAGAACACCTGACGCAGGTGCTCACCCCAACCCGTTCGGCGGATTCGCGGCCAAGCTCAGCCTATGTCCAGCGTTTTCAATGGGCGCTGACGGGCCGCAGGAACGTCTTGGACAGTAGTGCACTCAAACAGCCAGGAGAAGGAAGGAACTCTATTCCTTCAGCAACGGGACGGGACAGCTCTTTCCAAATAGTGCAGAGGTCCTTGCGCGGACTCCTCTCTCTTTACCAGAAGGAACACATCCCAAGCCCATTTCGAACTCTCATTGGTGTTGGTCAGCAGCTTGGCCCGGTATCTCAATTGGTTTCCGTATTGGTCTGTAACCTTCGATTCATGGTACTTCAAGTCGATTGTCTTCAAGCCAGCAGCCACGAGAGGGAGAAGTTCGGCGGGTTGGGATATAGCATCGTGATTGCTATCGAGCCAAAGCCGCAGAGTAGGGAATACTGCATCTTCAGCATCCACTGACCCATTGCTGTTTCCGCCATTCTCGAGCTTGTCGAATTCCGAGAGCGCAAGGAATCCGTTTGGATTAGCGGAAGCTGTTTGGGGAGAGAAGTTTCCGAAGAGTTTGCGTCCGTCGTCGATGATGCCGTTCTTGTTGCGGTCAAGAACAAGCCAAGCGTTTGGCACACCCGATGCAGTCCATGAAATCTTTTCCTTTATACCGTTGCCATCAATGTCGAAGCTGAGGCCATCCTCGAGGCTCGTCAGCAGAAACCCGTTGCCGCCCAAATCGATCAGCAAGGGGCATGCTGGCACGCAACAATAGCTTCCATTATCCACATATCCGTTGGGACAACCAGTGTGATAAAAGCATGGGTCGCTTCTGAAGTACTGACACTCACCGTAGATGTCGCAGTGGTCGCACTCCCTGCCCTGGCACTCCTCCCGAGCGGCGACTCTCGTTGAACCTAGGGTGCAGGCTACCATGTTTTGGTCCACCTCGATGGCCAGCCCGTCTTGCCCCTGCACGAAGTAAATGTTGAAGTCGGAGGGAAAATAGGCCTCGACGCGTCCCGAGTAGTAGGACGGGCGGCAATCCAAACCTCTTGGCGGTTCGTTGCCTACGATGCGGAATCGAACACATTGTCCGTGCCATATTGGCTGGCCTGTAAACGGGCCCGCATAGCGTGCCCAGTTCCGATCCACACATTCGACGTTGTAGCCAAAGCTTTCATCGTCACTTCCAATCAGGTACACGGTTGGCCTTCTTCGTTCGGAGGAGCTCCCACCGTACATCCGAAGCGCAGTACGGTGCTGGCTTCAAGGAGCGAGCTGCAATCCTTCCGATCGTCTCCTTGTCCGACCGAATAAACGGGGAGAAACGCTCCGATAAGCAGACACGTGAGACCTCGTCTCCAGCTCATTGCTGACCTCCTTTCTTGGCCTGGTGCTTCTCGAAAGCATTCACATAGTCAGTAAGCTCCTTTTCGTACCTGTCGAGCCACGACCGAATCGAGACTTGGCCAAGAGAGACCCGTTTTTCCGCGCTATCGAGTTGTCGCAAGAGATTATTCTTGGTGAGCCCCTTCTCCTCGCTCGACAATTTCGAACGAAGGTGAGCGATGACCTTGTCCTCGGAGGCACTACGGCGCGCATCCCCGAGTGCTGTCAACTGCGATTGATAAACCTTGAGGCTTTGCTGCCGGTAGGAGAATATCCAGTCAACGTTCTTTTGGTCCTGGCCAGCCGTTGTGCAGTCGTCGAAGACCACCGCCGAGACCTCGGCTTGGACTACTGTGGGTATGGCCTTTGATGCAGGCACGGTGAGTGATATGGGAAAGTAGTCGGTGTCACCCTTTCGTAAGAGGCCGAGATGCGCCTTCGTAGGTCCAACCACCTTTGCGCCGGCTATCGGAAGCGTGGGGACAAGGTCGGCCCAAAGGCTCCCTTTCTTGATCGTCCCATCAGCATAAGTTGTGGCGTACGCGATAACGTAGGCCGTGATTGCCTTGGAACTGCTGCAAAATAGTTCGGCCTTCGCAGTGTAGTACTCCTTTCCGGAAGAATCCGTCTTTTTTTCGATTGTGGTCTGAGCCACCCTGAGGAAATCGTCTAATGACTGGGTTTGTCCGTAGAGCGCTACGGCCGTAAGGAGGAAAAGTGAAGGTGGACGCATTGGCCTCTCCTGAGAACCGTCATCTGCGTAATACTACCCCCCCGACTTTTTGTCAACGATGCTCATTTGCGCCGGGCACGAGAAATCCACTTTGGATTTGGGTGGCAGGGGAAAGGGGCCTCTGCCGTGCGGAGGATGAGGGCAGAGGCCCGGCAGGCAGTCTCCATTGAGATTCTCATGTCTCTTTTCGCATAGGTTCGAATGTCACGCAATCCTCTTTTTGGCCGGCAAGGAGGCTGCAACCGGGCCACGGAGGGCGCCCTGTACGCGGTGAGCGCGTGTATGGAGCGGGCGTTGAGTTGTGCGCGTCAAGTTCTGCACATTGGAGGTGAGCCAGCAGGTCGTGAGTGTTCCCGCCGGTACCGCCCATGCCAATCAGGTTTGCGCCGGACGGCGCGGAGGAGGCAGGGGCCGCACCCGCCGCATCAGGGTGAGCAGGGCCATTGATGGGCGCGGCTCCCCGGCAGACCTGCCTCACGGCATGCCCTATACTGCCGTTGGAGGCGGCCATGCACTTCGAGAGTTTTGCATTCGGCTCTATTCGGATCGATGGCGTGACTTATGACTACGACATCGTGATCGACCGCGGCAGGATCGGGAAGCGGCAGAAAAAGCAGTCCAAGGTGTTTCATGACGCCTATGGGCACACTCCTCTCTCGGTGAAGGAGCCGATCCCGTGGAAGTGCCGCCGGCTGATCGTGGGGACCGGCGCGCACGGCGCATTGCCGGTGATGGACGAGGTCGGGGGGGAAGCAGAACGGCGGAAAGTGGCGCTGGTGATGCTGCCCACACCCGAGGCGTTGAAATTGTTGGAGGAGAGCGGCGAGGGGACAAACGCGATCCTGCATGTCGGGTGTTGAGAGGGCACACCCTGGTAAGCCTGCCGTTTCGCTTGCGGCCGCGCACAGCGCACGGCGAAGCGGCGGGCAGGTATGACGGGCCGGTGGTGCTTCTTGCCGCGATGGCTTTGGGCTGGGATGCGGGTGCCTGTGGCCTGAGTTTTCGAAAAATCTGGAAGTGCTCGGAACGGTGTTCCTCCGCCTGATCCGGACCCTAGTACTACTCTGTTACAAACGCAACACTCCACAAAGAGGACAGGAAGGGAGTTCGGACAACAAGCCTCGGGCCAATTTGATCCGGAGCGTGGCGATGGAATGCGGATTATGCCGTTCGGCTCGTACTCGCCCCGCGGGGCTGGAAGTCGGCAGGAAGTTCCGGCGCGCATAGCTCAACATCGCCGGACCGGGCGGAGGGGGAAAAACGGCTCCTCTCCGCGACCAGGAAACCGTATGCGGCAATACAAAGGCTGGCATGGTGGTGAAAGCCCCGCCACCCTCTTCCTTCGTAGTGTCCCAAACCCAGTTC
>DAHVTI010000154.1 GCA_027324255.1 Bryobacterales bacterium | reverse complement strand
GCGTCAACCGCCTTTGGAAGGAGCACCCCGAGGTGCTCGAGCGCTGGCGCCGCCGCTTCGCCTGGATCCAGGTGGACGAGGTGCAGGACACCAGCCGCGCCGAATACCTCCCGCTCCGCCTGCTGGCCGAGCGGCACAAGCGCCTCTCCTTCTTCGGCGACGTCGACCAGACCATCTACGAGTGGCGCGGCTCCGTGCCGCTCGAAATCCTGGCCGACTACCGCTCCCGCTTCGCCCCCGTGCACGAAATCCGCTTCACCCGCAACTACCGCTCCACCCGCCGCATCCTCGAAGCCTGCGAGCACATCGTCCGCGGCTGCCCCGGCGCCGTCACCTCGGAGATCGTCCCGCAGAGCGCCGAGCAGGGCGAGCGGCTGGAGTGCTACCCCGCCGCCGGCGCGGCCGACGAGGCCGGCTGGATCGCCGCCAAAATCGAAGCCCTCCACCAGGGGGGCCTGCGCTACGGCGATATCGCCGTGCTCGCCCGCACCAACTTCACCACCCGCGACCTCTCGGCCGAGTTCGAAAAGCTCGGCCTGCCGCACCTCAAGGTGGACGAGTTCAAGTTCTTCCAGCGCACCGAGGTCAAGGACGCGCTCTCCCACGTGCGCCTGCTCGTCAACCCGCACGACGAATCCAGCCTCCTGCGCTTCCTCAAAACTCCGCCCAAGGGCATCGGCGACGCCACCCTCACCGAATTGCGCGGCGCGCCGCGCGACGCCGGCCTGAAGCTCGGCGACCTGCTCGACGCCGGGGTCCACGAAACCGGCGATCCCTTCCTGCCGCTCATGGAAGCGGCGCGCGCCGGCCGCGTCGTCGTCTTCGACATCGAAACCACCGGCCTGCGCATCGGCGACGACGAGATCGTCGAACTCGCCGCCACGCGCTGCGGCGCCTCCGGCGCGTCGGAGACGTTCCACTCTTACCTGCGGCCCTCGCGCCCGGTGGGCGACTCCGAGCCCATCCACCAGCTCAGCGACGCATTCCTGGCCGCCCACGGTCAGGATCCCCGCGCCGTGCTCGAAAGCTTCCGCGCCTTCAGCGCCGGCTGCGTCCTCACCGGCCACAACATCGCCCAGTTCGACGTGCCCATGCTGCGCGGCGCCTGCACGCGCCTCGGCCTGCCCGAGTGGGAACGCCGGCCCGTCTTCGACACCCTCGACCTCACGCGCCGCTTCTTCCGCCTGCCGCGCTACACCCTCGGCGACCTCGCCCGCCGCCTCGGCCTCAAGAGCGTCCCCACCCACCGCGCCGGCTCCGACGTCGCCGCCACCGTCGAACTGCTCGAAGTTCTCTTGCCCAGGCTCGAAGGCGGCCTCGCCGTGCGCCTCCAGGCCGTGAAGAAGTACGGACCGCGCTTCCGCCCCCTCGCCCGCCAGGCCGCCTCTTGGCGCGCCGTCATGGAAGAGGAGCGCCCGCACGAGCTGCTCGAGCGTATCCTGCGCGAATCCGGCCTCCACCGCCACTACGCCGCCGACGAGGAGCGCCTCGGCCACCTCCAGGATCTGCTCGACCATTTCGAGCACCTCGACGATCGCTCCCTGCCGCCCGTCGAAGCCCTCTTCCAGGTCCTCAACGCCGCCTCCCTGGCCCGCGAAATCGACGGCCAGAAACTCGCCGAGGACCAGGTGCTCCTCCTCACCGTTCACCAGGCCAAGGGCCTCGAGTTCGACACCGTCTTCGTCGCCGGCGCCTCCGACGGCCAGTTCCCCAGCCGCCGCAGCGTCCGCGAAGGGCGCGAGGCCGAGGAGCACCGGCTCTTCTACGTGGCCGCCAGCCGCGCCAAACAGCGGCTCTATTTCAGCTACCCGGTGGTGAACAATTGGGGCCGCGAGGAGCTGCGCAGCCGCTACCTGGCCGGACTGTTCGGCGGCCAGTAATCCCCATCCCGCTTATCCTGTGAGCATGCCGCCTTTTCTGACGTCCGACCTCGCTCTCGCCCGACGCCTGGAAGCGGCCGAGGCCGCCAACGGCTTCGCCATGGCCGCCGGCGCCAATGCCGAGGCCGAGCCCATCCTCGGCGGCTGCGCCCTCTTCGCCGGCCCCGGCTCGCCCATGACGCATGCCCTCGGCATCGGCATGGATCCCGCCGCCGCCGCCGAATTTGACCGCCTCGAAGAGTTCTTCCGCGCCCGATCAAGCGCCTGCCTCATCGACCTCTGCCCGCTCGCCCACCCCACCGTTGTCGAGCAGGTCACCCGCCGCGGCTACAAGGTGATCGAGTTCAACAACCTCATGCTGCGCCGCGCCGAAGCCGTCGCTGAGCCGGAACTGCCCGGCGTGCGCATCGCTCCCTGCCCCCCGGACCACCGCGGCGAATGGGGCCGCCTCATCCTCAACGGCTTCAGCGACGGCGCCCCGCTTACGCCCGAAATGCTCGCCATGCTGGACGTCATGGCGCCGGCCGGCTATGAGCTCACCGCCGAAATCGACGGCCGTCCCGCCGGCGGCGCCGCCATGTCCATCCGCAACGGCGTCGCGCTCCTCTACGGCGACGCCACCCTGCCCGCGGCCCGCGGACGCGGCCTGCAGCAGGCGCTCATCCGCCGCCGCGTCAACCTCGCCCATCAGGCCGGCTGCGACTGGGTGATGGCCACCGTGCTGCCCGGCAGCGGCTCCCACCGCAATTATGAGCGCGCCGGCTTCCACCTCGCCTACATGCGCGTCAACCTCATGCGCGAGCTCTGACGCTCACTTCGCCCGCGGCACCATCGGCACGAACACCACCGGATACTCGGTGCGCTGCCGGATGCGGCCGTCCAGGTCCTTGTCCACCACCACCAACTCCTGCCATTCCCGCCCCACCGGCGCCACCAGCCGCCCGCCGTTCTTCAATTGCGCCAGCAGCGCCGGTGGCAGTTCCGGCGGCGCCGCCGTCACGATGATGCGGTCGAACGGCGCCTCCTCCGGCCAGCCCCGGTAGCCGTCCCCCGCGCGCACCTCCACGTTGCGCAGGCCCATCTCCTTCAGCCGCGCGGCCGCCTCCTTCGCCAGCGGCTCCACGATCTCCATCGAGTACACCCGCCCCGCCAGCCGGGCCAGGATCGCCGTCTGGTAGCCGGATCCCGTCCCGATCTCCAGCACTTTGTCGCCGGGCCGCACGCCCAGCAGTTCCGTCATCGACGCTACGATGTACGGCTGCGAGATTGTCTGCCCGTGGCCGATCGGCAGCGGATGGTCGTTGTAGGCCGAACGGCGCAGCGCCTCCGGCACGAACAGGTGCCGCGGCGTCTCCCGCAGCGCCTTCAGCACGGCCGGCGTGCGGATGCCGCGCCGCTCCATCTGCTCCCGCACCATCGACTCGCGCATCGCGTCCCAGTTCTGGGCCGCGGCGCAGGATGCCACGCAAAGCGTCATCACGGCATGTTTCGGAGGCCAAAGCCTCATTTCACCCCCATCATACGCCCCGCCTCCCCCAAAGGAAGCCCCGTTTCTCTCCACCTACGGCTCGATGATGGGAATCTGCGGCGCCGCCTCGCGCGGCAATTGCCCCGTGAGCCGCGGGTCGGCCGAAATCTCGATCGCCCGCTGGAACGCCCGGAACCCGAACCGCTGGTAAAACCCCAGCGCGCCCGGATGGTCCAACGTGCAGGTGTGCAGCCACAGCCGCCGCGGCGCCCGCCGCCACGCCTCCTCGATGGCGAAGCGCATCAGGCAGCCGCCCGCCCCCCTCCCGGTCAGCTCCGGCACCACGCCCAGAAAGACGATCTCGATGTCCGGCGCCTGCCGCACGTCCAGCTCCAATAGCCCCTGCGCCTCGCCGTAGAAGGTCAGGATGTAAACCTCCACGCCGGGATCGGTCAGGATCCCCCGCAGCTCCTCGTCGGAAAGGCGCAGCCGGCTGAACCACAGCCACGGCTCCCCCACCCTCCGGAACAGCCGGCGGTATTCGTCCGGGTCGGGCGCAACCAGCCGCCTGATTTCCATGCCGGCGGGCAGCCTCGCCGGCGCAAGTTCCGGCTTCTCTTTTTGTTGCAGGTAGGTGACCACCGCCGCCAGGCGGCCCGGCTCCAGGTCGACATATCCGTCGGGAAGGATCATCGCTCTTCCAAGGTAGCGAATGCGCGGCGGCGCCGTGGCACCCCGCAGGCAGTGCCGGACTTGGCCAAAAGATAGCTTTTCCGTAGCTACCCGGGGAGAGGATCATGTAGCAGACATCAACTTCGGGAGTCAGGAATGAGCTTCTCTTTTCATGGGACTACGTTCGCCCTTGCTTGCCTCGCTTTCGCCGCGCCCGCCTTCGGCCAGGCCGTCAGCGGCAGCCTGGTGGGTACCGTGACCGACGCCTCCGGCGCCTCCGTCCCCGGCGCCAAGGTCACCCTTACCGCAACCCAAACCAACATCAGCCGCAACATCGTGACCAATGAGAGCGGCAACTACGCCTTCCCCAACCTCGAGCCCGGCGCCTACCGCGTGGCTGTCGAGTTGAAGGGTTTCCGCACGGCCATCAAGGAAGGCGTGGACGTGCTCGTGAACGCCACCGTCCGCGCCGACCTCACCCTCCAGCCCGGCGCCGTCTCCGAGTCGGTGACCGTCACCGCCGATGTCGCCATCCTCCAGACTGACCGCTCCGACACCGGCCGCAAGATCGAGCAGGCTCAGCTTGCCAACCTCCCCATGGGCTACGGCCGCAACGCCCAGGCCCTGCTCAACCTCGTTCCCGGCACCACGCGCTCCTTCCAGCCCCACTCCGAGTTCTTCAACTCCCAGGGCTCGCTCACCTCGCAGGTGAACGGCGTCAGCCGCCTCGGCAACAACGTGCAGTTCGAGGGCGTCGACAACAACCACCGCACCGGCCTCCTCACCGTCCTCATCCCGCCCGTCGAAGCTCTCCAGAACGTCGACGTCTCCACCAGCAACTACGAGGCCGAGCTCGGCCGCGCCGGCGGCGCCGTCACCAACCTCATCCTCAAATCCGGCTCCAACGACCTGCACGGCGGAGTCTACTGGTTCCACAGCGACAGCGCCCTCGGCGCCCGCGAGACCTTCCAGCCCTCCAAGCCCGTCACCACCTACAACTATTACGGCGGCAATCTCGGCGGCCACATCATCAAAAACCGCACCTTTTACTTCGGCGATTACCTCAAAGTGCAGGACCGCCGCGGTGACGGCTACGTCATCACGGTCCCCGGCGCCGCCTTCCGCGGCGGAGACTTCAGCTCCATGACCTCCCGCGCCCTCATCTACGATCCCGCCACCGGCAGCCGCGACACCGGCGTGGGCCGCACCCCCTTCGCCGGCAACCTCATCCCCGATTCGCGCATCAGCCCCATCGCCAAAAAACTGCTCTCCTTCGTTCCCCTCCCCAACAACGGCACCGGCCTCACCAATAACTACGCCAGCTCCACCACCCGCAAGAAGGACGCCGACTCCTTCGACATCAAAATCGACCACGCCCAGACCGACAAGGACCGCTTCAGCGCCCGCTACTCCTTCCAGCGCCCCGTCGTCACCGACCCCGGCCGCTTCGGCATCGCCGGCGGCGGCGGCAAGGGCTTCGCCGCCACCGGCATCAACCGCACCCAGAGCGCCGCCGTCAACTATACCCGCCTCTTCACCTCGTCGTTCATCATGGAGCTCCGCGTCGGCCTCAGCCGCTACAGCAATCGCGCGGAGAACCTCGACATCGGCACCAACGCCTCCGAACAGATCGGCATCAAGGGCGCCAACCTCGATCGCTGGACCAGCGGCCTCACCTCCATGAACGTCAGCGGCTATGCCAACCCCCTGGTCGGCTACTCCGCCTCCGTCCCCTGGAACCGCGCCGAAACCAACTTCGACTACGTCGGCAACTTCACCAAGCTCAAGAGCAACCACACTTTCAAGTGGGGCATCGACGTCCGCCGCATCCGCGAAGAGCTCCTCCAGACCCAGGACGCCGGCGGCCCCCGCGGCGAATTCCAGTTCCGCAACAACCAGACCTCCACCCCCGGCTCCGCCGTGCTCGACCAGGTCAACGCTCTCGCCAGCATGCTGCTCGACACCCCGTCCCTCTTCCGGCGCGACCTCGCCGTCCAGTTCCCCACCAATCGCCTGGTCCAGATGTTCACCTACTTCCAGGACAAGTGGCAGGTCACCCCCAAGCTCACCGTCGACATCGGCCTGCGCCACGACTTCTACCCGCCCGGCACCCCGCGCCTCAAGGGCGACTGGTCCGGCTATAACTACCTCACCAATACCTTCCGCGTCGCCGGCTACGGCGACGTCCCCATGAACCTCGGCCGCAAGACCTTCTACTCCAACTTCGCCCCGCGCCTCGGCATGGCCTACCGCATCAACCCCAGGACCGTCCTCCGCGCCGGCTTCGGCATGAGCTGGATCCCCTTCCCCGACAACAAGCTCGCCTGGGACGTCTACCCCGTGAAGCAGAGCAACTCCTACGACGCCCTCGGCACCTACGGCCAGGCGCAGAGCGCCCCGGGCGTCTACGGCTCCATGGCCACCGGCTTCCCCGCCCCCATCACCGTCGACATCCCCTCCAACGGCCTCATCCAGGGCACCACCCCCGCCCTGCTGGCCCAGACCATCAGCACCGTCATCCCCGTGGACTACCGCGAAGGCTACATCGCCTCCTGGAACGCCGCCGTCCAGCGCCAGCTCCCCGGCAACTTCACCATCGAAGCCGCCTACGTCGCCAACCACACCATCCGCGCCCCCGTCACCTACAACGTCAACGCCGGCATGGTGCTCAACGGCGGCTCCGCCGGACGCCCGCTCTACGCCGCCTACCGCAAAAACTCCGACGTCAACGTCCGCTACGCCGGCTTCAGCAACAACTACAACAGCCTCCAGGTCAAAGCCGACCGCCGCTTCAGCAACGGCTTCATGCTCACCACCGCCTACACCTACAGCAAGGCCCTCGGCTACTCGTCCGAGGACGGCGGACTCTGGAACTACATCCAGCCGCGCCGCGCCTACGCCCGCCTCGACTTCGACCGCACCCAATCCTTCGTCCAGAGCTACCTCTACCAGCTCCCCTTCGGCAAAGGCAAGCGCTGGTTGAAGGAAGGCCCCGCCGGCTACATCCTCGGCGGCTGGCAGGTGAACGGCGTGCTCACCCTTATGACCGGCCGCCCGTTCACCTTCGGCACCACCGTCAGCCCCAACGCCACCGGCAACTCCCTCACCCCCGATCAGGTCGGGCCCTTCGTCGTCTCCCACGTCGTGGCCGGCAGCTCCGGCACCGCAACGTGGTTCGACACCTCCGCCTTCAAGCAGCCCCTCGACGCCGACGGCAAGACGCCGCACTGGGGCAGCCTGGGCCGCAACAGCGTGAGCGGCCCGGGCCTGTTCAACATCGACGCCTCGCTCTTCCGCAACTTCGCCATCACCGAACGTATCAAGGCCGAGCTCCGCGCCGAAGCCACCAACTTCACCAACACCCCGGCCTTCGGCAACCCGAACGCCACCGTCGGCAGCGCCGACTTCGGCAAGGTCACCGGCACCCTCGCCGGCCTCATCGCCAACCAGGGCGTCGGCGGCACCGGCTCCCGCGCCATCCAGCTCGGCCTGCGCATCACGTTCTGATCCCAGGCTGATCCCAGGCTGCAAAACAGTCCGGCGGACCGGGAGGACTCGCTCCCCCGGCCCGCCGGTTTTCTTTTCCATGCTTGGCCCCACCGCCCCGGCAGCCGGCCCACCACCCTCTAAACCTGAATCTGGCGGGCCCGGAGGGACTCGAACCCCCGACCTGCTGGTTCGAAGCCAGACGCTCTATCCGGCTGAGCTACGGGCCCGCTCGAAGGCTATTCTATCAACCCGCCGGCAGCATGTCCGCGAAAACGAAGCCGTCCCGCTCCACCACCTCGCCGCCGCGGATGGCCACCGGCGCCACGAACGCCGGCGACTCGTACACGAACGTGTGGAACTCGCCGTTCTCCCCGCACGGGTCCACCCCCGCCGGCAGCCCCGCCAGGAAGCCCGCGTCGAACTCACGCCCGGCGAACCGCCGGTCCAGCTTCGCCGGATCCACGCACGTCACCCGCGCCCTCTGCCCGGCGGCGATCATCGTGCGCGCCAGCTCCGCCGTCTCCTGCCCCCACAGCGGGAACAGCGGCTCCAGCCCCGCCCGCGCCAGTTGCTTCACCCGGTACTCGCGGACGTCCTCCAAGAACAGGTCCCCGAACGCCACCGCCTCCACCCCCGCCGCCAGCATCCGCGCGCAGGCATCTTCCATCCGCCGCTCGTACTCGCCGTTCGGGCACGGCCACGGCAGCGGCACTGTCACCAGCGGCAGCCCCGCCGCCTCCGCCTGCCGCTCCAGCAGTTCACGCCGCACGGCGTGCATCGCCACCCGGTCGAACGCTTCGTTGATGGTGGTCAGCAGGCCCAGCACTTCGATCCCCGGCGTCCGCCGCAGGCAGTGGAGCGCCCACGCGCTGTCCTTCCCGCTCGACCACGCCAGTATCACCCGCTTCATACCGGCGCGTCCCAACCTTGCGTCCCCGCCGCCGCCGCATCCCAGTCTGCTTCCCTGGTCTTCTGGAACAGCAGCGCGATCCGCTCCGCCTCAGGCGCCTCCGCCGCCAGCGCCCGCGCTATCGCCGGCTGCCGGTCGAAGTCCGGCGCCACCAGGAACATGAGGCTCGCGTAGGCCGTGATCGGCTCCGGCTCCGTGAAGCCGTGCGACTGCGCCCGCGCGATGGCGGCTGCGGCCCGGCGGCGGATCTCGGCGTCGGTCAGGCCGGCCACCGCCTCCGCCTGCTCCCCGCACAGATAATCGAAGACGTGTTCCAGCAGATCTTCAGGCTCAGGCGTCATGCCTCTCCATCCTACAGCGCACGGGCCGCCGCCACCCACCCCCCTACCCCCAGCTAAGAGATTAACCGCAAACATTTGCCGTGAGGGCCTGAACCTGAATGGGGGTTCCGCCGATAGAGGAATTGATGCAGAGAGTGCTGCGCAAATGGCCTGCCGCCTTGTTAGCCGCCCTCTCTCTAGCCCTGCCTCTATCCGCACAAGTTTATTCTTTTCAATCATTTGACTTCGAAAGCGGCCTCATGAACCTGGCTGTCGAAAGCCTTTTCCAGGATCGCGAGGGCTTCCTCTGGGTCGGCACCCAGAACGGCCTCTACCGCTATGACGGCCGCGGCTTCACGGAGTTCAGAGAGACCGACGGCCTGCCGCCCGCCGTCATCCTCAGCCTGTCCCAGAGCACGGACGGC
>DAHVTI010000133.1 GCA_027324255.1 Bryobacterales bacterium | reverse complement strand
GTGGGCGCCATTCCCACCATCCTGCCCTACTTCCTGGCGCCCCTCCTGAGGGGCTTCACCGAGCGCTGCCGGGACGTTGACTTGCATGTGCGCGAAGGCACCACGGCGGAACTGGTCGGACAGGTTCTCGACGGCATGATCGACGTCGCCGTGCTCAGCCTTCCCGTGGAAGGCGCCGGCCTCGTGATGAAGGAGCTGTTCCGCGACCCCCTCTTTCTGGCGGTTCCGGAAGGCCACCCGCTGGCCTCGGCGGAGAAGGTGCAATTGCGGCGGCTGTCCCAGGAGCGCCTCCTCATCCTCAAGGACGGCCACTGCCTGCGCGACGAGACCCTGGCCGTCTGCGACCGCGCCCGGGCTCGCTTCGCCGGGCAGTTCGAGGCGGATCAGTTTCTGACGATCTTCGAGTTGATCCGGGCCGGCTTCGGGGTCAGCATTGTCCCTGAGATGGCGCGCAGCTTGAGCCAGGGCTGCCGCCTCATCGAGATCGAACCCAAGGCCAGCCGCCGCGTCGGCTACATCCGCCTCGAACGGCGATATCTGTCGAAAGCCCTTGAAGCGTTCACAGGCTATTTGACCGAGTCAACGGACCAGCGGAAGCGCTAACCGCCTGCCGCCATCCTGCATCCGGTTCCCAGCCGGCACACGCATCGCATCGCTCCGGATGATCTCTCCCACCCACGGGGCCTCCCGCGGCACTCCGCCACTCCCACCCCACTAACTGGCCGTCCGGCGGCGCGGAGCCCCTCAGTCGCTTCCTCCTCGGCTTCCTGCAATCCCATCTTCCTCGCCTGCCAAGCCCCAACAACCCGGTCTCACCGCTCGCCACTTGGCCTGCGCTGGTTCCCTGCCCACGGTTGATCTCTTCGCGTTCCGGAGCAGCAACGCTCGCCCCCGGATGGCCGTACCAGTCGGCGGCGCTGCAGGCAGCCTCGCGCCCCGCTTGCTTCGCGCCCGCACGCCGCGGCCTGACGCTGCCACCACTGCAGTGGCCGGTCTCCACATTCGCCTCGGTGCCGGACGCAATGCGGCCAAGACATCTCCAAGACATCTCGGGCTTTCACTTAGGTGGTTCGTAAGATGCATGACTGAGCCTTAATCTCTTGGGCACTATTGGCGCTCCTCTGCGCTTCCGATAGTCCAATTGGCGAGCGAACAACAAGGTCGTGGTGCCTGTGCACGAGAAGGAGTTCCCCTTGCGTCTTTCCGGTGTGTCGGCCAAACCCGCACTCATGCTGTTGACCACATTGGCAGTGTTAGCTCCACTGCCGCTCGCGGCAGCCCAGCTGGTGGTGTTCTGCTCAACCCTCCAGGAGCTTCTCCTGGACGACGACGATGACGGAAAGCCCAATCTCCTTGGGAGGCGGGTTCGCGTCAGCGGGGTGATCACCGGCGAGCCCCTTGACGTTGGTGGGGGCAAGGTGCTTGGTAACTTGGAGGACGGCACCGGCGGAGTGGCGCTCTATGGGGTGGCTTCTGTGTTCGGGGCCAGCCTGCCGAAGCCCGGAAAGCTGATCGAGGTCGAAGGCGAACTCGGCAGCTATCTCGGAATGGAAGAAATTCAGATCTCGAGCGTGAAGGTCCTCGGGGAAGTCAATCCGCTCGATCCCATCCCCGCTCTCGCTGCCGACGTCCGTGCTGGCCGCCACGAGGGGCGCATCGTCCGCCTTTCCGGGAATCTTCTTCCTATAGAGGATCCGGCCACCGCCACCGTCCGCTTCTCCGATAGCTCCGGCACCGTCACCGTCTATCTTGTTCACGGGTTACTCCAAAATCCTGCGTTCGTCAGTCAGCTCGCCGCTGGCGGCAAGCTCAGTCTGGTTGGAATCGTACGCGAGCGTACCTCGGCAGGTGCCCAAAAACCCCTGTTCCTGATATCTCCAAGAGATCCCGCGGATTTCCAGTTCGAAAGGACGCCACCGGTCTTGGAGTTCGCTTTGGTTGGGACGGGCGTGCTCCTGCTCATCCTATACTTAATGCGCCGCCGCACTCTTGCTTTGCGCGAAGCTGCCCGCTGGCGCGAACTCACCACCCGGCTCCAAGCCTCTCAAGCGGGTCTCAGAGCGAGCGAAGAACGCTATCGCAAGCTCGTCGAGAGCGCCGAGGACATGATCTTCCTATACGGGCCTGATGCGTCCATCCTGGACGTTAATGCCGCGGCGGAGTCGGTGACGGGGTACCGTCGCGAGGAACTGCTCGGCAAGCGGATTCACGACATCGTTGCCAACGCCTGTGACGTGGAACCGCTTCTGTCTCCTGTCGGTGCCGGAGCCCCCGGTCCGAGCCCCTGCGAAGTGGAGCTCGAAGCGATCCGCGCCGATCGTACTTCCATCATTCTCTCCGTCAAAAGACGGCCGGAGATTGACGCCACTGGTGGTCTCTACTACCATGCCATCGCCCGCGACGTCACCCAACGTCGTTGGATCGAGAACCGCCTCAAAGAGAGCGAAGCCCGCTTCCGCCTCATCGCGGAAAATATCGATCGGGTCCTATGGATTCTGGACCCCTGGGCTCGGCGCTTCCTCTATCTGAATCGGGCCGTTCACCGCATTTGGGGACGCGGCGAAGAATACTTCCTCGCCGGTGGAGTGGACGTGTTCTTCCAGACGGTTCACCCCGATGATCAGGTCAAAGTTACGCTTCTCTTTGAGAAGCTCAAACATGAAAACGCTGAGGCGGAGTTCCGGGTTCTCAGACCTGACGGTGAGGTTCGGGTAGTCCAATTCCATGCCTTCGCAATCCACGGCGCGAAAGGGGAGATCGGTCGTGTTATCGGTTTTGCCTCTGATGTCACTGAAACCCGTCGCATGGAGGAGCTCGCGATTGGCAGAGCCAGGTTGGAATCCATCGGCCGGTTTGCCGGTGGAATCGCGCATGATTTCAAGAACGTCCTGTGCGTTGTCAATGGCTTCGCCGAACTACTCCGGACTCGCTCCGGTCTCGACCGGGAAGGGCGCGAGTTTCTCGGCCAGATCCTGAGAGCCGGTGAAAGCGGGAATCGCCTGGCCTCCTCTCTCCTTGCGTTTAGCCGGCCTCGGCCCATCGAGCCTCGCGCCATCGACATGAACTGTGTAATCCGTGAGATGGGGACTATGTTGACCGGGTTGTTGGGATCCGGAATAAAGCTTCACTTTTCCCTGCACCCCTCTCGGCTTGTCATCTTGATCGATCTGGCGCAGTTCGAGCAGATCCTCATGAACCTGGCGGTGAACGCCAGAGATGCCATGCCGGAGGGGGGCGACATTAGTATTTCCAGCGGGATGATCTTCCCTCCAGATCAGTCGGGTCCAGACTCTCCTTCTGCTTCCGCCGTCATCACCTTCCGCGATACGGGTTGTGGAATTCCAGACTCCCTCCGCGCCCGCATCTTTGAGCCCTACTTCACCACCAAGGCCCAGGGGCACGGAACCGGCCTCGGTCTGGC
>DAHVTI010000127.1 GCA_027324255.1 Bryobacterales bacterium | reverse complement strand
CCCCGGCCCGGCGGCTTGGTGGAGAAGAACGGATCGAAGATCTGCTTGCGGATGGATTCGTCGATGCCGTGGCCCGTGTCCGTCACTTCCAGCAGCGCGCAGCGTCCTTCCCGGGCCGACCGGATAGTGATCGTGCCCGCTCCTTCCATCGCGTCCCGCGCATTCACCGCCAGGTTCATCAGCACCTGCTGCAGGTGGCCGCGGTCGATCACCGCCCGCGGCTTGTCCAGGCTCAGGTCGAACACGATCGTGGGACCGTCGCCCATCAGGCTGGACAGGACGGGCTCCATCTGCAAAATGATGGCGTTCAGGTCCAGTACTTCCGGCTGCGCGGCCTGCTTCCGGCTGAAGGTCAGCAACTGCCGCGTCAGGTCCGCGGCGCGGTCTCCCGCCGAGATGATGCGCGCCACCCGCTCCCGTGCCGCATCGCCCGGCGCCAGCGCCAGCAGCGCCAGTTGCGCGTTGCCTGTGATCACCGTCAGCAGGTTGTTGAAGTCGTGCGCCACGCCGCCGGCCAGTTTGCCGATGGACTCCAACTTCTGCGCCTGCCGGACCTGCTCCTCCAGCGCCAACTCCTGCGTGACGTCTTTCTTCACCGCCAGGAAGCGCTCGATGCGCCCGTCTTCGTTGAGCACCGGCGAGATGGTGCACTGCTCCGTGTAGTGGCTGCCGTCCTTGCGGCGGTTCGTCAGCCTCCCCGTCCACGCCTGCCCCGACAGCAGCACCGCCCACATCCGCGCATAAAACTCCCTATCGTGCAGCCCGCTCCGCAGCAGCCTCGGATTCTTCCCCACCGCCTCTTCCCGCGTGTACCCCGTCACCGCTTCGAACGCCGGGTTGACGTATTCGATGGTGCCTTCCGGATCGGTCACCACCACGGCGTCCGTGGTCTGCTCCACCGCCTGCGCTAGCCGCCGCATCTCTGCCTGCGCCTCCGCCAGGTCCGTGATGTCGCGCTCGCTGCCCCGCACGCCCACCTGTACGCCCGCTTCGTCCCGCAGCGGACCCCACGTCGCCAGCATCCAGCGCTGAGTCCCGTCCTTGCGGATCAGCCGGTAGGACTCACCGAAATACTCGTCCCCGTCGAACAGGCCCTGCCACCGCCCTGCCATCCTTGCCCGGTCCTCAGGATGCATCCAGTCGATGAAGCCGGCCTGCCGGATCTCCTCCGCCGTGTAGCCCGTCAGGCGCTCCAGCGCCGGATTGGCGTACACCAGCCTGCGCTCCATGTCGTAGGCCAGCACCATCTCGGTCAGGCTGTCGGCCACCAGCCGCAGCCGGATCTCCGCCGACCGCCGCGCATCGTCCGCCGCCCGCGCGCTCAGGATCTGCCGGCGGTAGGCCAGCGCCATCACCGCGGCGAGTGCCGCCAGCAGGGCGGCCGCGGCCAGTGTCAGCCTGGCCCGCTCTACCCGCCGCTGCGCCTGGATCAGCGCCGCCATGTCGTTGATCTCTCTGCGCAGCGCGATGCCGCTGCCCAGCACCAGCCGCGCCGATTCGCCTTCGGCCGACATCCTCTCGATCTCGTTCCGCAGCGCGTCCACCACCGGCGCCACAGCAAAGCTCCCCGCCACGCTCAACTCCGCCGGCGGCCGTTCCGGCGCGATCAGGCGCAGGCCCATCCCGCTGGTGTCGGCGCCGCCCAGCAACTCCGCCACCAGCTTCAGCTCGTCCACGATCAGCACGTCGATAGTCCGCTGCCGCAGCCCCTCCAGCCCTTCCTTCAATCCGTGGTTCGGCACCGGAATCGAGCCCGGCAGCCACACCGGCGCCCGCGCCCGGTTGAGCGGCAGGTCGTAAAAACCCGCGCGCGCGCCGCGCAGATCCGACGCCTTCCGGTAGGGGGCATCGCCCCGCACCACGAACGCCAGGTAGTTCCGGAAATAGGGCCTCGAAAAATGGACGTAGCTCTTCCGTTCCTCGAACACCGTCATCAGAGGCCACAAGTCCACCTGCCCCGTGCGGATGCTCTCGGCCGGCGGGCCCGCAACGTACACCCACTCCAGCCGGATATGCCGCCGCCGCGCCGCCTCGTTCACGATGTCGGGGCCGAACCCGGCCGGCGTTCCCTCCGGCGTCGTGTAGATATTCGGCGGGTCGTTTTGCCAGCCGATGCGGTAAACCCGATCTTCATAGCGCCGCCCGAGCCAGGCGCGCATACCCACCGCGCCGAACACCGCAACAACCCCGGCCGCCGCGATCCATAGCTGCTTACGTTGGAGCAAGTCGCGTCCTCTCACTGAACCCCGGCCGGCGCTACGCTCCTGGCCCCAAGCTCATCCATTCTATCTGGCTTCGGGCGACACCATCACCAGCGCTTCGCACCATTCCCGCAGCGTGCGGCCCTGCACGCCCACATCGGCCGTCATCACCTGGAGTCCCGCCGCGCCCGCCGGAATCTCCACCCGGAACTCCGCCGCCGCCTCCCGGCCCGCCGCCGCCGACACCCGCACCGGCTTCGCGCTCCACCCCGGCGGCACATGCGGCGTCACCGTCGCCTCCAGCGCCCGGCCGGACGGATTCCTCAGCACCACCCGGAACACCGCCGTCCCCCCCGGCGCCACCGTGCGGCCGTGCGGCTCCAGCCGGATCCACTGCTCGTCCACTCCGAAGTTCGGATCCTCCCACGCCACCAGGCTCCGCAGCAGCTCCCGCCGCGCCCTCAGGCTCTTTTCCATTTCGTCGATCTGCGCCGCCGAAAACCGGAACACCGGCACGACATGCTGGTTGATCAGCAGCGTTCCCGGCGGCAGCCGCCGCAGCACCGCCAGCGCCTGCAGGAAGCCCGCCCCCTCGGCCACCGGGTTGCGGTTCAGCAGGCAGTAGTCGTCCAGTCCCGTCGGCGTGAACGAGTCGCCGGCGAAGAACACCGCCTCGCCCCCGTCTTTCTCCACCAGCAGCCCGTCGTGGTACAGCGTCTGACCCGGCAGGTCGAATTTCGTCAGCCGGAACTCGTGCCACCGCCGGCTCGTGCCCGCGGCCATCTCCTTCACGCCGCGGATGGGCCGGTCCGTCAGGCATGGCATGTGGAAGGCCGTGGGCGTCTCCAGAATCGGCCGCTGGAACGGCGTGGCCACCACCGGGCACTGCCACTCCTCCGACAGGCGCTGCGCGAAATCGGTGTGGTCGTCGTGATAGTGCGTGATGTGGATCTCTTCCAGCCGCGCGAACACCCCCGCCGCCCGCAGCTTTTTCAGCTCTTCCGGCAGCCGCGAGTAGCCCGCGTCCATCAGCAGCGCGCCGCCGGAGGACGACACCACCAGCCGCGAATTGCCGATCACCCGGATCCAGGCCGGCGGCTGCTGGCTGGGCACCTCGGCCGGCGCCATCCAATGAACGTCGTTTTCCCCCAGCACCCGCCGCGCCCGCGCCCGCCAGTTGTCCTCGCCGAAGTACCAGCGGTAAGCGTCCGTGTGCAGGTAGTTGGCATACACCGCCCGCAGCCGCGCCGTCAGCCGCTCGATGGCCGCCTGCGGCTGTTCAATCACCTTCCCGCGCACCGGCACAATCAGGTCCGGCTTCCAGGCGGCCACTTTTTGCAGGCTCTCGATCAATTGCGCCGCGCGCGCCGCGTAGCCGTGATAGCCGCGCACCTTCAGCTCCGGGATGGCGTCCTGCAGGCTGTACAGGTCGTAGAGCTTGCCGTCTTCCAGGATCAGGTCGCCCGTGCACGCGATGCGCTTGCCGCCAGCCTCCACCAGGTAGCTCACCGCACCGCGCGTGTAGCCCGGCGTGTCCAGCACTTCGATCCGCGCGCCGCCCCACTCGAGCTTTTCGCCGCCGCGCACCGCCCGCACCGGCCCCACGGGACGCACCGGCCACTTGATGCCCTGGTTGGCGTAGTCGTGAAACTGGTCCTTGTCCCAGAACCGCTGCCAGAACTCCGCCGGCTTCTCGAGCAGCGCCGCCTCGCCCGCCGGCGCCAGGATCTCCCGCGCCCCGGCCGCCGCCCACGCCGTATCGCGCCGCGCGCTGGTCAGAAGCGCCATCTCGGGCCTGGCTTTCCCCCGCGCGTCGCCGTACACCGCCAGCGTCTTGTCCCCGTTCCGCAGCAGCACCCCGTTCACCGGCCCGGGCACCACCTGGTACGGCGCCGCCGCCGCCAGCGCCAGAAGCAAAGTCAGTCCGTGCATGCGCCCTCCGTCAACCTTTGATGAGTGCATTGTCTATCATCGCGGCGCGCCGCGCCAAGGCCCGTTCCGCCTTGTCTTGCTAGCAGGGGTGGTGTCAAGATGATTTCGGAGTCATTTGTATGAACCGCACCCAAAGCATCCAGCTCCTGAACCAGGCCGTGGCCGATGAGCTGCAGGCCGTCCACCAGTACATGTACTTCCACTTCCACCTTGACGACCAGGGATTCGGTCCGCTCTCCATGCTCTTCAAGCGCATCGCCATCATGGAGATGGGCCACATCGAACTGCTCGCCGAGCGCATCCTCTTCCTCAAAGGGGACGTCGAAATGGTGCCTGCCGGTCCGGTGGAGAAAATCACCGAACCCGAGGCCGTTCTCGCCAAGGCCATGGCCATGGAAGAGGACGGCGTCATTACTTACAACAAGGCCGCCCTTGAGTGCGCCTCGCTGGCGGACTCGGCCTCCAAGCAGCTCTTCGAGCAGCTCGTCAAGGACGAAGAGACGCACTACGACCAGTACGAGAAGCAGCTCGACAACGTGAAACGCTTCGGCCCGTCTTATCTCGCGCTTCAGTCCTTCGGGCCCGGCGAGCAAGGCGCGCCCCAAGCCTAGACGGGCGTCGCCTCCACCACGCGTGCGGATCGGCCCTTCAGTTCGATCCGCCACGCGCTCTTCTGCGTGCCC
>DAHVTI010000117.1 GCA_027324255.1 Bryobacterales bacterium | reverse complement strand
CGGGCATTCAGCGGGAGCTGAACGATGGGCTTGTTGCTGATGGCGTTGCCGATGGAGGCGTCGGTGGTGTTCACCTGCTCGACGTCGGCGGTGACGGCGACGGTCTCGGTGAGCTGTCCGACTTCCAACTTGATGTTGACGGTGGCCGGGTTGTTCACGAGCAATTGCACGTCGTTGACGGCGACGGTACGGAAGCCGTTGGCCTTGGCGGTGATTCGATAGGGTCCGGGGATGACCTGGAGGAAGGCGTAGGCGCCGGAAGCGTCGGAGTTGGCCGTACGCTTGAGGCTGGTGGCCGTATTTTCCAGTTCGATGGAGGCATTGGGAATCACGGCGCCCGAGGGATCGGAGACGACGCCGCTCACTTGAGTGGTCGCCTGCGCCCAAGCCGAGAGGTGCATGGCGATGAGAAGCAACGCAGCAAATAGAAGCCTTTTCATTCTTTCTCCCTGTTCGAGTCCGTTGCGCCCGAACGTGAATAGACGACCTTGGGGCGAATCGGTGACGCCGATGCCGGCAGTGCACCGAAACCTGGAACCGGCACGATCAAACCAACGGGCGAATGGCGGGCGGACAGGCCACGACCTTGTCGCCCAGGTCGAACGAGACGGAACCCCTAAGATCTTGTTCAACTTTTAACAATGATGACGGGGGGTGTCAATCGGTTTCTTTTATGGCGCCGATTGGCGGGGGCGGCGCGGGTGAGCCTTGCAAGTCATTGAGAATGCGGCGCGCAGCGGCGGCGGGGTCGGCGGCGCGGGTAATTTCGCGGCCGATGACGAGGTAGGAGGAGCCGTCTCGGATGGCTTGGGCGGGGGTGGCGACGCGTTTCTGGTCGCCTTTGTTTTGTCCGGGCGAACGGACGCCGGGGGTGACGAGGACGGGGCCGGGGCCGCAGAGATGGCGAAGGCGGGCGACTTCGAGGGGGGAGCAGACGAGGCCGTGGGCGCCGGCGGCGAGGGATTTTTGGGCGAGAAACTCGACCTGGGCGGGGACGGTACGGTGGTCGATGCCGAGGTCCTGGATGTCGTTCTGGTCGTAGGAGGTGAGGACGGTGACGGCGAGGATCTTGAGTTGCGAGCCGGCGGCGGCTTCGACGGCGGCGCGGACGACCTGGGGGGAGGAGTGGACGGTGAGGAAGGAGGCGCCGAGTCCGGCTACGCGGGCGGCGGCGCGGTGGACGGTTTCGCCGATGTCGAACATTTTGAGATCGACGAAGACGCGCTTGCCCTGGGCGACGAGCTCCTGGACGAAAGCGGGGCCTTCAGCGGTGAAGAGTTCGAGGCCGACCTTGTAGAAGCCGATGTCGTCGCCGCAAGCGGCGACGAGGCGGCGGGCTTCGGCGGCGGAGGGGAGGTCGAGGGCGACGATGATGGGGTTATCGGTCATAAGACGAAGATGGGTTGCTCGCCGGGGGGAAGGACGCGGCCGATGGGTTGGGAGCGCGCGTCTTCAGGGGCCTGGGAGAGCATGAGGCCGCCGGAGGTTTGGGGGTCGTAGAGGAGGGTTTCGACTTCGGGGGCGAGGTTATTGAGGAAGAGGACGGCGCAGGAGACGAAGTTGCGGTTGTTGTGGAGGCCGCCGGGGAGAGCGCCGGCGCGAGCATAGTCGAGGGCGCCGGGGAGGAAGGGGACGCGGGAAGAATCAATTTCAATGGTGACGCCGGAGGCGAGGGCCATTTCGCGGGCGTGGCCGAGGAGGCCGAAGCCGGTGATGTCGGTGCAGGCGTGGGCTTGGGCTTCGGTGCGGTTGAGGGCGGTCATGGAGGCGATGGCGGCGGCGATGTGGTCGGGGTGGGCGAGGCCGCGCTTGAGGGCGGTGCCGATGACGCCGGTGCCGAGGGGCTTGGAAAGAGTCAGGACATCGCCGGGGCGGGCGGCTGCGTTGGTCCACACTTTTTCGGGGTGGACGAGTCCGGTGACGGCGTAGCCGAACTTGATTTCGTCGTCGCTGACGGAGTGGCCGCCGATGACGACGCAGGCGGCATCGATCATTGTTTGGGCGCCGCCATTGAGGATGGCCTGGAGGTCGTCGAGGTCGCCCTTGGCGGGGTAGCAGAGGATGGAGAGACTGGTGAGGGGGCGGCCGCCCATGGCGTAAACGTCGGAGAGGGCGTTGGCAGCGGCGATGCGGCCGAAGGTGAAGGGGTCGTCGACGATGGGGGTGAAGAAGTCCACGGTTTGGACGAGGGCGCACTCCGGGCTCAGACGGTAGACGCCGGCGTCGTCGGCCGTGTCGAAACCGACCAGAACGTTCGGATCTGAGAGCCGGGGAACGCCCGGCAGGACCATGTCCAAAACCTTTGGACTGAGCTTGGAGGCTCAACCGGCGGCTTTGACATGGGCGGTGAGTTTCCGGTCTGACACCGCTTTCGTACCTCCCGATCTTCGATATAAGATTGTCGCATGCAACGACGCAGTTTCCTTGCCTCCTCGGCGGGCGCCCTGCTGGCTGCCCGCCCGACAGAAGCCGCCGACGGGGCGGTGACGGTGCTGCTGAACGAACAGATAGGCACGATTTCGCCGCTGATCCACGGGCATTTCGTGGAGCACCTGGGGGGCGTCGTGTACGACGGGATCTGGGTGGGGGAGAAGTCGAAAGTGCCGAACGTGGCGGGGCTGAGGAAAGCGCTGGTGGACGATTTGAAAGCCATCGGCGCGCCGCTGTTCCGGTGGCAGGGGGGGTGCTTTGCGGACAGCTACGACTGGCGGGACGGGGTGGGGCCGCGGGAGAAGCGGCCGACGCGGGTGAACTTCTGGGAGCGGGCCGGGCTGCTGGGGAAGCTGCGCGGGGGGGCCGGCGAAGTTCGAGCCGAACGAGTTCGGAACGAACGAGTTTATGCGGTTCTGCCAGGAGGTGGGCGGGAAGCCATACCTGGCGGCGAACCTGCGGGCCGGGACGGCGCGGGACTTCAACGACTGGGTGGATTACTGCAACGCGCCGGCGGGGACGACGACGCTGGCCAAGTTGCGCGGGACGGCGCCGTTCCACGTGGAGTACTGGGGGATCGGGAACGAGAGCTGGGGCTGCGGCGGGGATTTCACGCCGGAGGAGTATTCGGTGGAGTTCCGGCGGTTCACGTCGTGGGCGCCGAACTTCGGGGTGCCGTTGAAGTATGTTCCGTCGGGGCCGAACGGGGGGGACCTGAACTGGTCGCGGGGGTTCCTGCAGGCACTGATCCGGAAGAGCCCGGGGATGCTGCGGCGGGTGTGGGGCTGGGCGCTGCACTACTACTGTGGGACGGCGGGCGGTCCGGTGGAGTTCACGACGGACCAGTATTACGAGCTGCTGACGCGGGCGGTGCGGATGGAGAGCCTGATCGAAGACCACTGGGCGGTGATGGGGGAGTTCGACCGGGAGCACCGGATCAAGTTCGCGGTGGACGAGTGGGGGGCGTGGCACAGGGCGGGCAGCGAAGTGGCGCCGCATCATCTTTTCGAGCAGATCGGGACGGTGCGGGACGCGCTGATTGCCGGGCTGACGCTGGACATCTTCCACCGGCACGCGGACAAGGTGTCGATGGCGTGCGTGGCGCAACTGGTGAACTGCATCCACAGCCTGTTCATCGCGCACGAGGACAAGATGCTGCGGACGCCGAATTACCACGTGTTCGCGATGTACAAAGACCACCAGAACGGGACGGCGGTGCGGACGGTGTTCGCGGCGCCGCGGCGGGGGAAGCTGCCGGGGCTGGACGGGTCGGCGTCGGTCCAGGGGAAGCGGCTGGTGCTGACGTGCGTGAATACCGGCGCCGCGGAGACGCGGGCGGTGACGGTGAAGCTGGACGGCGGGACGGCGCGGGCGGCGGCGGGGGAGGCGCTGAGCGGGAAGCCGCAGGCGCACAACTCGTTCACGGAGCCGGAGGCGGTGAAGCCGGGGCCGTTGAAGGCCGAGGTGCGGGGCGGGGCGGTGGTGTTCGAGATGCCGGCGTCCAGCGTGGCGCGGCTGATGGTGGAGCTGGCTTGAGATGACACCGAAGCTGTGGACGCTGCCGCCGTTCGTGATGGTGCTGGGAGGGATGGGGTTGGTGTGGTCGAGATACGATTCGCTGCCGGCGCGGATTCCGGTGCACTGGGGGCTGAATGGGGCGGACCGGTGGGCGGACAAGAGCGCGGGCACGGTGCTGATGCCGGGGCTCATTGGACTGGGGGTGCTGGCGATCATGGCGTGGAAGGCATCGCGGCTGGAAACGGCGGGGCAGGTGTGGAGGAAGGTGGCGCTGGCGTGGCTGGTGGGGGTGGTGGTGGCGGTGCTGACATTGCTGCCGCTGTTCGGGGAGGCGGGCGGGGGATTGTAGGGGGTTGAGATGACTCTGAAGCTGTGGACGCTGCCGCCGTTCCTGCTGGTGCTGGGAGCGCTGGGGTATCTGGGGTCTCGATTTGAGGAATTGCCGGGGCGGTATCCGGTGCATTGGGGGATTTCGGGGCAGGCGGACCGGTTCGTGACAAAAAGCGCCGGGGTCATGCTGCTGCCAGGGCTGCTCGGGCTGGGGGTGCTGCTGATGCTGGCGTTCAACGCCTGGCAGGTGGAAAAGAGCGCGCGGGGCGGGGTGAAGAGCGCGCGTTGGATGGTGGCGCTGGAGTGGGCGGTGGGACTGTTGTTCGTGGTGGTGGTGCTGCTGCCGGTGCTACCGCCGCTGGGCAAGGAGTTCACGCTGGCGATGATCCTGGCGCCGGCGGCAGTGGTGGTGGCGGTGGCGATCGGTGTGAGTAGGGAGAGCTGGAAGGCGGCCACCGCGCCGGCGGAGTGTTGGCGGTTGGGGATCTTCTACTCCGAAGTTCTGACTCCTGATTAGTTGAAGTGGTTTGTTTTGAGGGGGAAGGGTGTTTTTGCGAGCCATTGTGTAGGCATGTATGGATACATATTGTGGTTGCAATTGCAAATAAGTACTCGTACCATGTAAGCATGTACGTGGCCTCCGTCCCCAACCGCAACTCCCCGCCCGCCATCCTCCTGCGCGAATCCTACCGCGAAAACGGCAAGGTCAAGACCCGCACCCTCGCCAACATCACCCACCTTGGCGCCCACAA
>DAHVTI010000104.1 GCA_027324255.1 Bryobacterales bacterium | reverse complement strand
ATCTGCTGCTGCGCGCCGAGCAGGCGCAGCGTAGCGGCGAAGCATTCTCCGTGCCTTGCCCGGACGCGGTCCGCCGCTACGAACGCCCCGCGCACGCGGCCCAACTGGCGGCCCTGCTCGAAGCCGCGAACGCCTGATCGCCGCAGGCCCTCCCTGCTAAGATGCGAGTGTGGCGCGCTTCGCCCCTCGCGGCGCGCAGCGCCTGCCGCGTGAATCGAGGAAGTCCCGCTTTGTCCATCGCCAGTACCCACACCGTCCCTCTCCTGGATCTGCAGGCGCAGCATGAGTCGATCCGCGGGGAGGTGCTCGAAGCCATTCTGCCGCTCATCGATGCGCAGCGCTTCATTCTCGGGGAGCCCGTGGAGAAGCTGGAGCGGGCGGTGGCCGCGTACTGCGGCACGGCGCATGCAATCGGATGCGCGAATGGCACGGATGCCCTCTTCCTGGCGCTGCTCGCTTTGGAGGTCGGGCCCGGCGACGAAGTCCTCACGGTTCCCTTCACCTTCTTTGCCACGGCCGGCGCCGTCGTGCGCACCGGCGCCACGCCGGTGTTCGTCGATATCGATCCGGCCACCTTCAACATGGACCCCGCGCGCCTGGAAGACGCCCTGAAGCGGCATCCGAAGGCGAAGGCGATCCTCCCTGTCCACCTCTACGGCGCCTGCGCCGACATGGACGCGATCCTCGCCCTGGCCGCGCCGCGCGGCATCCCGGTGGTGGAGGACGCCGCCCAGGCCATCGGCGCGGAGTACCGCGGACGGCGCGCCGGCTCCCTGGGCGCCATCGGCTGCTTCAGCTTCTTCCCCAGCAAGAACCTGGGCGGCTACGGCGACGGCGGAATCCTCACCACCAACGACGCGGAGCTGGCCGCCCGGCTCAAGGCGCTGCGCGTGCACGGCTCGCGCGAGAAGTACATCCACGAATGGGCCGGCATCAACTCGCGGCTCGACGCGCTGCAGGCCGCCGTGCTGCTGGTGAAGCTGAAGCACCTCGACGCCTGGACCGAGGGGCGCCGCGCCAACGCCGCCCGCTACAAGGAGATGCTGGCCGGGCTGGGCTTGCCCGCCGTGCTGCCTCGCGAGGCGGAGCACACCACCAGGCACGTCTACAACCAGTTCGTCCTGCGCTGCGAGCGCCGCGATGAGCTGCGGGCGTTCCTGGCGACAGAAGCCATCGGAACGGAGGTCTACTATCCGCTGCCGCTGCACCTGCAGAAGTGTTTCGCGGCGCTGGGCGGCCGCGAAGGCGATCACCCCGTGAGCGAAGCTTGCTGCAAAGACGTGCTCGCCATGCCGGTTTACGCGGAATTGACCGCCGCGCAGATGAGCCGCGTCTGCGGCGCGCTGCGGCGGTTCTATGGGCGATGACGCCGGCATGAGCGCACCGCGGCTGCTCCACATCTTCCCCGGCTTCGGTCCCAGCGGCACACAGCTCCGCATGGTGACCATCCTCAACGCCCTCGGGCCGCGTTACAGCCACGAGATCCTGGCCCTCGACGGCAATTACGATGCCGCCGCCCAGTTGGAACCCGGCCTTCCCTGGACGCAGGCCGCCGCCGCCCGGCCCGGCGCCTGGAGCTTCGGCGAGCTTCGCCGCCTGCTGCGGGCCAAGCGGCCGGGCATGGTGCTCACCTATAACTGGGGCGCCTTCGACGGCATCCTGGCCGCCATCCTGCCCACGCGGCTCTGTCCTGTGATCCACAACGAGTGCGGCTTCGGGCCCGACGAGGCGGCGCGGAGAATCCCGCGCCGCCAGTGGGCGCGGCGGCTGGTGCTGCCCCGCGTCTACCGCACCGTGACAGTGTCCTCGGCGATTGAGCAGATCGCGCTGTCGGAGTTCGGCGTGCCGCCCGCGCGGCTCGTGAGAATCACCACCGGCGTGGACATCCGCCGCTTCCGGAGCGGCGAGGCGGGAGACCGGCGGCGGAGCTGGGGCTGCGACGCCGAGGCCCTCGTCTACGGCTACGTGGGCGGGCTGCGGCCGGAGAAGGACGTGGAGACGATGGTGCGCGCCTTCCGCGCCGCCGCCCTTCCGGAGGCGCGTCTCGTGCTGGTCGGCGACGGCCCGGACCGCCCGCGGCTCGAAGCGCTGGCCGGACAGCTTGGCATCGCCGGCCGGGTCGTGTTTGCCGGCGCCTCGGCGGACCCCGCCGGCTGCTACCGCGCCTTCGACGTCTTCGTCCTCTCCTCGGCCACGGAAGGCCTGCCCAACGCCGTGCTGGAGGCGATGGCCACCGGCCTGCCCGTGCTCTGCACGGCCGTGGGCGACTGCCCCCGGCTGCTGGACAACGGCGCCCCGGAATGCACGGTGCCGCCGCGGGACTGGGAGGCGCTGGGGGCGGCGATGAGCCGGTTGGCCCGCTCGCCCGAACGCCGCGCGCGGCTGGGGCTCGACAACAGGGCCAGGGTGGAGTCGCATTATTCGCTGGAGGCGATGGTGGCGGCCTACGACCGCCTGTGGACCGCCGCGCTCAGCGGCCGCTGACGCGCTCCGCTCCCCGGCTTCAGCGCGCCTGGCTTCTGTACCACGCCACCATGTGCCGGATGCCTTCCGCGAACGGTGTGCGCGGCGCGTAGCCGAGCAGCCGCCGCGCTTTGCCGATGTCGGCGTAAGTGATGGGCACGTCGCCCGGCTGCACCGGCTGGCGGTCGATGATGGCACCGCGGTCCAGCGCCTGCTCCAGCGTGGAGATCATCTCGTGCAACAGGACGGGATGGGAATTGCCGAGGTTGAAGACGTCGTAGGCGCACGGGTAATCGATGGCGGCCCGGATGCCGGCCACGGTGTCTTCCACGAACGTGTAGTCGCGGCCCATGCCGCCGTCTCCGAACACGGGAATCGGGACGCCGGCCTCGATGCGCTGCATGAACTTGCGGATGGCCAGGTCCGGCCTCTGCCGCGGCCCGAAGACGGTGAAGAAGCGCAGGCACACCACCTGCAGGCGGTACAGGTGCGAGTAGGTGTAGCAGATCTTCTCGCCCGCGATCTTGGTGGCGGCGTAGGGCGAGATGGGCAGGTTGAGGAGGTCCTCCTCGCTGAAGGGCACGCGGTTGGCGATGCCGTAAATAGAGCTCGACGAGGCGAAGACGAACTTGGGCACACCCGCGCGGCGGGCCGCCTCCAGCAGCACGGTGGTGCCGCCGACATTCACCTGCTCGTAGAGCAGCGGCTCTTCGAGCGAAGGCCGGACGCCGGCGCGCGCCGCCAGGTGCACGATGCAGTCGGGCTTCAGGCGCCGCAGCAGCTCGCCGGCCAGGACGGCGTCCCGGATGTCCCCTTCCACCACCTCCACACTGCCGGCGCGCCGCACCAGTTCGAGGTTCGCCCGCTTGAGCGCCGGGTCGTAGAAGTCGTTCAGGTCGTCGAGGATGGTGATGTGATGCGATTCGCTGAGCAGCCGTTCAGCGAGGTGGGACCCGATGAATCCGGCCCCGCCCGTGATGAGGACTTTCATGCAGTACCAATTGTAGCCTGCGAGGCGTCGCGCAAAGCATTCAGCGTCTCCTCGGCGACCTTCCGCCAGGACCGGCTGCCGCCCCAGTCCGCGATGGCGCCGCGGTCCCATGGCCGCGTCAGCGCCGAGGCCAGCGCGCCCGCCAGTGCTGCCGCGTCGCCCGGCGGGAGGACGAAGCCGTAGCGGTCGCCGGGAACCATGTCGGGCGCACCGCCCACATTCGTCGTCACCACCGGCGTGCCGCAGGCCAGCGCTTCGTTCACGACGTTGGGCCAGCCTTCGCGGCTGCTGGCCAGGCAGAACAGGTCCGCCGCCGACATGTAGGCGGCCAGCTCAGCAGGCGGGACCGGGGAAACGAGGTGGACCGAATCCCGCAGGCCGAGCCACCCGATGGTCTGCTGAATGGCGCCGGCGAAGTCGCCCTCGCGGCCCCTGCCGCCCACGATCCACAGCTCGGCCGGAATGCCCTGCGCGTGCAGCCCGGGCAGCGCCTCCAGGATCCGGTGGTGGCCCTTGCGCTCGATCAGGTATCCGGAGGAAAGGATGTGGCGGCGCCCTTCGGCCATGCCCAGCCGGGCGCGCGCGGCCTGCCGGTCGCCAGGGTGGAAGACAGAGGTGTCGATGCCGTTCGGGATCACGCGGCAGCGCTGGGGATCCGCACCCAGCAGGATCGCGAAGTCCACCAGCGGCCGGGAGACACCGATGACGGCCGCCGCCCGGCGGAAGCACCACGCCATCATGCGCTTCACAGGCGCCGAGCCCGCGTGCATGGTTTCATTGCCGCGCAGCGTCACGGCGAACGGCCGGCCCGTGGCGGCCGACAGGATGGCCGCGGCCACGCCCGCCGGGTAGCCGAAGTGGGCGTCGATCACGTCGAAGGGAAACCGCCGGGCGGTGAGCAGAGCCGTCGGGATGCACCGCGCGGCCAGCGCCGCCGCCGTCAGCCATGGCAGGCCGGGCACGTGCTGCCAGCGCGGGCGGATCACCCGAAGCGCGTCGACTTCGGCCGCCGCCGGAAAACGCGCCAGGCCCGGGAAGCGGTGGCCGGGGTTGCCCGGCTCAAAACAGGGGATGGGCGCTACCACCCGCACCTCCGCCAGGCTCGCCAGGGCCCGCAGGCGGCGCTCCACGAAGATCCCGTGGTTCGGTTCCAGCGGGCGCGGATAGACCGTGCTGAAGCTCAGGATCCGCAGCGGCTCCGTCATTGGCGTCACCCGCCGAGGAGGATCTCTTCGAGGATGCCTGCGATCCGCACCGCCGCCCTGCCGTCCCACAGGTCCGGCGTGCGTCCCGCCCGCGCCGGCTCGCTCAGCGCCTGCCGCGCCGCCGCCAGAATCGCCTGCGGGCCGGTCCCGATGAGCCGGTTGGAGCCTTGCGTCGTGGTGATGGGCCGCTCGGTGTTCTCGCGCAGAGTCAGGCACGGCACGCGCAGCGCGGAAGTCTCTTCCTGGATGCCGCCCGAGTCGGTCAGCACCACGCGGGCCTCGCTGGTGAGACGCAGGAAATCCAGGTAGCCGAGCGGCGGCGTCAGGATGAGCCCGTCCGCGGCAATGGCGGCGGACTGCATTCTCTGCCGCGTCCGCGGGTGCACGGAAAAGACCACGGGCAGGTCCGCCGACACCTGGCACAGCACAGAAACCAGGCTCCGCAGCCGCTCCTCGTCGTCCACGTTCGACGGGCGGTGCAGCGTGGCCAGCGCGTAACGCTGCGGCACGAGCCCCAGCCGCGCGAGCACGCCGGACTGCGCGGCGCGCTCCAGGGAGGCAAACAGCGTATCGATCATCACGTTGCCGGCCAGGAAGATCCGCTTCTCGTCCACGCCTTCGCACCGCAGGTTCTCCACGCCGCTGGGCTCCGTAACGAAGAGATAGTCCGACAGCGAGTCCGTCACGATGCGGTTGATCTCCTCGGGCATCGTGCGATCGAAGCTGCGCAGCCCCGCCTCCACGTGCGCCAGCGGAATCTCGTGCTTGGAGGCCACCAGGGCGGCGGCCAGCGTCGAATTCACGTCGCCCACCACCAGCACCAGGGCGGGCCGCTCCGCTGCGAACAGCTCGTCCAGCCGCTTCATGATCTCCGCCGTCTGCCACACCGGCGATCCGGCGCCGATCTCCAGGTTCACGTCGGGCGCCCCGATGCCGAGTTCGCTGAAAAACACGTCGGACATCTCGGGCGAGAAGTGCTGGCCGGTGTGGATGAGCCGCGGAACCAGGCCGGGCCGCTGCCGGAAGGCCCGCAGCAGGGGCGCGATCTTCATGAAATTCGGCCGCGCGCCGACAACACAGGCGACCTGCTTCTCATTCCGCGGGGAGGAAACTACCACCCTGCCATCGTAATCCGCGCCGGATCGGCCCGACAACCGCCCCGCCTCGCCGCCCGTGGTCCGTCCGCGGGTGCGGACTGTCCGGCCCACATCGGCGGGAGAGGTGGCCGCCCCCCTGGCCGAAGCGTTGGATTGGCCCCGTCTGCTGGTGACGATGATCGGTGTCGATGAATCAGCCTGCCGGGCGAGCGGAAGATCTGAAACCGCGGCCGCTCCGGCCGCGCTCGCCGGTAGTCCGGCTTCAGGGCTACCCGCTTCAGCCCTGTCGGCACAGGGTGCGTGATCACCGCCAGGCCCAGCCAGGCCGCATGGGTCCCGAAGCGGGCGCACGGCATGACCCCACGCTGCCATTCCAGCAACCGCTGGCCATCGAAGTCGAAGCGGTTGGCCGCTACCAAGTGATACCCGGTCAACGTTCCGCCCTCAAACAGCCCGCCCTGCCGCTGCTTCAACGTCGAATTGCAGACGATCGCGCCGCTGGTACAAACAGCGGAATGCCGTTGCAGGCCTTCAGAACCGCCTTAGTGCGTTGCCGGTCCTACTCAAACGGCAGTGCACCTTCCGCGGGGGAGCGCTTCGGTCTCCGCGGCAGACTCATCATCCCCCGCATGGCGATTCCGCACCCGGCGGGTGAAACCCACGCCGCCACCCCCGCCCCTGTTCCACAGCCTCCCGGCTCGAATCTGATCTCTGCCGGGGACGCGGGGCTGCCGGTAGGTAGTGTCCTAAGGGTGCGTTGATGGTAGCGAGGTAGTCAACCCAGAATCCCCTTGCGTATCAGCGTGTAAGTTCTTATACTCATCATGACGAAACAAATTCTATACTTTTTGTTCTTAGGCGTGGTGTGATAGAATCCGATCTAAGACACCCACCTCCCCCGTAGGCTTGTCATAAGACGATGGAGGAGAAATGATTCTCACCGACCGACAGATCCTCGAAGCACACCGCTCAGGGGATGTCGTTATTGAGCCGTTCGCCGAAGCACAGATCCAAGGAGCAACGTACGATCTGCGGGTTGGGGATCAAGGTGCGACCACAAGCGGCAAGCGCGTCGTCAACCTGAAAGAGGTTGGCTTCATGAGTATTCAACCTGGGGACTTTGCGATCCTGACAGTCCTTGAAATCATTCGCTTAGGTCCTCAGTTTGTGGGTCGCTTTGGTCTGCGCTCGAAGTTTGCCAGGAAGGGCCTCATTGCCACGACCGGCCCACAGATTGATCCCGGTTTCCATGGGCGTCTTATCATTGGGATCACGAACCTCTCGCCGAGGCCAGTGTCCCTTTCCCATGGCGACGATTTCGTTTCACTTGAGATCCACAGGTTAGAGGAAGCCACAACGAAGCCGTACTCTGGTCCTTATCAGGATAAACTGTCACTTGGCCCAGAGGAGATCGAGGCGATAACCGAGAGCGAGGGAATGGCTCTGTCTGAAATGCTCACAAGCCTTCGAGTCCTGACGCAGAGTGTCGGCACCCTGACCACCGATGTTACCAGTCTCACCACCGAAATGAAGTCGCTGAAGTTCTGGGTGCCATTCATACTGACCGTTGGGCTTGCGCTTCTCGGC
>DAHVTI010000142.1 GCA_027324255.1 Bryobacterales bacterium | reverse complement strand
GCCTTAAGTAGGGCGGCCGCTCCGGCGGCTTTCAACCCAGGCAACTGCTTCGAGCAGCAGCCGGCGAAAGGTAAGTCCTGATGAGCCCGAAGAAATTCGGCGGGGCGGCCAGTTTCGAACTGCGCCCCGCCGGGCGATGCCGTAGTGTGTCCCTACCCCGCCGTCATCGTCTGCGGATCCCACGTGCAGATGCGGTTCTCGTAGTAGCTCGTGTTGCACAGCAGCGCCGGCCCCGCCGCCCGGAAGCCGAACGTCGAGTCCTCGAAGTGCGGCTTGCGCGTCCGCAGCGCCGCGATGAAGTTCGCCATGTGCTGCCGGTGTGCGTCCACCTCGCTGACGAACTTTTTCTCGCTGTTGTCCAGCAGGTCCGGCGCGGTCACTTTCTTTCGCGGATATTTCTTGCGGTAGTCCTTCAGGAACTGCTCCTGCACCGCCTTCGGGAACGTGTCGATCGTGTAGCCCGGCTCCTTCTCCCGCGGCTGCCGCGCCACCGTCACCGTCCGCACGTCCGTCGTGATGGTCCCTTCGCTGCCGATGAACTTGAAGCCGAAATCCTCCTGCGGCTTCGAGCTCTTGAAGTTCACCCGCATCATGAACGTGAACTCCGGATGCGTCGCCGTCTTCGGATACTCGATGATGCCGAGCTGCGCGTCCGGCGTCTCACGCCCGTCGCGCCAGTACCGGATGCCGCCCGTCGAATACATCCGCTTCGGACCCAGGCTCCGCGTCGCCGTGTGCAATCCGGTCAGCAGGTGCACGTACAGGTCGCCCGCCACCGCCGTGCCGTAGTCCACGTAGTTCCGCCACCGGAACAGCCGGATCGGCTCGAACGGCCGCTTCGGCGCGCGGCCCAGGAAGCGGTCCCAGTCCACGTTGTCCGGCGAGGCGTCGGGCGGAATCGAATACTGCCACGCGCCCAGCGCCGTGTTGCGGTCCAGCCAGGACTCCACCATGTTCAGCTCGCCGATGGCGCCCTGCTCCAGCAGCTCGCGGATCTTCTGGAAGCTCAGCGCCGACGCATACTGGCTCCCCACCTGGAAGATCCGCCCCGTGCGCTTCTGCGCCTCGATCACCTTCCGGCCCTCGTCCACCTTCTGGATCATGGGCTTCTCGCAGTACACGTCCTTGCCCGCCTCCATCGCGTCCACCGAAATAGTGGCGTGCCAGTGGTCCGGCGTGGCGATGATCACCGCGTCCACGTCCTTCCGCGCCAGCACCTCGCGGTAGTCCCGCGTCGTGAAGATGCCCGGATAGGACTCTTCCATCCGCTTCCGCCGCCCGTCGTAGATATCGGCGGCCGCCACGATTTTGACGCCCGGGTTCGACAGCGCGTCGCGCACGTCCCCCTGCCCCATGCCGCCCGAGCCGATCAGCGCGATCTGGATGTTGTCGTTGGCTGCGTAGTTCATGGCCTTGCTCCCCTATCCCTTCACCTGCATCGCGGCCGGATCCCACTCGATCGTCTTGCCCGAGGCGTAGCTCAAATTGCACAGCAGCGCCGGACCCGCCGCCCGCAGCCCGAACACCGCGTCCTCCACCACCGGCTTTCGAGACCGCACCGCCTCGAAGAAGTTCGCGTGGTGCGCCGCGTGGTCGCTGTAGCCGTTCGGCGCCACCCACCGCTCGGCATCCACCGGCTCCATCGTCTCCGCCGTCTGCTTCACCGGCGGGTACTTCCGCTGGTTCTCTTCGAGGATCAGCTTCCGCGTCGCCGCGTCGAAGTTGCCCGCGCTTGTCCCCGGGTTCCTCTCCGGCGGCAGCTTCGTCAGCGTCACTCCGTTGCCGATGGTCATCCGCCCTTCGCTGCCCGTGAACGTGAAGCCCGACGTCTCGCCCGCCCCGTTCACGAAGTTCACCCGCAGCGCCAGGTTGAACGCCGGGTGCTTCGTTGTCTTCTCGTAGTCGAACAGCCCCAGCAGGATGTCCGGCACGTCGCGGCCGTCCTTCCAGAACCTCAGCCCGCCCGAAGCAAACACCCGCTTCGGCCCCAGCGCTCCGAGGACGAAATGCATCCCGGAGAACAGGTGCACGAACAGGTCGCCCGCCACCCCCGTCCCGTAGTCCTGATAGTTCCGCCAGCGGAACAGCCGCACCGGCTCGAACGGCCGCTTCGGCGCCGCGCCCAGGAACCGGTCCCAATCCACCGTCTCCGGCGTCGCGTCCGGCGGAATCGAATATTGCCACGCACCCAGCGCCGAGTTCCGGTCCCACCACGCCTCCACCATGTTCAGCTCGCCGATCGCCCCGGCCTCGAACAGCTCCTGCGCCTTCTTGTACACTACGTTCGACACCCGGTGGCTGCCCACCTGCAGGATCCGCCCCGCCTTCCGCGCCGCCTCCACCACCTTGCCGCCGTCTTCCCACTTCTGCACCATCGGCTTCTCGACGTAGACGTCCTTGCCCGCCTCCATCGCGTCGATGGCGATGCGCGCGTGCCAGTGGTCCGGCGTCGCGATGATCACGGCGTCGATGTCTTTCCGGTTCAGAATCTCGCGGTAGTCGCGCGTCACCGCGATCTCTTTCCCCCACACCTCCTGCGCCCGCGTCAGCCGCCCCTGGTAGACGTCGCACGCCGCCACCAGCTTCGTGCCCGGCGTCGCCGCCGCGCTCCGCGTATCGGTGCTGCCCATGCCCCCGATTCCGATCGTGGCAAACTGGATACGGTCGTTCGCGCCGCGCGCCGCCGAAAGCCCGCCTGCTGTCGCGGCCGTCGTCTGCAGGAAGTGACGTCTTGTCGTTGCCATGAGACCATTCTATTCCCCTACACTGCTCTCGACACCGCGGACGCCCGGCGGACCAGCGTGAAATTCCGCCGCAGCGAACTCCTCCTCTCCGCCTACTTCCTCTACGTCTGCGCCGTGGCCGCCTTCCGACCCATCGCTCCCGAAATCCGCACCCTCATCTTCACCTGCAATGCCGCCGTCATCTTCTGGTTCTGCCTCTTCGCCTGGGCGCACAAGGACCGCGGCTTCTTTTTCCTCGACTATGTCCGCGACTGGTACCCCCTGCCCCTCATCCTCCTCGCCTTCCGCCAGATGGGCTGGATGGCCCTGCCCCACCCCAACCGCAACTTTGAAAACTACTGGGTCCAGTGGGACCGTCTGCTCCTCCACCACTGGGGCCTCCAGCCCGCTATCGAGAGCCTCGGCCCCCTTCTGCCGAATCTCCTCGAACTCTCCTACCTGCTCGTCTACGCCGTGCCCGTCCTCACCACCGCCGTCTTCTACTGCCTCGGCGCGCGCCAGCGCCTCGACGACGCTTACTCCATCCTGCTCTTCGGCACCCTCACCACTTACGCCCTCTACCCTTACTTTCCCAGCGAGCCCCCGCGCGCCGTCTTCCCCACAGCCGACCTCCCCCTGGCCGGCCTGCTCCGCACCCTGAACCTCCGCATCCTCGGCCAGTACGGCATCCACGCCAGCGTCTTCCCCAGCGGCCACTCCGCCGCCGCCTTCTCCGCCGCTTTTGCCGTGATGAAGCTCCTGCCTGCCCGCCCCTGGGCCGGCCGCGCCTTCCTGGCCCTCGCCACCTCCATCGCCATCGCCACCGTCTACGGCCGCTATCACTTCGCCGTCGATGCCGTCGCCGGCCTCGCCATGGCCGTGCTCTCCCTGCTGCTCAGCCGCGCCTGGCGATCCACTCCGCCGCGGCCGTGAGATCCGCCGCCACAAAATCGGGCTGTACGGTGCCCCCCGCCAGCGCCTCCGCCCCGTAGCCCGTCGTCACCAGCACCGCCGCCGCCCCCGCGCGCCGCGCCAGTTCGACATCGGCCGCCTTGTCCCCGATCACCACCGAGCGCGCCGCGTCCAGCCCCAGCTCCCGCGCCGCCTGCTCCAGCAGCCCCGTGCGCGGCTTGCGGCACGCGCAGTCTTCCTCCGGCGCGTGCGGGCAGACGTAGATCTTCTCGATCCGCGCCGCCGCCGCTCCCAGCAGCTCCAGCATCCGCGCGTGCACCCGCTCCACGTCTTCCAGCCCGAAGTAGCCGCGCCCCACGCCGGACTGGTTCGTGATCACGATCACCCCGTAGGCCGCCCGGGCCACGCGCTCGATGGCCTCGATGGCGCCCGGCAGCAGTTCCACCCCGGCCGGGTCCGACAGGTAGTTCTTCTCCGCAATGAGCGTCCCGTCGCGGTCGAAAATAGCGAAAGGTCTCATCGACCCGCCGCCCGCTCCACGGCCTCCGCCAGCACTTCCAGGTTGCTCTTCCACGAAAACCGCTTCCGCGCGCTCCGCCGGATCTCCACCGCGCACGGCAGCGTGCCGTAGTCAGCCGCCGACGCGCACCGCTTCACCCCCGCCGGCAGCTTCTCGCCGAACGTCCGGCACACCGCCTCCGACGCCAGCACCGGCTTGTCCATCGCCAGCGCTTCCAATACTTTGTTCTGGATTCCTCGCGCGATACTTAAAGGCGCCACCACGGCCTGGGCGCTGCGGTAGTAGGGCCGCACGTCGTCCACGGTGCCCACTACGTCCACGCCCGGCTCCCGCGCCAGCGCCAGCACCTGCACCGAAGGCTTCCGGCCCACCACCAGGAATTCGAGCCCCGCATCCTGCGCCCGCAGGGCAGGGAACACCCGCTCCGCGAATTCGATCGCCGCCCGCTGGTTCGGGTAGTAGTCCATCGACCCCACGAACAGCAGGTACCGCCGTCCGCTCAAGCCCGGGTCTTCCGCAACCCCGGCCGGGTCGAAGTAGGCGAAGTCCACCCCGTTTTCGAGCGCCGCCGTCCGCGCCTCCGGCGTGATGCTCCGAAACAGCGCCTCCTCAGCCCGCGTCGTCAGCAGCGTCAGATGCGCCCGCGCGGACTGTTCTTTTTCCAGACGCCGCACCCGCCCTGCCTCCATCCCGTACAGGAACCCCGGCTTCCGCTCGGCCGCATACTGGCGCCACTTCTCCGAATCGACGTCCGTCAGGTCCAGCACGAACGGCAGCCCCTGCGGCACATAGGGCGCCATCACCGCCGTGTAGCTCACCGCCGCCCGGATCTGCCGCTGCCTGAGAAGCTCCGCAATGTCGGCCCGCATCGCCGCGCTGTCGTAGAACGCCGTGTTCAGGCACGCCCCGGCCGCAAAGCGCAGCCCGGCGCGCGCCACGTGCAGCGCGAACGGAAACAGCGGCGCCACGTACACCGACGCGCAGCGGTCCACCAGCTTCCGCGCCTCTTCCATCTCCTCGGGGCTACGCGCAAAACAGGCCAGGTGCACCTTGTGCCGCCTGGCCAGTTCGTTCACTTCAAAATGGGCTCTGATCTTTTCGCCCTTGTCCGGTGGGTTCGGGACGCAGTGCGAAAGGTACAGCAGTTCCACCGCTTACTTCTTCGGGCTCTCAGCCGCTGCCGGCTTCGATTCCGCCTTGCTTTCGGTCTTGCTCTCCGTGCTGGCTTTGCTCGATCCGCTGCTCTTGCCTCCGCCTTTGCCGGAGCGCGCGTAGTCCGTGATGTAAAAGCCGCTGCCCTTGAACTGCAGCGCCGGGCTCGACAGCAGCCGGCCCACCGTGCCTCCGCACCCTTCGTGCACTTCCAGCGGGCTGTCGGAGAACTTCTGGATCACCTCGAACACGCTCTGGCAGCGTTCACACTTGTACTCGTACAAAGGCATGTCTTGCTATCCTCTATCCACTTCTAGTGCTGAGGCACCGGCACGTTCAGCGGGCCCAGGGCGGCCCCGCCGTCGCTGCCGCTCTTCGCCGCCGAGGCTTGCGTCGCCTTGCCGGCCAAAAGCTCCAGCGCTTTCTTCAGAATCTCATCCTCCTGCGGTTTCTCCGGAGTCGCCGCCGGCGCGGGCGCTTCTTCGCCCTCGATCGCCTCGGGCTCCATGTCGCCCACCAACTGGCCCGGAGTCACCGACGTGTCCTGAATCGCTTTCCCGGAGGGCGAATAATACTTCGCCACCGCCAGCAGCACCGCGCCGCCGTCGTCGGTCGGCACCGCTTTCCGCAGCGCCGCGTCTCCGTACGTCCGCTCGCCTACCAGTTGCGCGCGCTTGTTTTCGCTCAGCGCGGCCGCCGCAACCTCCGCCGCTCCGGTCGTGCCCCGGTTGGTCAGCACCACCAGAGGCCCCTTGTACACGGTCTTGCCCGGGTCGGCTTCAAACACCTGCTTCTTGATCTTCTGCCCGGTGAGCGATGCGATCGTCCCCTTGTCCAGGAACAGGTTCGCCAGCGCCACGCCCTCTTCCGGCGTGCTCACGGCCGAATGCCGCAGGTCCAGCACCAGCTTCTTTGCGCCCTGCTTCGTCAGCGACGCCACCGCCGCCTGCACGTCCTGCGCCTTGCCCGCCGTCAGGTCTTCCACCGCCAGGTAGCCCGTCTCGTCCGCCAGCATTTTCGTCCGGATCGGCGGCGGCGCAATCCTGGCCCGCGTCAGCGTCACCTTGGCCGGCTCCGGCTTCCGCAGCCGCAACACCGTCAGCTCCACCGTGCTCCCCGGCTCGCCGTGCAGCACTACGTCGGCGTAGGCCAGCGGCATGTCCCGCGTCGAAATCCCGTTGATCGCTTCGATGATGTCGCCCGTCGACAGCCCCGCCTTGTCCGCCGGCGACCCTTCAATCGCGTCCACCACGCTCAGCTCAAAGCCGTACTTCCGGCTCAGCACCAGCCCCACGCCCGCCTTCGGGTTGTCCTTCGTCTTCAGATACTGCTTGTACTGATCCGCGTTCAGGTAGCTGGCAAACGGATCCAGCGACACCAGCAGCCCGTTCACCGCTCCCAGCGTCACGTTCTTCATGTCCGGCTCTTCCACGTAGTCGGCCTTGATCTTCGCAAAGACCTCCGTGAAGACTTTGATGTGGCTATACGGATCGTTGGGCGTCGTCTCGGGACTCTGCCCCAGCACCGCACCCACCAGCAGCAGGGCCACCAGGCAGGCCGATACGCTGACCACGGAGTATTTGAAGTTGTTGCTCATGATTGTCTGGCCCCTCCAGGGCCCAGGCGCGGACGGCCACTACCTACCCATCAGTATATCAACGGTATCCAAGCCCCGCGTTCTAACTCATAGACGCGTCAACCCGAAAAACCGATGCAACGGCCCCCCGCTTTTCTCCTCAGCGGAAAAGGAGAAGGCCGCCGAGCCTTCCCGCCCGGCGGTCGAAGAGAATCAGAATCGCTTGGTCAATGACGTTTCCGGTCAGCCACTCATCCGCTCGGGATCCAGAGGCCGGACCGGCCACGTCTTTCCTCTGGCAGGATCTCCGCCAAACCGCAAGCCCCGTGTTCTCAATACGCCCAACCCCAGGGGCGCGGGCGCCTGGAACAGAATGTCCCAGGCCCGCGACGCGCCTGTCCTCCCCTGTCCTATCCCCGGCCGCCGGCCCGGCTCCACGCCCGGATCTTCTCGATCTCCTCCTTCCCGATGCCCAGGAACTCCAGGAACTCCTGGTGCTCGGCCGGAGCCAGCTTCTCGAACTCCGCGTGCCAGCGGTGCATGTCCTGCTCGCTGAACCCCGCCGCCTTCATCACGGAAACGAATTTTTCTTTGCTGATCATGTCTTCTATTCCTTTAGGTTTTACTTGAAGCAGCTTGAGGATCGCCCCCTGGTGCGCGCGCAGCCTCGAGATCTCCACGTCCAGCTCCGCCAGCCTCCGCCGCGGCACCGCCGCCGCTTCGCCTTCCTTCCGGCTCAGCACCGCGGCAATGTCCGCCAGCTTCAGGCCCGCGTCCCGGTACATGCAGATCTCCCGCAGCCGCGCCGCGTCCCCGGCCGTGTACCTACGGTAGTTCGATCCGGTTCGCTTCGGCGCCTTCAGCAGCCCGATCGACTCGTAGTACAACACCGTGCTCCGGCTCAGCCCGCACGCTCGCGCCAGTTGGGTGACGGTCCACATCTCTCTTCTCCAGGCTCAACCCTGAAGCTTTAGACAGGTCAAGCGCATTTCCGATCAAACCACGGATTTTTTCCCCGGTACTCGCCTCCGCGCTGAGTTTACTGTGGCTGAGTTTACTTGCCAATCCGGCTTCCGTGCCTTACCATCACAAAACAACCCCCTGGGAACATCCATATGAGCAAAGTTCGCGTCCTCGCCGGCACCCGCAAAGGCGCCTTCCTCCTCGAATCCGACGGTAAGCGCAAGACTTGGACCGTCTCCGGCCCCCACTTCGCCGGCTGGGAGGTCTACCACCTCAAGGGCTCCCCCGCCGACCCCTCCCGCATCTACGTCTCCCAGTCCAGCGGCTGGTTCGGCCAGCAGATCCAGCGCTCCTCCGACGGCGGCAAAACCTGGGAGGCCGCCGGCAACGCCTTCGTCTACGAAGGCACCCCCGGCACCCACCAGTGGTACGACGGCACCCCCCACCCCTGGGAATTCAAGCGGGTCTGGCACCTCGAGCCCTCCCTCACCGACCCCGACACCGTGTACGCCGGCGTCGAAGACGCCGCCCTCTTCCGTTCCACTGACTCGGGCGCCTCCTGGCAGGAACTCTCCGGCCTCCGCAACCACTCCACCGGCTCCCGCTGGCAGCCCGGCGCCGGCGGCATGTGCCTCCATACCGTCCTCCAGGACCCGTCCGACGCCAACCGCCTCTACGTCGCCATCTCCGCCGCCGGCGCCTTCCGCACCGACGACGGCGGCGCCTCCTGGACCCCCATCAACCGAGGCCTCCGCTCCGAGTACATCCCCGACCCCAATGCCGAAATCGGCCACTGCGTCCACCGCATCGCCCTCCACCCGGCCCGCCCCGATGTCCTCTTCATGCAGAAGCACTGGGATGTCATGCGCAGCGAGGACCGCGGCGCCAACTGGACCGAGGTCAGCGGCAATCTCCCGACGGATTTCGGCTTCGCCATGGCTGTCCACGCCCATCAGCCCGACACCGTCTACGTCCTGCCCATCAAGTCCGACTCCGAGCACTTCCCTCCCGACGGCAAGCTCCGTGTCTACCGCACGCGCTCCGGCGGGAACGAATGGGAGCCCCTCACCGCCGGCCTGCCCCAGCAGGACTGTTACGTCAACGTGCTGCGCGGCGCCATGGCCGTTGATGCCCTGGACTCCTGCGGCGTCTACTTCGGCACCACCGGCGGTCAGGTCTACGCCTCCGCCGACTCGGGCGACACCTGGGCCCCCATTGTCCGCGATCTCCCCGCCGTCCTCTCCGTCGAGGTCCAGACCATCCCGTGATCCGCGTCGTCCTGCCCTACCACCTCCGGACGCTCGCCGGCGTCGCCGATGAGGTCGAGTTGCCCCTGGACGGCGCCGTCACCCTCCGCGCCGTCCTCGACGCCCTGGAAACTCGTTACCCCCCGCTCGTCGGCACCCTCCGCGACCACTCGACCGGCCGCCGCCGCCCCTTCATCCGCTTCTTCGCCTGCCAACAGGACCTCTCCCACGATCCCCTCGACGCCCTTCTCCCCCTGCCCGTCCTCACTGCCGCCGAGCCGCTCCTCATTATCGGCGCTATCGCCGGCGGCTGAGCGCCCTCCGCGCCGCCCCCCGCCGGGCCGCTCCTCATCGACGGCGCCATCGCCGGCGGCCGGCCGCCCGCGCCCGCTCCCGTTGTGGCGCGTCCGGTTTAAGATTTAACGGTCTTTTTATCCTTGTTTGGGTCTACAATAGGTCAGGCACTCGGAGAGCGCTGGATTTCTCGAGGCGTCTGATGCTTGCTCATACCACTGTCAACGGCAAACGGGTCCGCTGCTACGGCAGGACCGAGGTCGTTCTTTCCTTTTCCCGCTACCTTCGCAACGGCCGGACCTGTCTCCGGCTGATGGCCGTCGAGGATGGCCGGGAAACCGAACCGGTCGCGGTCTGCACGGTCAACCTGCCGGCCGTCCCCATGGCTGAGAACGAGGTGGCCATCAAAACCTGGTATGAAAACGTCGGCATGCTCGGCTGGCTCATGGACGAAGGCGTCGTCTCCGAGCCGCAGCATTACGCGTTCTTCGCCGGGGTTTTCATCCCCGTCTGCTGCCTCCTCATCCGGGACGACTTCGTCTTCTGACCGCCGCCGCACGCCCCGCCGCCCGGGCGCGGGGAAGAGGCTAAGCTACTTTCCCGGGTTCCAGATCGTCGCGCCGATATACCGTTCCCCATCCTGATCGTCGTTGTAGTAGTAGATCGTGACGAGTCTCCCGTCCGGCCGCGGCACCGTGCGCGGGTAGCCCAGGTCCCACGCCCCTCCGTCCTTCCGCAACACGATCTCTTCACCCCACGTCGCGCCGCCGTCTTTGCTGATTCGCGCCCGGATGCCGAACGGCGCGGCCCGGTAGCCGTAGGCCAGCGCCAGCCGCCCGTCTTTCAGCCTGGTGAGCGACGGCGGATTGCCGCGTCCCGTATCCGGCACGGGCTTGCCCGCATAAGTCCACGTCTTGCCGTCGTCCTTGCTCCGATAGGTGTCGATGAACGTCCGGTGCCGGATCGCCGTCAGAATCTCCCGCGGCCCCAGCCGCACCGACGCCGGCATAATGGCGAAGTCGTTCTCTTCCGGCTCCGGCCCCACCATCCCTTCCAGGCTCCACGTCTTGCCCCCGTCCCGCGTCCGCACGCAGATCACGCGGCCCTCTTTCCGGTTGGACTTCGCCGCCGTCAGGAACATCGTCAGGTCGTGCCGCCCGTTGACGAGGTAGTCCGTGCGCGCCGCGATGCCCGGCTGCCCGAAGTCTGGCAGCCGGTACGGGCCCTGCCAAGTCCTGCCCTTGTCCGGCGAGTAGTAGAACCGCGAAGGCCCGGTGTGGATATTCGCCATGCGCGCCGTCAGCGCGAAGCCCGGCGCCGTGAAGTCGATCCCGCCGGGGCAATCCGACACCGGCTTGCCCGTCTCCACCGGCACGTTGGCCTGCTGGATGCCCGGCGGCGGACGGAGCCCTTCGGGCCTTTCAATCTTCCAGGTCTCGCCGCCGTCGAGACTGCGGGCGAGAAGGTGCGATGCCGGCTTGGTGCGGTCGATGGCGTGGTGCTCGCGATCCTGCCGGAAGTAGCCCGACTCGAAGCCCACCACAATCTCGTTACCCCACGACCAGATGCCGTGGTTCGCCGGCCAGCCGCCGAACCGCCCCGCCTCGCGGTACACCGTCACGTTCTTCACCGGCCCGGCCTGCTGCGCGCTCGCGCCCGCCAGGGCCAGCATTGCCGCCGCCGCCATCTGGATCCTCATCCCTGCCAACCCTCCTTTACAGTCCCGCCCTCTCCAGCAATCTCCGCAGGCCGTCTTCCCCCGCCGAGCCGCGCTGCACCCCCAGCACCTCCGAATCCCTGCTCAGCAGGACGTAGTGTGGAAACCCGTTCGGCCGGAACACCTGCGCCAGATTCGTGTCGCCGCCCAGCACCACCTCGCCCCGCCGCGGCGCTGTCGCCAGATACCCCCGCACCGTCCGCGCGTCCTCGCCTACGTTCACCGCCAGCACGTGGATCCTGCCCAGGTACTCGTAGGCCAGCCGGTCCACCGCGCTCTGGTCCCGCCGGCAGTAGCCGCACCACGTCGCCCAGAACTGGATCAGCACGGGCCGCCCTTGCAGCGATTCGCGCGTGAACGGCACGCCCTCCAGCGTCCGGCCTTCGAAATCCGGCGCGGTGCCCACGGTGGTGCAGCGCGCGCACACCGCGGCCCCGCACACGCTGGCATACAAAGCACGTCTTCGGCTGATCACGGCGTTTCCAATTTACAGCACTTGTCCCCCCCGCCGCCGGTGCCATACTGAAGCTGAGTGATCACCGCCCTACTCCTTCTCCTGCTCCAGCAGCAGTACGAGGTCCGCGGGACGCTCGTTCCCGCCGCCCAGGCGTCCGTGTCGCTGCACGGCTCCACCACGCCCTTCCACTCCTCCACGCTCGCCGGCCCCGACGGCAAGTTCCGCTTCAAGCGCATCGTTCCTGGCGCCTACACCGTCATCGTCTTTGTCCCCGGCCGCGGAGAGACCCGCAAGACCATCGACATCGGCCCCTCCGTCGCCGACAAAAAAGGACGCGTCGAAATCGCCCTGCGCCTCGATGAATCGAAGATGACGCCCGACCGCTCCTCCCTCGTGTCCCTGCGCGAGCTCTCTATCCCGCAGTCCGCCCGCGACGAATACGCCAAAGCCGCCCGTCAGCTCGAGACGCGCGACGTCGACGCCGCCATCAAGCACTTGAACCGCGCCGTTGAAATCGCCCCTCAGTTCGCCGCCGCCTGGAACCACTTGGGCACCATCGCCTACCAGACCCGCCGCTACGAAGACGCCGAAAAATTCTTCCGCCGCTCGCTCGAAGCCGACGCCGAAGCCTACGAGCCTCTCGTCAACCTTGGCGGCGTGCTGGCCACCCTGGGCCGCTACGACGAAGCCTGGAACTACAACCTCCACGCCGTCCTGCGCCGCCCCAACGACGCGCTGGCCCAGTCCCAGATGGGCATGACGTATTTCGGAATGAACCGCTTCGACCTGGCCGAAAAATACCTCCTCGAAGCCGTCCGCCTCGACCCCGGCCACTTCTCCCTCCCCCAGCTCCTGCTGGCCGAAATCTACCTGCACCGCGGCCAGAAAGCCAAGGCGGCCAACGTCCTCGAAGACTTCCTCAGGCGCCACCCCGACTGGCCGCTGGCGGAAAAAATGCGGGATACTATTTCGCAGTTGCGTGGCAGTCCCGGCACTTAGGAGGTAAGACATGCGAGTATTGCTGCTGACTCTGGCGATTTCGGTGCTGAGCACGGCGAGGTTGGGCGCGCAGGCCGGCGCCATCGAGGGCACTGTGGTGAACGAAGCGACCGGCGCGCCGGTGGCGCACGCGCTGGTGTGGATGGTGACGCCGATGCGGGCGGCGGCGCCGCGGAACGTGTCCGTGTATACGGACGGCGAGGGGCGGTTCCGGTTTGAGAATCTGGAGGCCGGGCCCTACCAGATGATGGCGCGCAAGGGCGGTTTTGTGGACGCCATGAGCCTGGGGCAGTCGGGGGCGGCGTTGCAGCTTGCATCGGGCGAGCGGAAGAGCGGGGTGACGCTGAAGCTGACGCCGCAGGCGATCCTCTCCGGGCGGGTGCTGGACGAGTTCGGCGAGCCGGCGCAGGGGGCAATGGTGCAGGCCTACAGCGCGCGGCAGGCGAACGGGAAGCAGACGTGGAGCATGACGAGGTCGACCGTGACGACGGACGACCGGGGCATGTTCCGGCTGCTGAATCTGAGCCCTGGGCGCTACGTGGTGGGTGTGCAATTCCAGGATCGGCTGCGGCCCATGCCGGGTGGAGGCGGGCAAGCGGACACGTATGCGCCGACGTACTACCCGAAGGCGCTGGACGCGGCGGAGGCGCAGCCCGTGGAGGTGGTGGCGGGGAGCGAGAAGGCGGGCATCGAGATTCGTCTGCAGAGGGTGGCGGCGTATCAAGTCCGCGGCAGGGTGATCGGCAGGAGCGGAGAGGCGCCGACCGGATTCTCGGTCATGCTGCGTCCGCGCGGGCGGGGAGTGGAACCGGGCGGAATGGGCGGAGCGGTGCGAATGGGGCAGGACGGAACCTTTGAAGTGCTGGGCGTGCGGAGCGGCTCGTGGGTGCTGGTGGCGCAGTTGCGGGAGCCGGGGATGGCGACCCCGTTGATGGGAGCGGCGGCGGTGGAGGTGAGGGACCGCGATGTGGAAGGGGTGGAGGTGCGGATCAGCGACGGGATCAAGCTGGAAGGCAGGCTGGTTGCGGAAGGCCTGCCGCAGGCGCCGCAATGGAAGGGCTTCGTGGCGCAACTGGTGCCCGCGGAGCAGATCTCCTACGGGTGGATGCAGACGCAGCCGGTGCGCGAGGACGGGAGCTTTTCGCTGGTGGCGAGCCTGCCGGGCAAGTACATGTTGCAGGTGAACGGGCCGGCGCCGGCGGGCGCGTATCTGGACTCGGTCAAGATGGGCGGGCAGGAGTACCTGGGGCGCGAGCTGGATCTGAATGAGGCCACGGTGGGGCCGGTGCAGGTGACCTACCGCGCGGGCGGCGGCAACTTGCGGATTGATGTCGGCGGGCAGGCGGGCGGGCAAGCGGGCGCGATGCGCGGCGTGCTGCTGGTGCCCAAGGCGGTGGAGCTGCGGAAGAGGCCGTTCCTGCAGTTCCGTCCGGTGGGCAGCACGGGCTTTGCGGTGTTCACGGGGCTTCGGCCGGGCGAGTACCTGGCGGTGGCGGTGGCGAACGCGGATTACAACACGATGATGCAGGGCGACATCCCGAAGGAACTGCTGGCGGCGGCGGTGCCGCTTCAAGTGGGAGCGAACGGTACGGCGCAGGTGGCGTTGACACCCGTCCCGATGCCGGCGAGGTAACGCATGCGTCAGCTCCTGCTGTTGCTGGCGGCTGCGCTCGCGCAGGCGCAGCCGGCGTCGATCGAAGGGACGGTGGTGAACTCGATCACCGGCGAAGCGGTGCCCCGCGCCGCGGTGTTGCTGGTGGTAGACGGCAAGGAGCCGGAGCCGGTGTTCACGGACGGCGAGGGGCGGTTCCGGGTGCAGGGTCTGGCGGCGGGCCGCTACGTGCTGCGGGCGCGGAAGCGCGGGTATCTGGAAGCGGGTGAGGGAGGCTCGGCCGCGTTGCGCGTGACGCTGGAGGCGGGGCAGTCGCGCGCAGGGCTGGTGTGCAAGCTGGCGCCCTACGGTGTGATCAGCGGCCGCGTGTTCGATGAATACGGCGAACCGGCGGAAGGAGCCATGGTGAATGCCTGCGAGTTGCGCCGCCGGATGGTGCACTGCCGCGCGAGCGGGGAGGCGAACGATCGCGGAGAGTATCGCCTCACCGGGCTGGCGCCTGGCGCCTACCTCGTGGTGGGGAGCTACACGCCGCCCAGGGGGCTGTACCCAGCGACAGCCAATGGCCGGCGCGAAGCCTACACGCCGACTTTCTATCAGCAGGGCACGGATCCGTCGTCGGCGCAGCGAGTGGCGGTGGACGCGGGCGCGGAGTCTGCGGGCATCGACGTGCCAATGTTGAAGGTCCCGATGGCGAAGGTGACGGGCCGCGTGGTGGGGCCGAACGGGGAGGGCGTGAAGAATTACAGCCTACGCGTTGTTGGGGCGGACTTCAGCATGGGGACGATCGGGAGGACGAGGACCGGCGCGGACGGGACATTCGAATTGAGCAACCTGCCGCCGGGCACGTGGCGGGTGTTTGCGACGGTGAGGGAGCCCGGAAAGGATCCGGTCAGCGGCAGTGCGACCGTAGCAGTGAACGGGGAGGATGTGGAAGGCTTGCTGGTGCGCATCCCAGCCAGCTTTCCCGTGACGGGCAACTTGGTGCTGGAAGGCGGAGGCACGCCGGATTGGAGCAAGTCCAAGGTGTACCTGGTTCCGGTGGACGCGGCGGCGGGCGGAACGGTGTCGCGCGCTGCGAAGGTGAGTAAAGAGGGCTCGTTCACGATTGAGGCGACCCCGGGCAGGTACAGGGTGGGCGGAGAGGAGCCTCCTGGTGCCTACCTGGCCTCCGTGCGCCTGGGCGCGAACGAGTTACGGGAAAGAGAGGCGGATCTGACGGCGGGCGCTCCGGCGGCGTTGACGGTGATCTACCGCACGGACGGCGCCACGCTTCGTTGCGCGGTGGAGCCGAGTGACACGTTGCGGTCAGTCAACGTGGTGCTCTTGCCGGCAGAGGAGGCACTGCGGCGGCCGGGTCTGGTGCGCGTGGAGGGGCTGGGCACGGGCACGGAGGTGGAGTTTACCGCGGTTCGCCCGGGCGAATATCTGGCTGCGGCTGTGGAAGACGGCGATTATGAACTTTTGTGGTTGGGCGAGGTCCCGCAGACCGTGCTCGATTCGGCGGTGAAGCTGAAGTTGGAGCACCGCGGCTCGCACCGCATCGTAGTGAAGCCGGTGAAAGCCCCTTAGCGCGCGCCCACCGTCTGGTACGCCCCGTGCAGCCACGCGTGGTAGTCCGCAATGCGCCCCCGCGTCGCCTGGAAGT